>CAWASY010000129.1:0-8411 GCA_963784505.1 uncultured beta proteobacterium | reverse complement strand
CAACGCCAAATAGAAATGTCCGCTTTCCTGCAAGGTAGAAATGTCCGCTTTTCCTGTTTTCCTTTTACTACGGTGCTGCTCGCTGCCCGTCGTGGGCGGATTTGCCGACGGACATTTTTCTCCAAGGATGATTCGCGGCGGGTTTGTGCTCTGTATTACGTCGCTCCACCGCTTTATCCACTCGCAGATTGACCGATTTACCATCCGCCACATTCGCCTGACGGGGCGGTTTATCCATCACGCTATACGTCAGTTTACGTTTTCGCCAGAGCAGTTCATGACGCCCGTCAAAGTGTTCAAGCACCGTGACTTGCGCGCCTCGCAACCCCAATCCTGCGCCGGTCGTTTTTACCTGCATCAGCTGCTTTTCATACTGGCATGAGAGGTTCTTCGATAGCGTCCTTTTTGTCTGAATAGACAAAGTCTGCACCAAGTTGGCTGGCGTGCCGGGGTAAGCCAGATGCGCATCAGACGGATCTTTGGCGGTCACTGCAAATCGCCAGTTGTGATCCGCAATGTAGCTCGGTAACCAAGCGTTGGCTTGGTTCATGTCGTTGATGCCAGCCAGTCGCATTTCCTTGATCAAGCGATCCTGCAAGGTCTGATTGGCGCGCTCTACACGTCCCTTGGCTTGCGGGCTGTGGGCGTGAATAGAGTCGATCCCCAGTTCACGCGCGGCCCGCGAGAATTGCGTTTCAGCGTCCGGATCAACCACCGCCGCATTGATGCGAAAGATGCTGTGTTTGTCGCTGTACAGCGCCGCCGGCACCCCATACGCCAAGATGTGATCGTGCAGCACGCGCATGTAGTTCAGCGTGGTTTCGGTCGGCGCAAAATGCAACTGCGTCAGTCGTCCGGTGGCATCGTCGATAAACACCAGTAACGTGCAATAGTCGCCACGCCCTTCAAACCAGTCATGGGGGCTGCCGTCGATCTGAATCAGCTCGCCAAACCGGGCGCGGCGCTCACGCATCGGATGGGCGCACACCGTGCCACCCTTCTTGCTGCGCCAGTAGCCTGCTTTGATCATCATCTGGCGCGTACTCTCAACAGACAGATGCAGATCATGTCGTTCAGCAAGTTTCTCACACGCGAGCGTCGGTCCGAAATCACGGTAGTGTGTGCCGATGAGACCGATGGCGTTCGCGCAGGTAGCTTCATCCAGACGCCTGTTTGATGCACAGCCGCGCTGCCGACTAACCAACCCAGCCAGGCCGTCAACCTGATAACACTTGGCCAGTCGCCGTGTCTGACGGGTGCTGATACCCAGTCGTCGAGCGGCATCCTGCTGGCTGATTTTGCGTTCCTTCAGTAGATCCAATACTTGGGCGCGTTTCACTTCTTTGTGGCTCATGAGCTTGTCCATCTTTAAAATATCCGCCACTGTTTTAACAGCGGTGAGTTTAATCACCAGCGGACATTTCTAATTGGGAGAAACCGGACATTACTACTTGGGGCTAACAAGGATGCCGCTCGACGACTGGGTATCAGCACCCGTCAGACACGGCGACTGGCCAAGTGTTATCAGGTTGACGGCCTGGCTGGGTTGGTTAGTCGGCAGCGCGGCTGTGCATCAAACAGGCGTCTGGATGAAGCTACCTGCGCGAACGCCATCGGTCTCATCGGCACACACTACCGTGATTTCGGACCGACGCTCGCGTGTGAGAAACTTGCTGAACGACATGATCTGCATCTGTCTGTTGAGAGTACGCGCCAGATGATGATCAAAGCAGGCTACTGGCGCAGCAAGAAGGGTGGCACGGTGTGCGCCCATCCGATGCGTGAGCGCCGCGCCCGGTTTGGCGAGCTGATTCAGATCGACGGCAGCCCCCATGACTGGTTTGAAAGGGCGTGGCGACTATTGCACGTTACTGGTGTTTATCGACGATGCCACCGGACGACTGACGCAGTTGCATTTTGCGCCGACCGAAACCACGCTGAACTACATGCGCGTGCTGCACGATCACATCTTGGCGTATGGGGTGCCGGCGGCGCTGTACAGCGACAAACACAGCATCTTTCGCATCAATGCGGCGGTGGTTGATCCGGACGCTGAAACGCAATTCTCGCGGGCCGCGCGTGAACTGGGGATCGACTCTATTCACGCCCACAGCCCGCAAGCCAAGGGACGTGTAGAGCGCGCCAATCAGACCTTGCAGGATCGCTTGATCAAGGAAATGCGACTGGCTGGCATCAACGACATGAACCAAGCCAACGCTTGGTTACCGAGCTACATTGCGGATCACAACCGGCGATTTGCAGTGACCGCCAAAGATCCGTCTGATGCGCATCTGGCTTACCCCGGCACGCCAGCCAACTTGGTGCAGACTTTGTCTATTCAGACAAAAAGGACGCTATCGAAGAACCTCTCATGCCAGTATGAAAAGCAGCTGATGCAGGTAAAAACGACCGGCGCAGGATTGGGGTTGCGAGGCGCGCAAGTCACGGTGCTTGAACACTTTGACGGGCGTCATGAACTGCTCTGGCGAAAACGTAAACTGACGTATAGCGTGATGGATAAACCGCCCCGTCAGGCGAATGTGGCGGATGGTAAATCGGTCAATCTGCGAGTGGATAAAGCGGTGGAGCGACGTAATACAGAGCACAAACCCGCCGCGAATCATCCTTGGAGAAAAATGTCCGTCGGCAAATCCGCCCACGACGGGCAGCGAGCAGCACCGTAGTAAAAGGAAAACAGGAAAAGCGGACATTTCTACCTTGCAGGAAAGCGGACATTTCTATTTGGCGTTGACAATCGCCACTGACGGCATTATTGAGCGTGAAATTGATCTGCATGAATTTCCCAGTGCTGAAACGTTGTGGCAATTATGGGCAAACCATCTCGGCCTGAATAACACCCAGAGTGAACTGGTCACGCAGGATTACTACAGCGACGGCAGCAATAAATCTCCACGCTATTACCAACTGTTGGCAATCAACAAAACCATCGAGGCCATTGCTAAAGGGCAGAACAGAATCTTGCTGGTGATGGCCACTGGAACGGGAAAAACTTACACCGCTTTTCAGATCATCTGGCGGCTGTGGAAGTCTAAGGCCAAGAAGCGCATCCTATTCTTGGCTGACCGCAATATCTTGGTCGATCAAACCATGACCAACGACTTCAAGCCGTTTGGCTCGGCCATGACCAAAATTAAAAATCGGCAGGCCAATAAGTCGTATGAGATTTACCTGTCGCTTTATCAGGCGGTCACCGGCACTGAAGAAGAGCAAAACATATACAAGCAATTCAGCCCTGAATTTTTCGACCTGATTGTGATTGATGAGTGTCACCGTGGAAGTGCCGCTGCTGATTCGGCGTGGCGTGAAATTCTCGAATATTTCTCTGCCGCCACACAAATTGGCCTCACTGCCACCCCGAAGGAAACAAAAGAGATTTCCAACATTGATTACTTCGGTGAACCGATCTACACCTACTCTCTCAGACAGGGCATCGACGACGGATTTCTTGCGCCTTACAAAGTGGTGCGCATCGATCTCGACAAAGACCTCGCTGGATGGCGGCCTGACAAAGGCATGGTCGATAAGCTGGGAAACGAGATTGAAGACCGTATCTATAACCAGAAGGATTTCGACAAAACGCTGGTGCTGGAAAAACGCACCCAGTTAGTCGCCAAGAAAATTAGCGATTACCTCAAGCAGACCAACCGCTTCGACAAAACCATCGTCTTCTGCGACAACATCGACCACGCCGAGCGTATGCGTCAGGCGCTGGTGAATGAGAATGCCGATCTGGTCGCACAGAACCACAAATACATTATGCGCATCACCGGCGATAATGAAGAAGGCAAAGCGGAGCTGGATAACTTCATCTTCCCCGAGAGCAAATATCCTGTCATTGCGACCACTTCCAAGCTGATGACTACCGGCGTGGACGCGCAGACCTGCAAGCTGATTGTGCTCGACCAGCGCATCCAGTCCATGACCGAGTTCAAGCAAATCATTGGCCGTGGCACGCGCATCAATGAAGATTACGACAAGTATTACTTCACCATCATCGATTTCAAGAAAGCCACCGAGCTATTTGCCGATCCTGATTTCGATGGCGATCCGGTACAAATCTACGAGCCAAAGAATGACGAGTCCCCAGTGCCACCTGATACGGACGCAGGCACGAACCCAGAAGATCAACCCTATCCGCCTGCTGGTGAAAACTCACCGTGGACAGGCGTATCTGAACCTGATGTCGATGAAGACGGTGTCAAGATTCGCCGTTATGTCGTCGCCAATGTTGAGGTAAAAGTCGCTTCAGAGCGCGTGCAATACTTTGATGCGAACGGCAAGCTGATTACTGAGTCGCTGAAAGACTACACCCGCAAAACACTGGCAAAAGAATTCAGCTCACTCGATGATTTTCTACGTCGCTGGAGCAGTGCGGATAAGAAGCAAGCGGTGATCGAAGCGTTAGCCAACGAGGGCGTTTTCTTTGAGGCACTGGCCGAAGAGATTGGCCGCGACTGCGACCCCTTCGATTTAGTCTGCCATGTGGCATGGGACATGCCGCCGCTTACTCGCAGAGAGCGCGCCGAACAAGTTAAGAAGCGCGATTACTTCACCCGCTACGGCGAGCAAGCTCAGCGCGTGCTGCAAGCCCTGCTGAATAAATATGCCGACGAAGGCGTGGGGCCGATCGAAGAGACGCAAATTCTCACTATTTCGCCTTTCACCCAATTCGGTACGCCCATCGAAATCATCCGCAGCTTTGGCGGACTGGATCAGTATCAGCAGGCCGTGCATGAGCTAGAACAAGCGCTTTATCGCGCATAACAAAAACAGAATAGAGATAGAACCATGTCCATTGGCACGCTTATCAAAACCATTCAGGACATCATGCGCAAAGATGTCGGCGTTGATGGTGACGCGCAACGTATCAGTCAGATCGTCTGGTTGTTGTTCCTAAAAATATTTGATGACAAAGAACAGGAATGGCAGCTCACCATTCCCGGCTACAAGTTGCCGCTGGAAAGTCGATTCCGCTGGAGCAACTGGGCTAAAAATGCCGAAGGCATGACCGGAGAAGAGTTGATCGAGTTCGTGAATAATGCACTTTTCCCCGCACTGAAAAAACTCGCTACCGCTGCCGGCGTGTCGCCGCATGGCAAGGTTGTTGGCTCAGTGTTCGAGGATGCCTACAACTACATGAAATCTGGCACGCTGCTGCGCCAAGTCATCAACAGCATTCAAGGCGATGTCGATTTCAACTCCTCGACTGACCGCCACCTGTTCAACGACATCTACGAAAAGATACTTGCCGACCTGCAATCCGCAGGCAACGCGGGCGAGTACTACACGCCACGCGCCGTCACCCAATTCATGGTGGACATTCTCAATCCACAACTGGGCGAAAGCGTGCTCGACCCCGCGTGTGGCACGGGCGGCTTTCTCACTTGCACCATCGACCACCTCAAGGCACAAATTAAAACCGCCGAGCAGCGCAACATCCTGCAAGCCAGCATTCACGGTGTAGAGAAAAAGCCGCTGCCGCACATGCTGGCCATGACCAACCTGATGCTGCATGGCATCGACGTGCCCAGCAATATTCGCCACGACAATACCCTGAGCCGCCCGCTCAAAGACTACAGCCCGAAAGATCGGGTGGACATCATCATCACCAATCCTCCCTTCGGCGGCATGGAAGAAGACGGCATCGAAAACAACTTCCCGCGCAAATACCAGACGCGCGAAACCGCCGACCTGTTTATGGCACTCATCATGCACCTGCTTAAACACGATACCGGTCGCGCCGCCGTGGTGTTGCCCGATGGTTTTCTGTTTGGTGAAGGCACCAAAACCAACCTCAAGCGTGAGCTGCTGGAAGAGTTCAACCTGCATACCATCGTGCGTTTGCCCAAGGGCGTGTTCGCGCCCTACACCAGCATTTCAACCAACGTGCTGTTCTTCGAGAAAGGCGCGCCAACACAAGATGTCTGGTTCTTCGAGCATCCTTACCCAGAAGGCTACAAGTCATATTCACGCGGCAAACCGCTAACCATCGCCGAATTTGATCTGGAGAAAGCATGGTGGGGTGGCGCACAACGCAAAGGCCGCAAGGCAACGGAGCAGGCATGGAAAATCTCGGTTAAGGACATCGCAGCGCGCAACTACAACCTCGACTGCAAAAATCCGCATCAAGTGGAAATCAACCACCGCGATCCTGCCGAGCTCATGCTGGAATATCAGGAAATTTCGCGTCAGCTCAATGCGGCACAGCAGGCATTGAAACAAGAGTTGATGGCGGCATTAGGCGGCAGGCCATGACGGAATCACACCGCATCGAATACAAGCGCGAACTGACCGACAGCCTCGAAAAAGAGGTGGTCGCCTTCCTTAACGGGAAAGAGGGCGGCATTCTCTATATTGGCTTGGATGACCAAGGCCAAGTGGTTGGCCTGCCCGACTGCGATGCTGTGCAGCTGGCCATTAAAGATCGCCTCAAAAACAACATTCAGCCTTCCATCATGGGCTTGTTCGAAATCATCCACGAGCAGCGCGAGCAACAAGACATCGTGCGTATCACGGTGGCTGGGGGCATGGAAAAACCCTACTACCTCAAGAAATTCGGCATGACCGAAAAGGGCTGCTTCCTGCGCGTGGGCAGTGCCGCAGAACCCATGCCGCAGGAAATGATCGAGTCGCTCTATGGCAGGCGCGTGCGCAACACCATCGGCAGAATGGAGTCACCCCGTGATGACCTAAGTTTCGGACAACTTCGCATCTATTACGAAACGCGGGGGCTGCATTTAAACGATGCATTTATGAAAACCTTGGAGCTACTCACGCCCGAAGGCAAACCCAATTACGCCGCTTATTTGCTGGCGGATGAAAACGGTGTGTCCATTCAAGTCGCCAAATACACCGACACCACACGAATGCACTTGGTTGAAAACCGAGACTATGGCCGCTGCTCACTGATCACTGCCTTGAAAGCCGTTCTCGATCGCGTCAATGTAGAAAATACCATTTTCACCAAAATCGGTTACCCGTTGCGTCAAGAACGCGAAATGATCAATTCCATTGCCATGCGCGAAGCGGTGATTAACGCGATTGTGCATAACGACTACTCTTACGGAGCCGTCCCGAAAATTGAATTCTTCTCGGATCGGGTTGAAGTGACCGCTATGGGCGGCTTGCCTTACGGGCTGGAAGCCGACGATTTTTTCAACGGTGGCTCTATCCCGCGCAACAAAGAAATCATGCGCATCTTTCGTGATTTGGAAATCGTTGAGCATTTGGGCTCAGGCATTTTGCGTATCGTTCAGGCTTACAGCAGAGAAGTCTTTGAAATTCGCAAAAGCTTTATTCGCGTGATATTGCCGTACGCTGGGCCAATTGATGGCGTTCACCCTGTAACCGAACAAGTAACCGAACAAGTAACCGAACAAGTAACCGAACAAGTAACCGAACAAGTAACCGAACAAGTAATGCGCTTGCTCGCGTGTTTTCAATCCGAAGCACTCGGCACAAAAATGGTTATGCAGTCCTTGGGATTGCTCCATCGCCCAACATTTCTTTATCAATATTTACAACCAGCATTGGATGCCCAGATGTTGGAGTTGACTCAACCTGATTCACCTCGTAGCCCAACTCAAAAATATCGACTCACCGAAAAAGGCCGTGCAGCACTCAAGAAAGAAGGCAGCAATGAATAAAGCTGCGCCCCAAACGCTCGAACATCATTTTGATACCGCCTTTGCCGCGCCGGATGGCATCAAAAAACTGCGCGAACTGATACTTACGCTGGCGATGCAGGGCAAGCTGATGGCGCAAGACCCCAACGATCCACCCGCCAGCCAATTACTGAAAGAGATTGAGGCCGAGAAAAAACGGCTGGTGAAGGAAGGCAAGATCAAAGCACCCAAACCGCTGCCGGAGATCAATGCAGCGGAAGTTCCCAATACGCTGCCGCAGGGCTGGCAGTGGGTTCGACTCGGAACGATTGGAAATATTTTCAACGGCAATAGCATCAACGCCGTCGAGAAGGACGCGAAGTATGCTGGTGCAAAAGGATTGCCGTATATCGCAACAAAGGATGTCGGATATGGTCTTGATCCCATAGATTATGAAAACGGCATCCGCATTCCCGTCGGTGAAGAGAAATTCAGAGTCGCACACCAAGGCGCAGTTTTGATATGTGCTGAAGGCGGAAGTGCAGGTAAAAAATGTGGTCTTGCCGCCCGTGACATCTGTTTTGGCAACAAGCTATTCGCTAATGAGCTTTTTGGAAATATTCCATCAAAATTCAGTCTTTATCTCTACCTAACGCCAATATTTAAGACACTATTTGAAAGCTCGATGTCCGGCATCATTGGTGGCGTATCAATTGCAAAATTTGTCGAACTGCTAGTCCCGCTTCCTCCTTTGAACTTGCAACACCGCATTGTTGCCAAAATAGA
>CAWASY010000128.1:0-37633 GCA_963784505.1 uncultured beta proteobacterium | reverse complement strand
CCAGTATGCTGGCGGTAAATGGATTGATATAGGAAGTAATATCAGTGGAGAAAAAGAAGCAGATATCCTCAACCGAATTGCTCCTCGAATTCAACAGGAGTTGAACCAAAAAATATCACGCCAAAATATCGATCTTAGAAAAAACCCTAGATTATGATGGGGAGTAAGGCTTGAAAGGATAATTTTGACAACTTTTGTCCTTTAAGCCTTATAGTCTCGTTAATAAAAATGTCCAAACCATTGAGATTTCATTGACCTCCAAAAATGCTACGTCCTAATCCGCTTTATCAGATGGGGAGAAACCGTGACTTGTCCTAAATGCGCTCGGAGATTTTGGTCGAAAAGTGAGATACTACGCTACAACTAATATTGACCTAGTGAAAAAAGACATCATGAGTACAGGTATAGTTAAGTTTTTTAATGCCGAGAAAGGTTTCGGCTTTATTCTTCAAGACGATGGAGGCAAAGATCTCTTTGTTCATGCTACGGAAATTCAAGGCGGTCGCGATACTATTCTCAATGAGGGTCAGAAAGTAGAATACAAAGTCGGCGAAGGTAGGAAAGGTCCCTGTGCCACAAATGTCGTGACAATCTGATGACCGCTCTCCAGGGTGCGATCGCTCATCTCCTAATTGACAACTGGCAAAGTTTTTCGTCCACCATTCGAGCATTTTTTTGACCTGCACTGTATAGTTTTTCTTTACTGTACCTCTAAAAATCTCTCCTTGCTACGATCCTTTCCCTGCTTGGGCTTCAGACTTAACGTGAAAAGTCAGATTGATTTCTACCACCTTTGTGACTATTTGGCTGCTGCCAGTGCCAAATGTGCGACTCAGAACCCCCAGTCTTGGATGAAGCAGCTACCCGCTGCCCGAGGAGGTCAAGGCCGAGCTGCGCACGGCCACCGAGGCGGCCCTGGCCCAGGGCCTGTTGGGTGCCCACGCTGCGGGCCAAGGGGCGCCTGTTCTGGGGCGTTGATGCGATGGAGATGCTCGCCGCCAGCCTGCAGAACAACCCCTGGTTCGACAGCGGCACATGGGAAAGCGAGGGCCAGGCCCGCCCAGGGGTCGTGCGCCGCTCTGGCCAGGCGTAAGCCGGGCACAAGTTCCGCGTCAGTCCCTGTTGGTTTGGTGTCAGAGCTGGGTCAGTGCCTGGCCCCAGGATGTCCGCATGCAGGCCCTTCGCGGCCTGAATCGACATCCCAGGAGACCGACACCATGGAACAAGACTTGGCCGCGCGCATTGCGGCCCACCCCAGAATACAAAGAACTCCGGGCCAAGCGCGCCGCTGGGCCGGTGGCTCGCGCTGGCCATGATGGTCGTCTACTACGGCTTCATCGTGCTGGTGGCCTTCAACAAGGAGTTCCTGTCGCAGCGCATGGGCGAAGGCGTGATGACGGTGGGCATCCCCATCGGCTTCGGTGTCATCGTGTTCACCATCGCCATCACCACCTACTACGTGCGTCGCGCCAACAGCGAATTCGATGACCTGACCGACGCCATCGCCAAGGCGGTGCTGAAATGAGCCGCCTTCAGATTCTCCAGGGCGACAACGCCCGCCGCACCCTCACGCTGCTGGCCCTGTTTGCCACCTCGGCTGATACACTGCAATGGATGGGCCGTTTTATCGGACGCATTCATGCGGTAGGCAAACTTGAGCCCTATCAGTATCGCCCAGTGCTAAACATTCAAAATTTTGGCGTCGAGCCCGTCGAATATCTGCTGGGACATGACTTTATTCCAATCGAACTGCGCGAAGTCTATCGCGGCGTGGCGGCACTTGCGCTCGATGGCGTGCGGCACTGTTTCGAACGCGCGGGTGAGGTAAAATCGCTGCGATTGCATGGTGACTGTCATGTGGGCAATGTATTGTGGACGGATGCCGGGCCCCATTTTGTGGACTTTGACGACAGTCGCATGGGCCCGGCCATACAGGATCTCTGGATGCTATTGTCGGGCGAGCGCGCAGAGCAGACGCGTCAGTTAAGCGAGTTACTTGCGGGTTACGAGGATTTTTGCGATTTTGAGCCGCGCGAACTGCATCTGATTGAAGCGCTGCGCACCCTGCGTCTGATTCACTATTCGGCGTGGATTGCCAGACGTTGGGATGACCGTGCATTTCAGGTCGCCTTCCCGTGGTTCAATACCCAGCGTTACTGGCAGGATCGGATACTGGAATTGCGAGAACAGATTGCACTGATGGATGAGATGCCGCTGCATTGTTAACGCAAACCATTTGAATACCTCAATATGAAAGTACCTATGAGCAATGAAACCGTCATCGCAGCAACACAGGACTGGCTGGAGAAAGCCGTTATCGGTTTGAACTTGTGCCCATTTGCCAAGGCAGTGCATGTCAGGAAACAGATACGCTATGTGGTGAGTAATGCCACAACGGAGGAGGCCTTGCTCACCGATTTGATTGCCGAGTTACGTCATTTGCAGGCAAGCGATGCAAAAACACTTGATACCACCTTGCTGATCCATCCTTATGTATTGACTGATTTTCTCGACTTTAACGATTTTCTGGATGTCGTTGATATCGCCACCGCAGCTGCGGAATTTAACGATGCGTTTCAGGTTGCCAGCCTGCATCCTTTGTATCAGTTTGCAGGAACAGATGTCGATGATATTGAGAATTTTACCAATCGGTCGCCTTATCCTACGCTGCACTTGCTGCGGGAAGACAGTGTGGATCGTGCCGTGGACGCTTTTCCGGATGCGGATCGTATCGCCGATGTCAATATAGCGACCCTGGAGAAACTGGGTCATGCGGGCTGGGCGAAGCTGGGATTGATCAAATAGTTTTGCGTGGCTGATCAGGTAGGTCTGTTGGGTTTCGTTTGTGTTGCCACTTCGTGATGAAACTTGTAGTTGTTTTTGCCGTTTTGTTTTGCCAGGTACATGGCAGCATCCGCCTGGTTGATGAGCGTTTCGATGGTTTGCGCGTTATCCGGGTAGATGGAAATGCCTATGCTGCCGCCAATATGGCAGATTTCTCCCTTTAAATTGAATGGTTCGGACAGGATGGCGATGATTTTTTTCGCCACCTGACCTGCGCTCTGTACCGAACCACAGTCGTTCAGTATAAACGTGAATTCGTCACCCCCCACGCGCGCTACCGTATCCGATTCGCGTATGGTTTTTTTCAGTCTTTTGGCTACGCCCTGCAACAACAAGTCCCCTGCGTCGTGCCCCTGTGTGTCGTTGATACTCTTGAAGCCATCCAGATCGAGAAACAGTACAGCAAGTTTATAGTCGCGGCGTTTAGCCAGTGTGATGGCGTGTCCAAGCTGGTCCATGAATAATGCACGGTTAGGAAGTTCGGTCAGATAATCGTAGTGGGCCAGATGCGCTATCTTCAGTTCTGCGCGCTTACGTTCCGTGATATCGCGCGCGATACCGACAAAATAATTCTGTGAGGCGATCGCCATTTTCGACAAGGATATTTCCATGGAGAATTGCTCGCCATTCTTGCGGATAGCGGACACTTCCCTGACGCGCATATTCAGTAGCGGGTTCTGCACCAATTGTTGTTGATGGAAAAAATGACCATCACGATCGTTTTGCTCAGGTGTCGGTATGAGTATGGCTATATTTTCCCCCAAAACTTCCTGCTGCGAGTAACCGAATATTTGCTCTGCCGCAGGATTGAATCCCTGAATTTCACCGGCTTCATTGATGGTGATAATACCGTCCATTACGTTGTGTATGATGGCCTGCAGATGCCCCTGGCTTTTTTCCAGATCCATCTTGGTTTGCTTGAGGCTCGTCACAATCTGCCAGAACAGTTTGACCTCGGGGCCGCTGGTGACCCTTTTTCCTGGAAAGAGGCGATTCACTTCATCGGCTATCGTTTCATCGTGAGACAGGTTGTAGACGATGCAATCCGGATAATCAGCGCAGGCCTGTATTGCTTCAACAGGATTGGTATAGGTGGGAATATGGTGTCGCTTTGCCAGCAGAAGTCCTGGTGCATCAGGGTTGGTATCGGCTATGGCCAGCACCTGAACCAGATTGTCCGCTAGGAACATTTCTACCAAGGCGGAACCGCCACGTCCGGCGCCTATGATCAGTACGGGATGTCCTTTTGCTTTTTTTGCTTGCATGGCAATTCCTGAATGGTGACAGTAGCGGATTCTGACATGGATTGCGCGTCTTTAACAATGGAATATACTGATTTTAGCTGACAACTGTTCCGTGCTTCAGTGCGACTCGCTATGCCTTGTTTGCAGCAATCTGTTGAAATAATTCAAGGCGGCGGGCGTTGATGCGGCCATCGGAAACGGCTTGCAGCAGTGCGCAGCCCGGTTCGTGCAAATGGTGACAGTCGCGGAAACGGCACTGTCCAAGATATTGTGCGAATTCGATGAATCCCTGTTCTATCTCACCCAGGGTGAGATGATGCAAGCCGAACGCCTGCACGCCGGGACAGTCGATCAGGCTGCTTGTCTCATCCAGCTTGTATAGTTTGGCATGGGTGGTGGTGTGCTTTCCAGAATCCAGTACCGTGGAGATTTCTCGCGTAGCGGCCTGCGCATCCGGTAATAGTGCGTTGATCAGTGTGGACTTGCCCATACCCGATTGACCGACCAGCACGCTGGTGTGACCGTTAAGGTGTGGACGCAACGTCGCGACATCCTGCAAAGCGGATAATTCCAGTACGGTATAGCCGATGGCGCGGTAAGGGGCCAATTGAGCACGCGCGGCGGCGGCTGCATCTGGCAAGTCGCACTTGTTGAGCACGATCAACACGGACAGATTCTGGTCAAATGCCGCGATCAGGCAACGTGTGACAACCTCGTCGCTGAAGGAAGGTTCGGCAGCCACGACGATGATGATCTGACTGACATTCGCTGCGATGAGTTTTTCACGATAGGCGTCCGAGCGATGCAGTAATGAAGTGCGGGGATGGATGCGCTCGATCACGCCTTGATTGTCTCCGCTACGCATTACCTCGACCCGGTCACCGCACACCACGTTGCTTTTCTTGCCGCGCGTCAGGCAAGGCAGCAGACTTTCATCGGTGAGCCTTGCCAGATACTGGCGACCGAAGGCGGCGACGATGCGACCCTGGATAATCTCCTTCAAGGGACGTACTTCACGTTGATATCATCGACCTGTGCAGTGGAGACCGGCATGATGCTCATGGCAGTTTGTAGTACTGGTTGAGGTAGGCGCCCAGATGTTGCTTATCCTGTGCGCTCAGGGTTGCGCCGACATTTCCGCTGCAAATCTCGATTTGTTCGATCAAGCCGTTTGCATCGTGCACCTTGCGATTGGGGCGGGTGAAAATCGCGCTGCCATCACCACCTAGCATGGCTGAATGGCAACTGTTGCACTTGTATTTATCGAACAGCGCCTTGCCATTTTGCGCATTGCCGTTCGGGAAGGGGGTCGCTGTAGCGCTCATCGCGGTGCACAGCAAAATCAGGAGAGCGATTGTTTTCATGGTATTCCTTTAAAGCGTCTGCAAATGGGCGATCCGCACCGCAGCAGGGGGGTGCGAATCGTAAAATTTTGAATAAAGCGGGTCGGGGGTCAGGGTGGCTGCATTGTCCTGATACAGTTTGACCAGCGCATTGACCAGATCGGCGGAATGCGTCTGTGTTGCGGCGTAACGATCCGCTTCGAATTCGTGTTTGCGTGAATAGGCCGACATGATGGGGCCGAGTAGAAAAGTGAACACGGGCATGGTCATGAAGAACAGCAGGAGCGCGATGGCTGCCTGACCGCTGCCAGTGGCGGCTGCCTGAACTGCGCCCACGCGGGCAGCTGATAAATGGACGCCAAGTCCTTCGTAGAACCAGCTGGTCTGCATTAATTGCCCCAGTATCCAAAGGAATACCAGACTGATTGCAAACGTGGCAACGATGCGTTTAATCACATGGCGGTGTTTGAAGTGGCCGAGTTCATGCGCCAGTACCGCTTCGACTTCTTCTATGGACAGACGCTCCAGTAGCGTGTCGAAAAATACGATGCGCTTAGTCTTGCCAAATCCCGTGAAATAGGCGTTGCCGTGCGCGCTGCGTTTACTGCCGTCCATAACGAACAGGCCGCTTGCGGTAAAGCCGCAACGGGATAGCAGGGCTTCGATGCGTAGCTTCATCGCCTCATCCTGTAGCGGATTGAATTTGTTGAATAGCGGTGCGATGAAAGTAGGGTAGATGAACAGGATCAGCAGGTTGAAACTGACCCAAACGCCCCATACATATAGCCACCAGTTTGCGCCCATGCGGCCCATCAGCCACAGTACGCCGAACAGCAGCGGCAGGCCCAGCACTGCACCGATCAGCACGCCTTTGAGCGCATCGGCCAAATACAGCCCGAGGGTCATTTTGTTGAAGCCGAAACGCGCTTCAATGACGAAAGTTTTATACAGGCTGAACGGTGCTTCAAGCAATGAGGAGAGCAGCAATACGATCACCAGCGTCGCCATACCCTGCAGCAAGTTTGAGTCGAACCAGCCCTGACATAGTTTTGAAATCAGTTCAATGCCGCCACCCAGTGTAAAAATCAGCAGTAGCGCGGCATCGAACAGCATGGAAAGCATCGAAAATCGCGTCTTGATTGAGGTGTAGTCAGCCGCCTTTTGGTGACTCGCAAGCTCGATGTGTTCGCTAAAGGCATCCGGCACCTGATTGCGATTGGCTGCAATATGCGCCAGATGGCGTTGCGCCAGCCAGAGTTTGGCTAGCGTGGTGAGTGTGAGTATCGCGATGAAAAATAGCGTGAATTGCAATGCCGTCATGGTTCTTGTATGTTTCGGTGGTAGAGGTGAGTCAGCCTGTGACACAATACAGGTCTTACCGTTCAATGTTGGTTGGCGAATTATGGCACAAAATCAGAATTACCTCGTCTGGATAGACATGGAAATGACCGGATTGAATCCGGATACCGATCGTATTATCGAGGTCGCAATCGTCGTGACCGACAATAATCTGGAAACCATTGCCGAAGCACCGGTGCTGGTCGTGCATCAGCCGGACAGCATCATGGATGGCATGGACAACTGGAACAAGTCCACGCACGGCAAATCGGGCCTGATCGAGAAAGTCAAGGCATCAATGCTTGATGAAGCCGCAGTCGAGGCGCAGATGGTCGCATTTTTGAAAGAGTATGTGCCTGCGCGCGTGTCTCCGATGTGCGGAAATTCGATCTGTCAGGACAGGCGCTTCATGGCGCGCTGGATGCCTGCGTTCGAGGACTACTTCCATTACCGCAATCTGGATGTCAGCACACTGAAGGAGCTGGTTAAGCGCTGGAAACCGGAAGTGGCGCAAGGGATGAAAAAGCACGGCAAGCACGAGGCGCTGGCGGATATTTACGAATCCATCGCCGAGATGAAGCATTATCGGGAGCACTTCATCAAGCTGTAAAAGGACGCCCCCCACTTTTTGGAAAATAAAAATGATCCAGATGCCTGTCAGGTTTTGGCGTGCCCTGGGGGTGCAGCAGAAGCTGCATATCCTGATTCAGGGAGCGTTGATTGTGCTGCTCATCATTTCGATGAACTGGGTGATGGATCGTTTTGAGCAGCAGATCATCTCTCATGCCGAACAACGTGCGGATGAGGCAGCGGATGGGCTGATCAACGGCATGAATATGCTGATGTTGACGGGCTCGATATCAGACCCTGCTAACCGTAAACTATTGCTGGAAAAAATGCGTCAGTCCGATGGGGTGTGGGATTTGCGCATCGTGCGCGGATCATCCGTGATTGAACAGTTCGGCCCAGGCTTGCCTGAAGAGCAGGCACAGGACGAGATGGATCGCACGGCTCTGAATACGGGAAAGTCAGCCTTCAAGCGCTTCGATGTGGCAGGTCAGCCGCCCGTGTTGCGGGTGGTGGTGCCTTTCATCGCACAAAAGAATTTTCGCGGCACTAACTGCCTGTCCTGTCACCATGCGGTCGAGGGGAGTGTCAATGGCGTGGCGAGTGTCGATATTGATCTTAGCCAGGATGTGGCTAATTTGGCCAAGATTAAGAAATACATGTGGATCGGCCATATTGTCATCCAGCTATTTCTGTCCCTGCTGATTTACTGGGTGGTGCGCAAGCTGCTAACCGATAATATTGTTCAGCCAGTGAAAAAGTTGCAATTGGCGATGTCCGAGATTCAGCGCAACAATGATCTTTCAAAACGTGCCGATGTGGACGAGCATAATCCGGATATAGGCGAAATGGCGCAGACTTTCAATGCCTTGCTGCTTAGTCTGGAACGCGCCAATGAGCGGCTGGAATTGTTCGCCAAGATGTTTGAAAACAGCAGTGAGGCGATCCTGATCACCGATGCACAAAAGCGTATCCTTACGGTCAATCCGGCGTTTGAACAGATCACCCTGTACAGTTCGCAAGAAGTGTTCGGTAAGAATCCAAAAATGCTCAGTTCAGGTAAACAGACAGCCGAATTTTACAAGCTGATGTGGGACTCGATCAAGGAAATGGGGCAGTGGACAGGAGAAATCTGGAACCGGCGCAAAAACGGCGAGGTTTATCCGGAATGGCTGTCTATCGGTTCAGTCAGGAACGTGCATGGGGAAGTGATCAATTACATCGCACTGTTTTCGGATATTACCAAACGCAAGGAAGCCGAGCGCCGCATTAACTTCCTGGCGCATTACGATTCCCTGACACAGTTGCCCAATCGTGCGCTGTTTGCTGACAGGTTGAAACATGCTTTGCAGGTGGCGCAGCGCGGCAACAGTAAAGTCGGACTGATGTTCCTCGATCTGGATAAATTCAAAGCCATTAATGACACGCTGGGTCATCAGGCCGGCGATGAATTGCTGCAATCGGTCGCTGGACGTTTGCAATCCTGTGTACGTGAATCCGATACGGTTTGTCGCCAGGGCGGCGATGAGTTTATGATTCTGCTCGAAGAAATCGGTTCGGTTGAGCACATCGAGTCGGTTGCGCATAAGATCATGGCGGCAATGGCGGTGGCACACCCGTTGGGAGCGGTGCAGCGTGTTGTCAGTTTCAGTATTGGCGCGGCCATTTATCCTGACGACGCCAAAGATGACGAGCATCTTGCGCAATGTGCCGATCAGGCCATGTATCAGGCCAAGGAAAACGGCAGAAATAATTTCAAGCTTTACCAGAAAGAGTAGAATTGCAGGCGTTCTATCTATAGTAAGTTGACTCTAGTCTGAGGAGATCGTCATGTACAAACGCATACTGGTGCCGATTGATGGCAGCTCAACTTCCGACAGGGCATTGCATGAAGCCATCAAGCTGATTGATGATCAGCCTGCGCAACTGCGTCTGGTGCATGTGGTCGACGATCTACAGTTTTTAAGTGCCGAGGGTTATGTCGATTATGCCGAGTTGCGTGAACTGACTCGAAAAATTGGCGAACGCGCGCTCGTCAAGGCCGAAGAAGTCGCGCGCCAGGCCGATATTACGGTTGATACGATGTTGCTTGAGGCGGGTGGCGAGCGCATTGCGACGGTGATCGATACCGAGGCTGCCAGTTGGGGGGCGGACTTGATCGTTATCGGCACACATGGCCGTTCCGGATTCAACCATCTATTGTTCGGCAGTGTCGCCGAAGGGGTGGTGCGAGGCGCGTCCGTTCCTGTGTTGCTGGTGCGTAGCGAATAGTCCGGCTGATTTATTCGGCGCTTCCCTGATCCGCTATTGATCGGTCAGGCAGGTCAGATAGACGGATGCATCTGGCTGGCTGTGGTTGCGCTGCGCTTGCCAGAGCATTTCTCCTAAGCATTCCATCATGCGGTGTTGCGCATCGTGCTCCGATTCGAACTGGTGAGTCAGGCGTACAAAGTGCGCGCGTATGCCAGGCGGCTGATCAATGGATATTTGCTCCTCTATCGTCAGATGCATCATCAGATGCAAAAAGGGGTTGGCCTCGCCCTGTTCCGGCAGATATTCGCGTTCAAGATAGCGTGCAGGATCTTCAAACATCGCAAAGTATTCGGGGTGCTTTTCAATTAGTTGAGCGGCCAGATCTTCCAGCGGGGTCAGCAGCGCTTTTTCGCGGCGCTTGCGCCAGGTTTCAAACAGGAAATTTCGTGCCTCATCACGGCTTGGATTGAAAAACATTTACAGGTCCTTGTCGATAATTTGAAACTCGCGTAGCGATTGCGAGTTATTCCCCGCAGGGGAATATCCCTGCGAGGAACTATTCGTTTGTTTTTCTTCTGCAGCGTGGGGGATAACCAGCGACTTGTCCGCTTGCGGGCTTAGTCGATTGGCTAGGGGTTCTATCAGGGTTGGAGAGGGGGGGCGGTCGTGGCTATAGTCAGCGTCGGCAACTTTTCCACGACCGTTGTATTCGCATAAATCGTAAATCAGGCATTCGGCGCATAAAGGCTTACGCGCGCGGCAGATATAGCGCCCGTGTAAAATCAGCCAGTGATGGGCGTCCTGCAAAAATTCGCTGGGGATGACTTTGAGCAGTTTTTCTTCCACTTTCAGCACGGTTTTTCCCGGTGCCAGTCCGATGCGATTGGCCAGACGGAAGAGATGTGTATCGACTGCAATGGTGGGCTGGCCAAAAGCGGTGTTGAGGATCACATTGGCGGTCTTGCGTCCCACGCCAGGCAAGGCTTCGAGCGCCTGGCGATTTTGTGGAACGATGCCGCCGTGTTGTTCTTGCAGAATGCGGCAGGTCTGTATCACATGCCTGGCTTTGGTTTTATAAAGGCCGATGCGCTGGATGTACTCGCGCAGACCTTCCTCGCCAAGCGCGAGTATCGCTTCGGGTGTATTTGCAACCGGATAGAGTATACGGGTTGCGGCATTGACGCTGATGTCGGTTGCCTGTGCCGACAGCATTACAGCTACCAGCAGTTCAAATGGCGAGTGGTATTCCAGTTCGGTTTTCGGGTGCGGATTAGCCGCCTTGAAGCGCTCAAAAATGGCCCTGCGTTTTACAGTGTTCATGCATGGGCGGCGGGGCTGCAGCCGCCATCGACCGGGATGACCTGAGCATTTGGCCCGTCTGCCTTGCGTGCGGCGCGCAGATTCAGCCAGTTTTTGCCTGCGATGAGTAAACCCAGTGCGATGAAGGCTCCGGGGGGCAAGATGGCCAGCAAAAATCCGTGGTAATCCGGGATGATGGTTAAAACCAATGATTTGGCCGAGGCGCCCAGTGCCATGTCGATGCCGGATAGCAGGGTGCCATGCCCTAAAATTTCACGTATTCCCCCCAATACAGCCAGGACGGCGGTTAGACCCAACCCCATTGCCAATCCGTCAAGGGCGGATTGCAGTGCAGGGTTTTTGGCGGCAAAGGCTTCGATGCGTGCCAATACGATGCAGTTGGTGACGATCAGCGGGATGAAAATGCCCAGCACCATATACAGCGAATACATGTAGGCATTCATCAGATACTGGATCACGGTGACCAGCACGGCGATGATCAGGATGAAGACCGGAATGCGCGCTTCATTGGGTACGATTTGGCGGATCGGTGCGATGACGGCACCGGATAAGGCCATCACTAACGTCGTGGCCAGACCCAGACTCACGCCGTTAACGACGGAGGTGCTCACCGCCAGAATCGGACACATACCTAGCAGTTGCACTACGCCGGTATTCTGTTTCCACATGCCGTTGTAAAAGATGTCCCTGAATTCCTGAAAGGTCATTTTTTATTCTCCTTTACCAGTGTAAATAGGTCATCGTGGTGCAGGGCAAAATACTGCAGGCTTTTGTGCACGGCCTTAACCACGGCGCGTGGCGAAATAGTCGCACCTGCCATGTAATCAAACTTGCCACCGTCCTTTTTGACATGCCAGTCGTCCTCATTGTACTTTGCCAGCGAAGTCCCATCAAACACCTTGATCCAGTCGCTTTTGGCAATGTCGATGTAATCACCGAGTCCGGGCGTTTCACGGTGTGAAATGACGCGCACTCCAGCCAGTTCGCCGTTGTTTTTGATGGCGACCAGCAAGGTGATTTTCCCGCTATAGCCATCTGGTGCAATAGCCTCGATGACCAGTACGGAGGGTGTGGAGCCGAGGCGGGCACGGTACGCTGTGGTGGGATCATCATTGCCAAGTAGTGCATCGGGCGCAATTTGTTGCGTATCCTTGATGATGTCATTGTCGTACAGGGCTTTTGGGACAATCTGTGCGATCAGCTTGAGTTTTGCGGCTTCCTCGCTTTTTGCAATCCGGTCATGCGTCAGGCTATAGGTGAAAGCCAGCATGGCGGTGCCGATCAGCGCAAAAAAGGCCAGGTTCAGTGCGGTGTGGAATGAGGCTTTCGCCAGCGTGCGCCTCATGATTGTTTCTCTTTCTTGCCAAATACCCTGGGTTGGGTCCAGGCATCGATCAGCGGTACGCAGATGTTCATCAGCAATGTGGCGAATGCCATGCCATCCGGGAAGCCACCGAATGCGCGTATCAGATAGGTAATCAGGGCCGCACTGGCTGCGAATACCAGCTTGCCACGCGGTGTGGTCGGGCTGGTTACGGGGTCGGTCAGGATGAAGAATGCACCTATCATCGCCGCGCCCGAGAACCAGTGGAACAGCGGTTCGACATAGTGGGCAGGATCAAGCAAATGGAAGGTGCCGGCGATGGCGAACAGCGTGCCAAGATAGGCTGCCGGAATGTGCCAGCTGATGATGCGTTGTGAGATCAGATACAGGCCGCCTGCCAGAAAACCCACTGATACCCATTCGCTGCCCTGGCCTGCCAGCCGGCCATAAATCGGCATGTCAAGGATCGCCTTGACGTTGCCATTCAGGTGCAGCTGTGTTTTCAGTGTATCCAGCGGGGTGGCCATGGTGATGGCATCGAGCTTGATGCCGGACGGCAAATTTCCCATGAAGATATAATTCAATTGTTCCTTGAAGTTCAGTGCTACTTCTCCGAGCCCGTGCGGACTTAACCAATGCGTCATTTGCATGGGGAATGAGATGATCAGCACCGCATAGCCTATCATCGCCGGATTGAACGGGTTGTTGCCCATGCCGCCATACAGATGTTTAGAGATGCTGATGGCGAACATGGTGCCCACCACCACCAGCCACCAGGGTGCAAATGGCGGGATGGACAGCGCGAGCAACACGGCCGTGAGTAGCGCGGTGTTGTCTCTTAGGGTCGGCAACACCGGCTTGTTCTGAAGTTTGAGCATCAGGGATTCAGTCGCAAGTGCGGTGATGCTGGCCAGGGTGATCGACACCAGAATCGCCGGGCCGAAAAACCATACGTATAGCGTAATGCCGGGAATCAGCGCCATCAGTACGGTGAGCATGATCTGCGATACGCCAACCGGGCGGGTGATGAAGGGTGAAAAAGCCATATTAATCCTTGGGGTGCAAAGGTGCGGAGTCTTGCGCAATCTCGCGGATGCGCGCGCGCCTGGCCTCGATCTCGTCGATTTCCGCTTGTTGCTGAGGCGTCAGAATCTCTACATTTTTTTGTTTAACAGCCGCAGCCTGTAACTTGGCTTGATCGATGGCAGCCTGAATTTTCAATTGCATGGTGCTTTCCGGATCGGCATCCGGATTGATGGGGGTGGCTACAGCAAGAACAGGTTCGGGTTTTTGAGCTTTTGCTTCAAGCGCTGCTTTTTCCTTTGCAGCGAGTTTTTCGGTCTTTTCACGCTTTTCCCGTTCAATCCGCGCCTCGCGGAATTCATGCCGTTGGCGAGCTGCATCGGCTGATTTTTTTGCGGTTTCCTGAGCCCATATTTCGCTCTTGGCAAAGCGGTAGTACTGAACTAGCGGAATGTTACTCGGGCAGACATAGCTGCACGCGCCGCATTCGATGCAGTCAAACAGATGGTAATCCTCTGCCTTGGAAAAATTTTTCGCCTTTGAGAACCAGTACAGTTCCTGGGGTTGCAATTCTGCGGGGCAAACATCTGCGCATCGGGTGCAGCGTATGCATTGCTGGGCAGGGGGCGGTGTGGGAAAAAGCTGTTCGCTTGCTGCGATAAGGCAGTTGGTGGCCTTAATCACACCAACCTTGACGGAGGGTAACAATACACCCATCATCGGGCCGCCCATGATATAGCCGGTGGTGCCGGGTAGTTCAGTTGCCAACGCTACCAGTTCATCCGCAGGCGTGCCGATCAGTACCTCGAAATTTTGTGGTTGCCCCACATTGCCGGTGACGGTAACGATGCGCGAAATCAAGGGCTCATCATGACGGACTGCGCGCCAGGTACTGTAGGCAGTCCCGACGTTGAAACATTGCACACCCAGATTGGTGGAACGAACGCCAGCGGCCACTTCAATGCCGGTGAGTACGCGGATCAGTTGTTTTGCGCCACCGCCAGGATAGAGGGTCGGAACGGCGATCACTTTCATGTTTTCATGACGTCCGGAGAGTACCGCTTCATGCATGGCGGCAATGGCTTCGGGCTTGTTATCCTCGATGCCGATCAGCACTTGCTCGGCGTACAGTAGCGTGCGCATGACTTCTGCGCCCTGCAGGATGTCTTCAGCGCGCTCGCGCATCAGCAAGTCGTCGCAGGTGATGTAGGGCTCGCATTCTGCGCCATTGAGCACCAGCGTCTTGATCTTGTGTTTGTGTGCGTACAATTTCATGTCGCTTGGGAATACCGCACCACCCAAGCCCACCACCCCTGCATCGCGCAAGCTATGGCGAAGATCGCTATGTGACAGTGCACGCCAGTCTTCACAGGGCGTGCGCGCAACCCATTCGTCCCGTCCGTCGGGTATCACCGTGATACACATATCCGGAATGCCGGACGGATGTGCAATTTGCTGCAAGTCGATAGCGGCAATCGTGCCGGAAGTGGACGCATGCACCGAGCTGGATAAATGGCCTTCGGCTACGCCAATTTGTTGTCCCTTCAAGACCTGCTGTCCAACCTCAACGATGGATCTTGCGCTGTTGCCAACATGCTGGCGTAACGGGATCACCAGTTTGCTCGGCAGCGCAGTTCGGGTAATCGGTTTTCCGTTCGATTGCGACTTGTTGGTGGCAGGATGCACACCGCCGTGAAATTTGAATAACTGGCTCATGAGGCGGCTCCCGGGTTCGTTGCGGGCTTGATTTCATAAACCGGATATTTCCACTTCCAGTTGGCGGTACTTTCTCCAATCACCTGCATGTCTATGCAGTCTACCGGGCAAGGGGCTACACACAATTCGCAACCTGTGCATTCGGAAACGATCACGGTGTGCAGTTGCTTGGCCGCACCTGCGATGGCATCCACCGGGCAGGCCTGGATACACAGTGTGCAACCGATACAGGTTGATTCGTCGATAAATGCCACGGATTTTGGTTTGGGGACGGTTGCGCCACCAAACGGTTTGAATTCCATACCCAGCAGGTCGGCCAGTTTGTGTATGCCTTCTTCGCCGCCCGGTGGGCACAGATTGATGTCGGCTGTGCCTTCAGCGATTGCCGTGGCATAAGGCTTGCAACCGGGAAAGCCGCACTGGCCGCACTGTGTCTGGGGTAACACGGCATCGATTTTATCGACCAGCGGATTGCCCTCAACCCGAAATTTGATCGCTGCAAAACCCAGCACTGCGCCTAGCGAGATCGCTATGAATGCCATAACCAGCAATGCGCTGAACATTATTTGATCAACCCGGAAAATCCCATGAAGGAAAGACTCATCAGCCCTGCAGTGACCATGGCGATGGCCGAGCCTTTGAAAATCCCGGGTACATCCGCGCCTTCCATGCGTTCGCGCAAGCCGGCAAACAGGATCATCACCAGCGTGAAGCCCAGTGCGCCGCCCATGCCGAACACCAGAGATTCCATGAAGTTGTGTTTTGCCTGCACGTTAAGCAGCGGAATGCCCAGCACCGCACAGTTGGTGGTGATTAGTGGCAGGTAGATGCCTAGCGTCTGGTACAGATCGGGACTGGTTTTCTGAATCACCATTTCGGTGAATTGTACGATACCGGCGATCACCACGATAAATGACAGGGTGGTCAGATAGGCAAGATCCGGCCCCAGCAGGTAATGGTTAATCAGATAGCTGCTGCCGGACGCCAGCGTCAGTACGAAAGTGGTTGCTGCGCCCATACCAACAGCGGCTTCCAGTTTTTTGGAAACCCCCATGAACGGGCAAAGCCCGAGTATCTTGACCATCACGATGTTGTTTACAAACACCGCGCTGAGCAAGATCAACAGATATTCAGTCATTATTGTGCTTTCAGAATCAGGTGCGGATTATCCGATGATTTATAGACGGCTTCAACCGCTTTGTTGGTATAACTATATGACGGCAGGTTATTAGCGTACGAAACAATCGTGATTTATTTCTGATTAACGGTCAATTTTTACCATTTCTGGCAGCACATGTATGGCTCTGACCCTCATGTATAACAAATAGGGGATAGTCCCTATATGGAACGAATGGCCGAACAGCATTCGCTGATCAGGGCAGGCCCCTTATAGATCAACCCGCTATAAAGCTGCACCAAAGATGCGCCCGCCTGGATTTTTTCTACTGCATCCGTGCCCGAAAGGATGCCGCCTACGCCTATGATGGGTAGCGCGCCTTGCAGGTGATGGGCAAGCAGGCGGATTACCCGGGTTGATTTGTCACGTACGGGTGCGCCACTCAACCCGCCCGTTTCATTGCCGTGATTCAGATTTTCGACACCCTCGCGTGACAGGGTCGTATTGGTGGCGATGACAGCATCGATGTGATGCCGCATCAACAGCGAGGCAATTTGTGCCACCTGTTCATCTTCCATATCAGGGGCGATTTTTAGCGCAACCGGCACATGACGGCCATGCAGGTCGGTCAGTTTTTGCTGTTCTGACTTCAGTTGCGAGAGCAGGTCATCCAGCGCTGCATCATTTTGCAACTGGCGCAGATTTTTGGTATTCGGCGATGAAATGTTGACGGTGATGTAGCTGGCATGCGCGTATACACGGCGCAGGCAGATCAGATAATCGGCGGCGGCGTTCTCAATGGGGGTTGCTGCATTCTTGCCGATGTTGATGCCCAGTATGCCCTTGTAGTTGGCGCGCTTAACATTCTCGATCAGTGCATCCACGCCCTGATTGTTGAATCCCATCCGGTTGATGATGGCGCAAGCCTCGGGCAAGCGGAACAGGCGGGGGGCTGGATTGCCAGGTTGCGGCAAGGGCGTGACAGTGCCGATTTCGATGAATCCGAAGCCGATCGCGGCCAGACCATTGATGCACTCACCATTTTTGTCCAGGCCTGCCGCAAGACCGACCGGATTGGGAAAGGTCAGTCCCATTACGGTGCGAGGATCGTTTGGGATGTGCGGTGCAACAAGGCGGCTCAACCCCAGCGATTTTGCGGCATTTAATCCAGCCAAAGTCAGATGATGGGCCGTTTCTGGCGATAGGCCAAACAGTGCCGGTCGTAACAGTGAGTACATGTTCAATTTTTCCTGACCACAACCGGGATGGGGAATTTCTTCTTTTCCTGGAATTGAGTGATACGCGATTTGCCGCGCCAGTTTTCTGCGATCACATCGCCCAGTTGCAGGCACAACAGACCAAACAGCGCCAGACCTGCCTGAGCGATCAGCAGGCTGGGCAGATTGATATCCAGCGGTGCGTTGGTCTGGTAGCTGACAACGGCGAGATTGCCGATAAACATCCCGGACAGCGCGGTGCAAACGACACGCCCCCAGTCGCCGGACTTGAGTCTGGAAAATATCGTGCTTTCATGCCATAGCAATTGCATGGCAACCAGTAGCAACAGCGGGGCTGCCCAGAATAAGCCGTACAGGTGTTCAGGCCATGCCGCGCCGCCAAGCAGCCCGAATACGGCGACTGCCAGCAGCATGCGAGCTACGGTTTCGCCGTTTATTTCCGGGAAAGTCAGGCGGCAGGTGAGAAATTTGAGCAGTCCGGGGAAGCTTGCCAGCAAGGCGCGGGTGATCAGCACAGCAGGGGCGAGCAGCGCGAACAGCGGGGTGTAGATCATGATTTGTATGACAGCCGAATTGTCTTGCACGACTGTCCAGCTGTCCACAAAGTGATTCAGATAGCTAAGCAACCAGCCTAGCAAAGCGCTCGCTACGCTCATCGTCAGAAAGTAGTTGCGCTGGATATCGAATGGACCGTTGCCGGATATACGCTTGATGATGTGATTGGCAAGCAGTGCATACAGCAGCAGCAGGATGGTGGTGCGCAGTGTGGCGGTTACGCTGTTGCTGTTTTCCGATGCGTTAACCAGCAACTCGCTCCACTGGTTGCCGCTCAGGTAGAGTCCGGCCAGAGGTAACAACAGCAATGCTGCGATGAATATACCCAAACGTGTCTTCATGATGATTCGCTTTCTGATTGCCTGAAATTTTGAGTCGGGCTATGCCCGAGCGGTTGCCATACGCCATTTTGCAAACCTTGCGCCGGCCGATACTGTGTTTTATACGTCATTTTCCGACTTTTTTCGATCCAGTATCCCAGATAGACATATTCCAGATTGAGCTTGCGACACAATTCGATTTGCCATAGCACGTTGTATACGCCGAACCTCGCGCGGGGTAACTCCGGATCGAAAAAAGTATAGACCGAGGACAGTCCATCGCTGAGCAGATCAATGATACTGACCATGCGCAGTATGCCCTGTTCGCGAAATTCTACCAGTAGTGTATCAACATGGCTTTGTAATAAAAAGGTTTGGTAAGCATCATGGTCGTCGTTATCCATGCCGCCATCGGGGTGGCGTGCGTGCTGGTAGCGCTGATACAGGGCGTAATATTCGGGTTTGTCTTCGAGCGGGTGCAAGGTGATGGACAATGCTGAATGCTGAATCCAGGCGCGCCGTTGCGTACGGTTAGGGGTGAACTGTTGAACCGGTACGCGCATTTGAATGCAGGCGTTGCAGGCATCGCAGCGTGGCCGGTAGATATGTGTGCTGCTGCGACGAAAACCATGTCGCACCAGTTGTGAATACAGGCGGGTGTTGATCAGATGTGCAGGCGCGGCCACCTGTGAACGCGCTTGTTGTTCCGGCAGATAGCTGCAGGCATAGGGCGCGGTCAGATAAAAGTGTAGCGCTGAAATGGGTATGTCGTTGAGCGAACTCATTTATACAGATCGTGATCAAATTGCCAATAGGCGACAGGAGGACAGTGTATCAATTCCTGCAGTTTTGTCATGAATTCATCGCGGGGAATCAGTCTTGCGCCCAGCGAGGCTAGGTGCGGCGTATGCATCTGGCAGTCGATCAGACCTGTTACCCGTCCGGTTTGAGGATCGGTGTGCCAGCGCTGCAGTTGCCGCGCCAGATGGGCAAGCGCGATTTTTGAAGCATTGCTGATCCGGCTAAACATGGATTCGCCATAAAACATCTGTCCAATGGATACGCCATACAGGCCACCGACCAGCTTGTCGTCCTGCCAGGTTTCTATCGAATGCGCATATCCCATTTCGTGTAGTGTGCAATAGGCCGCGATCATTGCATCGTCTATCCAGGTGCCGCCGGAGACGCCTCTGGGCGCAGCGCAGGCGCGCATGACCTGTTCAAATGCGGTATCGGTGCGTACCTGATAATTGCCATTTCGCAGGACCTTTACCAGCGAATCTGACAGTCTGAATTCATTTGGGATCAGTACCATGCGCGGGTTCGGGCTCCACCACAATACAGGTTCTCCCGGGCTGAACCAGGGAAATATGCCATTTTGATAGGCTTGCAGCAACCGTTCGGGCGTCAATTCGCCGCCTGCTGCCAGCAGTCCGTTCGGTTCTGTCAACGCCTGCGCGAGCGGCGGGAAGGGCGTATTGTCGGCAAGCCAGGGAATCATTGCAATTCGTCGTTAGTCGCTGGCTGTTTATTCGGGCAGGAGGCTTTGGTGCAATCGGCATAGAGATACAGCGAATGTTCCCTTATTGCGAAACCCCGCTCGGTCGCAGCCTTTTCCTGGTGTGCTTCGATGGCTGCATCATAAAATTCCACGACCTGACCGCATTGCAGACAAACGATATGGTCATGGTGAGCGCCCTGATTAAGTTCAAAAACCGACTTCCCGCCTTCAAAGTAGTGCCGCACCAGCAGGCCCGCCTGCTCGAATTGGGTTAGTACGCGGTATACCGTGGCAAGGCCTACGTCATCGCCGCTGGCAAGCAGATGTTTGTAGACGTCCTCTGCGCTCATGTGACGTGTTTGACCGGATTCGAACAGACTCAGTACTTTGAGTCGGGGCGCGGTGGATTTGAGACCGGCGTTTTTCAGGTGTGCTGGCTGATCCATCTAAAATTCCTCGCATAAAGTTTGATTATCATGCATCAAATCGTTTGCAATCGCAAATAAGAACTATTATCATTTGTACAAATGCGAACGATTATCATTTACATTAATCCGGGGGAGAGTTATGAAATCTGTATTGTTGCTGTCGCTGCTGTTACCTATGAACCTGCTTGCAGCTGATTACGCACTGGCGATCAGGGATCATCACTTTGAGCCTGCCGAATTGAGTGTGCCTGCGGGAGAAAAGATAAAATTGCTGATCGATAATCGGGATGCGACCCCTGAGGAATTTGACAGTCATGCGTTGAACCGGGAAAAAATGATCGCAGCTAACAGCCGCATTACGCTGTATGTCGGGCCGCTGGAGGCAGGGCGTTATCCTTTTGCGGGTGAATTCAATGCGGCGACCGCTCAGGGCGTCATCATCGCACGATAAGGAGATACGCATGTTCGGAACTGCTATCATCGTTTTCAGGGAAGTGCTCGAAGCGGCCCTCATCATCGGCATTATCGCCGCTGCCACCCGCAAGGTGCCCGGTAGCAGATACTGGTTGTTTGCCGGTTTGCTGGCAGGTCTGGCGGGTGCAGGGTTGATTGCTGCATTCACGGATGTGATCGGATCGATGGCAAGCGGGCTGGGTCAGGAAATTCTGAATGCCTCCTTGCTCGGTATCGCCGTATTGATGCTGGCATGGCACAACATCTGGATGGCGACACACGGTGCAAAACTGGCGGCCAGTGCGCGTACCATAGGCAGCGATATTCGCGACGGGCAGCGTGCCTGTTCGGTACTGTTTTTAATCGTGGGTCTGGCGGTACTGCGCGAAGGCGCTGAAACGGTGCTGTTCATTTATGGTATCGCTGCCTCGGGCGGCGAGGGGCGTTCGTCCATGATGCTGGGTGGTCTGGCTGGATTGTCGCTCGGCGTCGCAGTGGGTTTTACGATTTATGCCGGATTGATGCGCGCGTCACTGCGCGGGTTGTTCAGGGTAACCAGTGTGCTGGTATTGTTGCTGGCAGCGGGTATGGCCTCACAGGCCGCACATTTTCTGATACAGGCTGATCTGTTGCCTAGTCTCGCCTCCCCGTTATGGGACAGTTCGGTCATATTGCCGGAAAGCAGTGTGCCTGGCATGTTGCTGCACAGTCTGGTGGGCTATGACTCTCGCCCGGCAGGCATGCAACTGGTGTTTTTTGTCACCGTGCTGGTCTGTATCGGTGTCGGCATGAAATGGGCTGCAAACTTGCCGTTGAAGCAGGTCAAAGCATGAGCTCGGCGTTCAGGATGGCATTGCTCTGGGCTGTGGGTATGCAGGCTGCAATTGCGGGCCCAGCCGATTATGTCTATACGCCGACGGTCGAAAAAGGTGAGCGGGAAATCGGTGTCAAGTACGGTTCTGCCGGCAATGCTGCGCAGGTGGCAGGCGTGGGGATCGGTTATGGCGTGTCGCAGTCGTGGTTCACTGAAGTGTATGTGAAGCAGGAGTATTACGGGAATCGGAATTCGACGCTGGCAGAATGGGAGAATAAATTTCAACTCACTGAAACCGGACAATACCCGGTCGATCTAGGCTTGTTGACTGAACTGGAAGCACCCTTGAGCGGGCTGGCACCTTGGGAAATACGTTTCGGCCCGCTATTGCAGACAGAGTTCGGTAAATTCCAGCTCAATGGCAACTTATTGTTCGAACGTGCCTTTGGCAAGGCGGACGAGACAGGTGTGGCTTATAGCACCAATCTGTCCTATCAGTGTCAGGGTAAATACCGCTGGAAACCTGAACTGGAATTCGGTCTGCAGGGTTTGGGCGAAGTCGGGCGCTGGAATAACTGGTACGGACAGGCCCAGCAGATACACCGTATGGGCCCGGCCATTTTCGGAAAATTTGCATTGGGCAACCGGCAGGCCATCAAATATAACGCTGCCTGGTTATTTGGCACCAGTACGGCTGCGCCGAATCACACCTTGAGGATGCAAGTCGAGTACGAATTTTGAGGCTAGTGGCTAGCGGCCACCAGCAACTGTTTATTGAGCCATGCTTCAATATCGCGTAATTCGGAATCATTGACCGAGTGCTGCATGGCGTAATCCTGCCATTGCACCGTATATCCCATCGCCAGCAGGCTGTCCCTTGACCCCATGCCCAACTTGCAGGGTACGATGGGATCATTGCGGCCGTGCCCCATGAAGATGGGTGTGCTGCGTGAAATGGCAGTGACTTCCTGGGCAACCGTTTCTGCAAGTGGCAAATAGGCGGACAGGATCAGCAGTCCACCCAGCGTCCTATTCTGGCGCAAGCCGGTATGCAGGGCGATGGCGCCACCTTGCGAGAATCCGGCCAGGAAAATATGGGCAGCTTCGACGCTGCGTGACAGTTCCTGATCGATTAGTGCTTCGATTGCAGCCTGTGATTCCAGGATGCCAGCCGCATCCTGCTGGGCATTGATTTGATCCGAGGCGATGTCGTACCAGGCACGCATGACAAATCCGCCGTTGATGGTTACTGGGCGACGGGGTGCATGCGGAAATACGTAGCGCACCGCAACAGCCAGATTCAACTCCTCCACGATGGGCACGAAATCCTGACCATCCGCACCCAATCCATGCAACCAGATGATGCTGTACTGTGGATTTTTCCCCGATTCTATGGCGATGTGTGGAAGTAGTGCGGTCAAATGCGGCTCCTGTGTGTACTTGTTTGGTATTGTCGGTTGTTAAACCGGTACCGGTATGATTTCGCGCAGCACCTGGAAAATTTCGCGGAAATTCTTTGGCGGCTTGTTGTTTTCTTTTTCTTTCAATGCATTGCGTATCAGGGTGCGCAGGCGTTGAACATCGGTCTCGGGGTAGGCTGCCAGCAGTTCATTGAGTGCGGTATCGTCCGTCATCAGGCGTTCACGCCAGCGTTCGATCAGATGCATGTAACCGGTATGCTGTTGGGAAATTCCTTTCCAGACATTCAGTTTGGCAATAATCGGTGCCGTATCCACATCACGCATCAATTTGCCGATGTATTGCAATTGACGCCGCCGTGCACCAAACGATTTGATGCGCGACATGCCTCGCAACGCATCGCGCAATGATTCGGGTATGTCGAGTTGCGTGATTTGATCACGCCCTAACTGCGTCAATTCTTCACCCAGATCGCGTAATTCATGCATCTGTTTCTTGATCTGGGTCTTGCTAGGGGGAAGTTCTTCCTCTTCTTCGACGGTCAGGCTGCGCAGGCCGCGACCAGGCTCGTGCGCGATACCGGGCGACTGTTCGCCGGATTCTTCGTCTTCGTCTTCTTCGTCTTCGTACTCCTCGTCTTCTTCGTCTTCGTACTCCTCGTCATCTTCGTCTTCATATTCGTCGTCTTCGTCCTGATCTTCGTTGTCTGGCGAATCAACTTGTGTGGCAGGGGCCGCAGCTTCAACTTCGGGTACCTGGCGACGGGTTGGCGCGACTTTTGCGCGAGATTCCGGTGAGACGGATTTCTCCGCAGGTATTTCAGGCAGTGGATTTGCCAGCAGGAATTCTTCCAGATTGTTGGGGATGTTCGGTTTCATGGTATGCAATGTAACGGTTGGATACTGCTATGATAACGTCTTTCGTCATTTTACAGCTTGAACTTATGAACAAACTCATGTCGATCACGCCAAAATCCAGTATTTCCGAACGATTTTCCAATAATGCAGATACATTGCGTAACATCGCTCAGGATATGTTGGACTATGCCAAAGCTCAGGGAGCGACGGCCGCTGCGGCTGAAATATCCGAAGGGTTTGGTCAGGCAGTCACCGTGCGACAGGGCGAGGTTGAAACCATAGAGTACAATCGCGACAAGGGATTGGGTGTCACGGTCTACCTGGGTCAGCAGCGCGGCAATGCCAGTACCTCGGATTTTTCGCCACAGGCCGTGCGTGACACGGTGGATGCTGCGCTGTCCATTGCACGCTATACGGCAAAGGACGAATATTCCGGATTGCCGGATGCCGAAAGTCTGGCGACTGAATTTCCCGATCTGGATTTGTACCATCCCTGGGATTTGTCGGTAGAGGATGCTATCGCGCTTGCCACGGAATGCGAAGGGGAGGCCATGAGTGCGGATGCGCGCATTCAAAATTCCGAAGGTGCGACGGTCAGTGTGCATGAGGCGCAATTCATTTTTGCCAATAGTTTGGGATTTATGGCGGGCTACCCGAGTTCGCGTCACAGTTTGAGTTGCTCGGTGATTGCCGAGCAACAGGAAGTGATGGAACGCGATTACTGGTATAGCGTGGCTCGCGCTTCTGGTGATTTGTTGACGGCGGCTCAAGTGGGGCGCATAGCTGCCGAGCGGACGGTGCGCCGTCTGGGCGCAAGGCAGATTCCAACCATGCAGGTTTCGGTGTTGTTCGAGCCATCGGTTGCCGCCAGTTTGCTGGGGCATTTTGTCGGCGCAGTGAGCGGCGGCAGTCTGTACCGTAAAGCTTCATTTTTGCTGGATCAACTTGATCAGCCGGTATTTTCCCGGCATATTCGGATTGCCGATCTGCCCGATATTCAAAAAGGGCTGGCATCCGGTGCCTTTGACGATGAAGGCGTGAAAACACAACGCCGTCATATTGTCGAGGAGGGGGTGCTGCGCGGTTACTTTCTGGGTACTTATTCGGCGCGCAAACTGGGGCTGCAGTCGACCGGCAATTCGGGCGGTAATCACAATCTGATGCTGCAACCCTCAGGCGAGGGAGCGCTGGACTTTGCGGGATTGCTCAAAACCATGGGGCGCGGTTTGCTGGTGACCGAGTTGCTCGGGCAAGGAGTCAATTCCATTACCGGCGATTATTCGCGGGGTGCAGCGGGTTTTTGGGTGGAAAACGGCCAGATACAGTATCCGGTGCATGAAGTCACCATCGCCGGCAATCTCAAGGATATGTATCGCAATATCGTAGCCGTCGGCAGTGATGTGCTGGTGCAGGGTTCGCGTCAGTGCGGCTCGATACTGGTCGAGGGGATGACTGTTGCAGGTAGCTGAACTTTCACGTCGCCCCTTACACCCTCTTGCTTGCGGGTGAATGCGCTAATAAACAGGATGAAGGCGTGCGACGGATTTACCCATTGGAATCGGCCTACTTTCCTGTCAGTTCCTGATAGCGCGCCTTGTCCGCATCGAAACGCTCATTGACGGTAGTACGCTCTGCCTTGTACTTCTCAATATCCGCCTGTAAAGCGTTTACGTGATCCTGTGCGGATTGCAGGGCAGGCGTACCGGCCTTGCCATTGACCGGGGCGTCATTTTGGATTTTCTCCAGATTTCTTTTGGCAGGCTTGAGTTGAGAGTTTAGGCTGTCGATTCGGGCATCTATTTGCTGAATGCTGCGACTGCGTGAAAGTTCGATTTCATTGACGTTGCTGTAAGTGTCGGTCAGCGATTTGTCATGCAATTTTTGTTCTCTGGCCGATTCATCGACATCAGAAGTTTTTTTAGCTTCTACTTCCCTGGCGCGTTTTTCTTCAGGCGTCAAAACATCCTGCGTCTTGATGACCACGCCGGATTTGTTGAGTATCTGCCGGTCCTTATTGGCATATTCGGGTGGAATGACCTCGCTGTAGTGTGTCCTGCCCTTGTCATCTACCCATTTATACATTTTGGCGGCCACAGGGAAACTACAGAAAAATCCGGCAATAAAGACCGCAAGGAGGGGGGATTTAGTCATTTTCAACTCCAAAAATTTCTCGGTACAAGCGCACGGCATTTAAATAATCACGCATTTCTGGCTCATTTTGCAAAAAGCCCAACAGGTCACCGAGTGTAGCAATCGCTACGACTGGAATACCATAGCTTTCCCGGACTTCTTGAACGGCCGATAAATCGCCCAAGCCGCGTTCCATGCGGTCGAGCGCGATGACTACCGCGCAAGGTTCGGCGCCGGTTGCGCGTATCAGTTCAATGGATTCGCGAACCGAGGTGCCGGCGGAAATGACGTCATCGATGATCAGCACGCGCCCTTTGAGTTCTGCGCCCACTGTATTGCCACCCTCGCCGTGATCCTTGGCTTCCTTGCGATTGTAGCAATAGGGCACGTTGCGACCCTGTTCGGACAGTGCTATGGCCGTGCCCGCTGCCAGTGGAATGCCCTTGTAGGCGGGACCGAACAGCATGTCAAATTGAATATCCGATGCCAGTATGGCCTGTGCGTAAAATTGCGACAACTTGCGCAGTGAGTCACCGTCATTGAACAGGCCGGCATTAAAAAAATACGGCGACATTCTTCCCGCTTTGGTTTGAAATTCACCAAAGCGCAGTACTTTCTGGTCAACGGCAAAGCGGATGAAATCCTGTCGGAAATTGAACATGGCAGTTGTGGGCGTATGAATTTATGGATGGTAACCATTATAATCGCCGACTCTATCCGATTGGAAATTTTTAATGCGCATAATCTCAGTCAATTTGAATGGTATACGTTCGGCCGCCAGCAAGGGCTTTTATGAGTGGCTGGCACTGCAGGATGCCGATGTGATTTGTTTGCAGGAACTCAAGGCGCAAGAATCGGATATGACCCCGCAAATGCTCAATCCGGATGGCTATCGAGGCTATTTTCATTATGCGCAAAAGAAGGGTTACAGCGGTGTAGGGATTTATTGCCGTGAAATGCCGCAGCAGGTAATTGTGGGGCTGGGCATCGAGCAATTTGATGTGGAAGGGCGCTATTTATGTGTGGATTTTGCCGATTATAGCGTCGTCTCCCTGTATCTGCCTTCGGGTTCAAGCGGTGAAGAGCGTCAGGGTGTCAAGTTTGCATTTATGAAAGCGTTCCTGCCGCATTTGCGCGAATTGCGTGCAACGGGACGTGAAGTGGTGGTGTGCGGTGATTGGAATATTGCGCATCGCGAGATTGATCTTAAAAACTGGCGTGGTAATAAAAAGAATTCCGGCTTTCTGCCCGAGGAGCGCGCCTGGCTGAGCGAATTGTTCGACGAGGTGGGCTTTGTCGATGTGTTTCGCAGTGTACATCCGGAACTGGAGGCCTACACGTGGTGGTCAAACCGGGGGCAGGCCTGGGCGAAGGATGTCGGCTGGCGCATTGATTACCAGATTGCCACGCCTGCAATGGCACATCGCGCGCATACAGCTACGATCTACAAGGAACAGCGTTTTTCGGATCATGCGCCGCTGACGATGGATTATCAGGATCAGGCCTGATAGGCCACCTTGCCATCGACCAGTGTGCAACGTACCCGTCCCTTGACTTCCATGCCGATGAATGGGGTATTTTTGCCCTGACTTTTCAGCGCGGCAGGTTCAACCACCCAGTATTGTTCCGGATCGAAGATGCAAATATCGGCAGCGGCACCGATACTCAGGTGACCGCTATCGATGCCGAGAATCCGTGCAGGCTGCAGCGTGACCCTGGCAAGGGCTTCCGACAGGGTGAGTTTATCCTGTTGTGCCCATTTCAACACTAGCGGCAACAGCAACTCCATGCCGGTCGCCCCGGATTCGGCTTCGGCGAAAGGCAATTGTTTGGCATCCTCATCCACGGGTGCGTGGTTGGTGCAGATCGCATCGATGGTGCCATCCAGCAGCCCTGCGCGAAGCGCAGCACGGTCACGCAGACTGCGCAGTGGCGGGTTCAGGCGGCAATTGGGATCGAAAAAGCCGATGTCCATTTCGGATAAATGCACGTGGTTGATGGAGACATCGCAGCTCACGGCCAGGCCCTGCTGCTTGGCAGCCCGTATCATTTCCACCCCTGCGGCACTGGATATTCGACAAATATGTAGCTTGGCGCCGGTTTCGCGCGCCAGCGTCAGCATCGTCGCCAGTGCGATGGTCTCGGCGATGACCGGAATGGCCGGCAAGCCGCAACGCGTCGCGACTTCGCCGTCGTGAGCGACGCCCTCACGAGCCAAAAAGTTGTCCTGGGGACGCAGCCACACGGAAAAACCGAACGTGGCGGCATATTGCATGGCGCGAAACAGCACACGCGTATCGGTCAATGCCGCATCGGCCTGGCTGAACGCCACACAGCCTGCATCCACCAGTTCCGCCATTTCAGTCAGTTCACAGCCTTTGAGCCCTGCCGTCAAGGCAGCAACTGGATAGAGTTTTGCCAGATGCAGATTGCGCGCCCGGTGCTTGAGCATTTCAACCAGACCCGGTTCATCCAGTGGTGGATCGGTGTCAGGCGGGCAGGCCAGACTGGTCACGCCGCCAGCCACGGCTGCGAGCATTTCCGTTTCGAGCGTTGCCATGTACTCAAACCCCGGCTCACGCAAACGTGCCGCCAGATCGATCAGGCCGGGCGTAATGATCAGCCCTGTCGCGTCGATTACCTGTTCCGCCACAAAGCCGTCGGGCGCATTACCCAGTCCGGCAATGATCGTGCCTGCGACATAGACATCCATCTGCGTATCGATATTGTTTCTGGGGTCGATCAGTCGACCGTTTTTGATATGGATATTCATTTATTCCCCGCTAATACACTCATTACCGCCATGCGCACCGCAATCCCGAAGGTCACCTGAGACAGGATGACCGATTGCGCACCGTCCGCCACTCTTGAGTCGATTTCAATGCCGCGATTCATCGGTCCCGGGTGCATCACAATCGCATCGGGCCTGGCATAAGCGAGTTTTTCCTCGGTCAGACCGTAATTTTTGAAATATTCCTGCCCGGATGGCAAGGCTGCACCCTGCATGCGTTCATTTTGCAGGCGCAGCATCAGCACCACATCGACATCCTTCAGGCCACGTGCCATGTCGTGATGGACCTGTACGCCGAGATTCTCGACCATGGTGGGTAATAGCGTTTTCGGTGCAATGACCCGTACTTCCGGCACCCCCAGGGTGGTCAGCGCGTGGATTTGAGATCGTGCAACCCTGGAATGCAGTACGTCTCCCACGATGGCTACACGCAGATTGTGAAACTCTTTTTTATAGTGACGGATCGTGAACATATCCAGCAAGGCCTGGGTGGGGTGGGCATGACGCCCGTCACCAGCATTGATGACATGAATCTCGGGCGCGACATGTCTTGCGATCAGATGCGCCGCGCCGCTTTGCGAGTGACGCACGACGAACATGTCTGCATGCATCGCACACAGGTTGTCCACAGTATCGAGCAGCGATTCGCCCTTGCTGGTGGAGGATGAGCCGATATTCAGATTAACGACATCTGCCGACAGCCGCTTGGCGGCAATTTCAAATGTAGTGCGTGTGCGCGTACTATTCTCGAAAAAAATGTTGAAAACCGACTTGCCGTGCAGTAGCGGTACTTTCCTGATTTCGCTGCCTTCGTCGATGTCCAAAAATGAGGCGGCGCGATCCAGAATATCGCGCATGATGCGCACCGGCAATCCTTCCGTGGTCAGCAGATGCTGAAGTTCGCCGTGTGAATTGAGTTGCGGATTTTTCATGTGGTTCCTCTGCTTATGGTTAAGCACGCTGCCGGCTCATCAAGGTAGGCCTGCATGATTTGCTGTGCGGCATATTGGTCTATCAGTTTTTTTTGCTCGCGGCCATAAATGCCTTCAAGGTTCATCTGTTCGCTCGCTGCCAGTGACGTATAGCGTTCATCAACCAGAATCACCGGCAATCCATGCCGACCGTTGAGGCGATTGGCAAAGCGCCTGCATAATGCGGTCAATTCATGCGGCGTGCCATCCTCGTTACAGGGCAGACCGACCAGCAGTGCGCTGGGTTGCCACGCTTTGATGAGCGCAGCGATTGCCAAAAAACGCAGCTCATTCTTCTCCTCGGCAATGGTGGTCAGCGGGCGCGAACTGGCAGCGATCGTGTTGCCGATGGCAACGCCGATGCGCTGGGTGCCGAAATCGAATGCCAGCAGTATGCCAGTCACAGGCTTTGGTATTGAGGATAGCGTGAGATTGTCGGGTGCCGTTTGTGCGCTTCCGGCTACCGAGGTGGCGTCAGGCATGTCCGGCATCTTCTACCAGCATGGAATAATTTACACCGAGCATTGCCATTGCAGCAGGCAGTCGTTCCTCGGCCGGCAGATCGAACAATATATGCGGGTTCGCAGGCACGGTTAGCCAGGTATTTTCATTGATCTCGTGTTCGAGCTGACCCGGTTCCCATCCGGAATATCCCAGCGTAACCAACAGATTGTCAGGCCCGACACCTTCAGCTATTGCTTCCAGTATGTCCCGGGAGGTAGTTAGTGCCAGCGCATCATTGATGCGCAGGGTGGATTGCCAGTCCTGGCTGGTATCGTGAAGCACAAATCCGCGTTCCACCTGTACCGGCCCCCCGAGGTGTACGGGCATGCTGGCTAATTCCGACTGATGCAGCGTGATGTCGATCTGTTTAAACATGTCGGACAGTGTCAGGCTGATCGGGCGATTCACCACGACGCCCAGTGCACCGTTCTCGTCATGCTCGCAGATATAAATCAGCGTACCGGCAAAGAAACCTTCCTGCATGGCAGGCATGGCGATCAAAAAATTGTTAGTTAGATTGAATTTTGACATGTGTGCATTGTACCTAGAAACGAATGCCAAATCCGCAGATTTAAAACAGTCGCAACAAATTTTACAGAATGCTCGGCCCCGGCAAAAATCAGGCTAGTCTTCTGTTTAATAATTGCTAATCGCACCAAATGGCACAGGATGGTTTGTCGATCTAGCGTCGCCAGAACTGTGGCGTAAACAGGATCAGCACGGTAAAAATTTCCAGTCGACCAATCAGCATTGCCAGAACGCACACCCAGGTCTGGAAATCGGTCAGCGCTGCATAATTGCTCGACGGCCCGACCGTACCCAGTCCCGGGCCGCAGTTGTTGATGGAGGCCAGCACGGCAGTCAGCCCTGACAGGAAGTCCATGCCGCTGATCAGCAGCGCAAAGGTGAGCGTCAGTATGGACATGAAATACAGGAAGATGAAGCCAAGTACCGAAAATACCACACTGTTTGGAATGACCTGTCCGCCGATTTTCATCGGATTGATGGCGGATGGATGTAGCAGTTTGACGAATTCACGCCCTGCCTGTTTGACCAGTACCAGGGTTCGGATCATCTTGATGCCGCCCCCGGTTGAGCCGGAGCTCGCGCCGACCGCCGTCAGGAACATCATCCATAAGGGTGCAAAGATGGGCCATTGGGCGTAATCCACGCTGGAGTAACCGGAGCTGGTCGCAATGGACACCACGTTGAAGCTGGCGTGACGCAAGGCGGTCGAAAAATCCGGATAAATGTGCCACGCCCACAAAAACAGGGCGATACCCAAACAACTGGTCAATAACAGTATGAGCACGGGGATCGCTTCCGGATCGGCACGATAAGGCTTCAGACTTCTGCCCCGGATTGCCAGAAAGTGAGCTGAGAAATTCATGACGGCGATGATCATGAAGATAATCATGACTGCTTCTATTTTTTGGGAATGGTAATAGCCGATGCTGGCGTCATGAGTGGAAAATCCGCCCAGACCCATGGCGGAAAATGCATGGCAAACGGCATCAAGCCAGTTCATGCCGGCCAATTTAAGCGAAGCTATGCAGGCTAGCGTGATACCGGAATAAACCAGCCAGAGGTTGCGTGCCGTCTCGGTAATGCGGGGAGTCAGCGCGGTATCTTTCATCGGCCCCGGTGTTTCGGCCTTGAAGAGTTGCCGACCACCAATGCCCATCAGCGGCAACACGGCCACTGCCAGCACGATGATACCCATGCCGCCCAGCCAGTTGAGTTCATGTCGCCACAAATTAATGGCCGGGGGCAGATTATCCAGCCCAAGCAGCACGGTCGAACCTGTGGTGGTAATGCCGGACATGGTTTCGAAATAGGCATCCGTAAAGGACAGGTCGGGGATGACCAGTAACAGTGGCAAAGTTGCGACGGCAGGCATGGCGACCCACATTGCAACGACCAGCATGTAGCCGTGGCGTATGGAGAGTTCGCCCTTGTAGCGTCGCGTTACCATCCACATTAGCGCGCCAAATGCAGATGTCCATACCATGGCGAGCAAAAAATCGAGCATCACGCTGCTGTCCTGATAAATCAGCGCGGTAATCACCGGCATGATATAGGCGATACTGAATACCACCAGCATCAGGCCCAGTGCGTTAATGACGGTAAGTGCGCGTTCCATCAGAAGAAACCGAGACTAACCTGAAACAGTTTTTCGACCTTTTTTACCATTTTCTTGTTGATCACGAACACAATCACATGATCATCCGCCTCAATGACCAGGTCATGGTGTCCCATGATGACTTCCTCCGCGCGCACAACAGCGCCTATGGTCGCGCCCTTGGGCAAGTCGATCTCGTCGATGCGGCGTCCTACCACTGTGGATGATTTTCGGTCGCCATGCACGATCAGTTCAAGTGCCTCCGCAGCGCCCCGGCGTAGCGAATGAACTGCAGCTACATCGCCCTGCCGCACATACGCTAACAGTGACCCGATGGTGACGTTGGCAGGTGATAGCGCAATGTCTATCTTTCCGCCCTGCAGCAGATCGACGTAGGCGCTGCGGTTGATCAGTGCGATCACCTTGCGTGCACCTCCCTGTTTGGCAAGCAAAGCCGACATGATGTTGTTTTCATCGTCGTTGGTGAGGGCGCAGAACACGTCTACTTCACCGACATTTTCCATCTGCATCAGCTTTTCATCTGTACCATCACCATTTAGCACCAGTGTGTTGGATAATTCGGCGGCGAGCCTTTCACAGGCATGTTTGTTATATTCGATCAGCTTTACCTGATAATCCTGTTCAAGCGCCTTCGCCAGACGACGTCCTATGTTTCCGCCGCCGACGATCATCACACGTTTGCTGGGTTTGTCCAGTCTGCGCATTTCCTTTAGAACGCTGCGAATATGGTCTGTTGCAGCGATGAAGAAGATTTCATCTCCATCTTCGACCACCGTGCTACCTTCGGGGATGAGCGGGCTGCCTTTGCGGAAGATCGCTGCGACGCGCGTGTCCACCTGCGGCATGTTGTCGTGCAGGATGCTCAGCGGTTTGCCCACCAGGGGCCCGCCCTCGAATGCCCGAACGGCCACCAGTGACGCGCGACCCTGCGAGAAGCGCAACACCTGCAAGGCTTCGGGAAATTCGATCAGTTTGGTTATGTAATCGGTGAGTATCTGTTCGGGGCAGATGGAATAATCGACACAGAAATTATCCTTGTTGAACAGCTCAGGGCGCGCAAGAAAATCGGCGGAACGTATCCGTGCAATTTTTGTCGGCGTATTGTACAAACTGGCGGCCAGTTTGCAGGCCACCATGTTTACCTCGTCGCTTTGCGTCACCGCCAGCAACATGTCTGTATCAGCGATACCGGCCTGCTCCAGAACGGCAGGGTGTGAGGCATTGCCGACCAGTGTGCGCAGATCAAGGCGTTCACGCAACAACGCCAATTTGGCGGCATCCTGATCAACCACCGTGATGTCGTTGGCTTCGCTGACCAGGCTCTCCGCAACGGTAGAACCTACCTGACCTGCACCCAGTATCAATATTTTCAAGTGGATTCCTTAAATTGCAATGTGGCGCTGCTACTGTGCGCGTATCCAGCGCTTCCACTCATCGAACAGTATCGGGCTGCGCGCCGCAATCACTGAACGTTGCCAGATGCCGCCTTCGGTAAAATCGTCGCTCTCGATGCAACAGGCGTATCCCCCTGTCTCCGACAGGATTAGCATCCCTGCTGCATAATCCCAGAGTTTTTGTCCGCCATGCAGATACAGATCATAGCGTCCGGCTGCGGTATAACACCAATCCAGTGCGCTTGCGCCGAAATTACGTTGCGAGGCGCAAGGCGGATGGGTCGCAAGCTTTGCTGCAAGTGCCGGCTTCAACCGTTTTAAATCTACGTTGGCCAGTGCTTCGCTGATCGTTTGTGCCGTGATACGTCCGAACAGTTTGTCGCCGTTCAGATAGGCACCTTTACCGGATTCGGCAGCGAACATTTCATCTGCTACCGGGTCATACACCACCCCCAGCACGCTCTTGCCATCTCTCAGCAGCGCGACGGACAGCGCGAAATAAGGCAGGCCATGCACGAAGTTGGAGGTGCCGTCGATCGGATCGACGCACCACAGAGCTTCCTGTGATGATTGCCATATCGATTGTTGTTCCGCTTCGGTCATTTCTTCACCCAGCACCGGCGCATTGCAAATGGCCTGCAATTTCTTGGACAGTGCAGTTTGCGTTGCGATATCCGCCTCGGTGCACAGGCTGCCATCGCTTTTGTGTTGGTGCGATACTTTCAGATAACGCGGCATAACTTCTTCGGCTGCTACCAGTCGGACTGCTGCGATGGTTGCCTTGAGCAGTGCGCTCATGCCGAACGCACCGGTTTTCGACAGGATTGTTTTTTCCATTACTCGTTTTTCCATTTGATCGAACACCCCATGCTGGCGATTTGTTCGCGCGGCCCTTGTCCTGTTTGTGCGACCTGCAGCATTGCGTTGTACAGATCACGCGGCGCATCGGCTACTGCTTCCTTGCGTGACGCATCCAGTCGGCCACGGTACTGCAATTGAAGATCGGCATTGAAACCGAAGAAATCCGGTGTGCACACCGCGCCATATTCCTTCGCCACCTGCTGGGTTTCATCCCATACATAGGGAAAAGGATAGGCAAATTGTTCGGACACCTGTTTCATGTTGGCAAATGAGTCTTCCTCATAGTCTGCCGGATCGTTGGACATGATGGCGATGCTGTTGATGCCGTGCTGTTGCAATTCGCGTGTGTCGCGTACCAGACGGTCACGAATGGATTTGACATAAGGGCAATGGTTGCAGATGAACATCACCAGCAGACCATTTTTGCCGCATGCATTGGCAAGGCTGTAACGCACACCATCTATACCGATCAGATCGAAATCGGGTGCCTTCCAGTTGAAGTCACATAAAGGCGGTTGCAGACTGACCATTTCAAGCTCCTGACAATATATTCACAGGCGGTATATTATCACGCCCGTACGCCACACTATAATTGACTTTATCATGCCACGATTTTTTTGCCCGCCTCCGTTGCCTAATACCGACTTGTTCAATCTGCCTGCAGATGCGGCGCACCATGCCAGTCGCGTGCTGCGTCTGCGCGCAGGGGATCAAGTGCAGTTGTTCGACGGGCTGGGCAATGAATGTCACGGCATACTTGAGGCGATAAGCGGAAAGCAGGTGGTTGTGGGCGACATTCGTCCAATACAGGCAAGCCGTGAATCGCCATTTCCAGTTTTGCTGGCGCAAGCGCTGTGCAGCAGCGAAAAAATGGACTGGATCATTCAAAAGGCCACCGAGCTGGGGGTGAGCGAAATCCAGCCCTTGTCCACCGAACGCAGCGTCGCACGCCTGTCTGCAGATCGTGCCGTCAAACGCAACGAGCACTGGCAGCAGGTGGTTATTTCGGCTTGCGAGCAGTGTGGACGCAATGTGCTGCCCCGAATATATCCGCCGCTGGATATCATGGTCTGGTTGCAGCAGATGCGTGCGAAAGAGAATAGTAAATTCATACTGCTGCCCGAGGGGGCGGTCTCATTGCACGAACAGCAGCAGCCTGAGGGCATTGCGGTATTGCTGATTGGTGCGGAAGGTGGCTTTTCGAAGGCTGAAAGTGATACCGCGCAGCTTTGCGGCTTTACCCCAATCCGTATGGGCGCGCGCGTGATGCGTACCGAAACGGCTGCCGTTGCAGGGCTGGCTGCGTTGCAAACCTTATGGGGTGACTTCTGATGAATAGGTACATGATGTTCCAATTCAGAATTAAACAAGGATATTGATATGCCGAACACAACGCCTGCCGATTTCGTTGCCTGGTTACGCTCCGTGGCGCCCTATATCAATTCCTTTCGCGGCAAGACCTTTGTCATCGCGTTTGGCGGCGAAATGGTTGCTGACGGAAAATTCGTCGAACTGACACACGATTTCAATCTGCTGGCTGCGCTGGGTATAAGGCTGGTGCTGGTGCATGGCGCGCGTCCGCAGATTGAGCAGCATCTGGCCAAGCAGAATATCGGCGACAGCTATCATCAGGGTATTCGGCTGACCGATCCTGAAACCATGCAGTCCGTCAAGGAGGCGGTCGGGCGTGTGCGGGTTGAAATCGAGGCGCGGTTGTCCATGGGGCTGGCAAATTCACCGATGGCCAATGCCGATATTCGTGTGGCAGGGGGCAATTTCATCACGGCCCAGCCTATCGGTGTAATCAACGGCGTGGATTTGCAACACACCGGTTGTGTGCGCAAGGTGGATGTTGCTGCGCTTAACGACCGTATGGAATTCGGCGAAGTTGTGCTGCTATCTCCGCTTGGCTATTCGCCCACCGGCGAAGTGTTCAATCTGACGCTGGAAGATGTCGCTACCGCAACGGCCATCGCGCTGGACGCGGACAAGCTGGTATTTTTGATGGATACAGACGGCGTGCAGGATGATAAAAATGAATTGCTCAGGGAGCTGACCGTCACACAGGCACTGTCGGTGCTAACTGCCGAGCGTGCGCAGCCCGATGATGTGAACCTGTTTTTGCCCTGCGCCATTCGTGCCTGTGAGGCGGGTGTGGCACGCACCCATCTGATCAGTCGTCACACCGATGGTGCCGTGCTTCAGGAGTTGTTCAGCAATGAAGGCATCGGTACGATGGTGGTCGAGTCCACCCTTAATACCTTGCGCGATGCGAGCATAGAGGATGTCGGTGGCATTTTGCAATTGCTGGTGCCGCTGGAGGAACAGGGCATACTGGTGCGGCGTAGCCGCGAACTGCTGGAACGCGAAATCGAGCGATTCGTGGTGCTGGAACACGACCATCGCATCGTCGGCTGTGCCGCGCTCTACCCCTTTCCGGACGAAGCCTCGGCGGAACTTGTTTCCGGAAGGCGCGTACCTGAAAGGCTTGGTGCTCAGAGTGGCGGGTTAACCTAAAACCGGCAGTTCAATCCACAGATTTCGCAGATTCACACAGATTTTCAATCTGTTAAAAACAAAATTAGCTTCACCTGTTTGGTGAACGAATGGATTTTATTAGGCTATGTCGTAGTTATCTGTTGAAATCGCTTTTTCCAATTTATTATTATCACGCGGAGGCGCGGAGAACGCAGAGAAAATCCAGAGTATTTTTCATAATTTTAATTAAAATTAACAATTCAATGGGTTACAATTTTTATTGATTCTGGTTTTGGGTTTCTCGGCGTACTCCGCGTCTCCGCGTCTCCGCGTGAGCACCATTGCTTTTCGGTGGAAACGCTACGCTTTTTCCACCCTACAAATAACCCATAAATTCATGATGTTACGTAATGCCAATAAATAACTGTGACATAGCCTTTTATTAACTTGCTGTTTAATCGGTGGTAATCCATATAATCTGCGGACAACTGCTTTTTCTAGGGTTAAAGGCGTGATTTTTGTCAGTCTGCAAAAAGGCGCAGAAGAAGACGCATTACCACCTGACAACCTGCCGCTTATCCGTACCGGTGCGCAAATAACGGATTTTGCCGATACGGCTGCGGTCATCGCCTGTCTTGATCTGGTGATTTGCGTCGATACCGCAGTGGCGCATCTGGCCGCCGCGCT
>CAWASY010000127.1:0-6878 GCA_963784505.1 uncultured beta proteobacterium | reverse complement strand
CCAAGGCCCTGATGATCTGCGCCCGAATCCGCTTCATCCGATTTTGCAGGCCGAAGCCCTGGCACAGTTCAACGCTGACATCGCGCAACTCGTGCCTGAGCTGATGAAAGTCGCGCCTGCTGCTCTCTCTGCGCTATACACGAATCTCGCCAGCGCATTGCAGGCGAAAGTGGCGGCATTGGCAGCTTCAGCGGCAGCCAAAACCGCCTAATGACCCGCCATGCCGAACGCCATCATCCTAAAAAAAAACGGGGTGGTGGCGTGTTAACTGGTTACGATTTGGTGTGTGCCTGCTGTGACATCTACGACGACAGCACGAAGTGGGATTACCGTTTTGATCTGGGCGGCGTCTGTGTCGGGATCAGGCATGATCACTTCCACGGCTGTGACATCGTAGCTTTTCGGGATCTAAAACGCCATCAGACTGGTTTGAGGACATGCGTTTTATCCGAAGCATCATCCTATCATCGGCTGGTGCCACCGTGGATTCTTGGCTGGCATCGAATCCGCTGCCTTGGAGATCGGCAAGGTCATCATGGCGGCAGAAAGTACGTCATAACCGGTCACAGTCTTGGTGGAGCGCATGCTTACATTCTCGCTAGCATATTCACGAAGATCGGCGTGAAGCCGAGTCTCGTAGTAACTTTCGGGTGCCCTAAGCCTGGCTTCGGAAAGCTCTCCCACATCATTCGCAATGGGGGATTTCCATTTCGGTCTTACGCGAATGAAGATGATCCTGTCCCAGAAGTACCTATTTCAATTCCTTTCCTACTGCCATACAAAAAACCCAGCGCCGATATAATGCTGAATATTCCACCAGCGAAGGGGGATGATGAGCCGCTGAGGTCGCATCATTGTTCGCTCTATGTGGATGGGATAAGGGAACTATTGAAAAAGTGAAATCACGCCACCTGAGAAAATATCCCCGTAATCGCCGCACTGATTTCGTTGTTCCCAGACATCAACTGGGTGAATATCTTGTCAGGTGCAGTATTGCTGGTATTTTCGTCACCCGCAAAGACTGACGATAAGCAGGTCAGGCTACACAGCAAAAATGCAATTTTATGTTCTCTATGTTTCATACGTTCAACATGGCATTGGATAAGGGATATCGTCCCAGAATACGATAGTGTGCCACGCCACCATTCGAATTGGATTGTAACAAAACAAAATAATGGTTATTCCATTCAATTTTGGGTTCTTGTTGCGGCACGAACGTAAGCGGGGGGACATTGCGCAGCAAGGTGACGTGCGGATGATATTCGCGTTGATCGAATGCAAATTGATTTAGTGTCAAACGCAGCTCAAGTTCCTGAACCAGGCAGATTAAAGCGGTCGGCACCGTGTCAGTTGCAGCATAGAGAATATGATTGTGCTCCCAATATTTCACTTCATCGAAATACAACTGAAAACATCCGGTACTGATTTTTTCAGCCAAGCTTAATAATGTCGGCATTCTATTCGCCGGCACTTCACCCAGAAAAACCAGCGTGACATGTAGCGTTTCCGGTCGCATGATACGTCCGCCACATTGCGCCTGTAGCATTTGTTGCCAAGTGCAAAATTTCCCGCGTTCATCGGGAGTGGGCCAAAGTGCAAAGAAAACCCGTGCAGTATTTGTCGAATTATTCATGCCGCTATTTTATCCTTAATACAGTCAGGGTCGAGCGTTGCGCCGCAATCAGGTAAAATACACGCTAGATAATTATTAAACCTGGTCGAGGCAAAACGTCTTCGCCACAAGGAGCACTATGACCGTACGTTTACGTGAAATTCCCTACAACTACACCTCGTTTTCCGATCGGGAAATCGTGCTTCGCCTGTTGGGTGATGAAGCGTGGGATGTCATTAACACCTTGCGTGGTGAACGCAAAACAGGCCGCTCGGCTCAAATGCTCTACGAAGTGCTGGGCGATATATGGGTAGTCTCGCGCAATCCGTATTTGCAGGATGACCTGCTGGGTAATCGCAAACGGCGCGGGGCACTGATTGATGCATTGCATCACCGGCTCAATGCAATCGACCAACGTCGTCAGGGCAATCAGGTCGTCATGCGCCTGCTGGAACTTGCGCGCGATGCGGTTGATCGTTTTTCAGAGGAATTCGAACAGACGCTGCAACTTCGCAAGAAAACACTGCGCGAACTATCGCGCCATACCCGGCGCGATAACATCCAGTTCGACGGACTGGCGCGTGTTTCCCATGTCACGGATGCGACCGACTGGCGTGTGGAATATCCTTTTGTCGTGTTGCACCCTGACAGCGAGGATGAAATCGCGGTCATGGTACGCACCTGCATCGCACTGGGTCTGACCATCGTGCCGCGCGGCGGCGGAACAGGCTACACCGGCGGTGCGGTGTTGCTGGACAAACATTCTGCCGTCATTAATACCGAAAAACTCGACACACTGTCCGCCATCGAGCAGCGCGTGTTGCCGGGCCTTTCCGAGTCCTATGCCACCATCCATTGCGGCGCGGGTGTCGTCACACGCCGCGTGATGGAAGCCGCAGAGAATAGCAATCTGGTATTCGCAGTTGACCCCACTTCGGCGGATGCTTCCTGCATCGGCGGCAATGTTTCGATGAATGCTGGTGGCAAGAAAGCCGTGCTATGGGGCACGGCGCTGGACAATCTGGCTTCATGGCGCATGGTCACGCCCGATGGTTTGTGGATGGAAGTGGTACGTCTTAACCACAATCTGGGCAAGATCCACGATGCGGCGAGCACGAGTTTTTCCATCAGTCGCTATGAGCTGGACGGCAAGACGCTGCAAGGCGAGCCGGAAATTCTGACCATACCCGGCAACGCCTTCCGTAAGACGGGACTGGGTAAGGATGTCACCGACAAATTCCTCTCCGGCTTGCCCGGCATTCAGAAGGAAGGTTGCGACGGCATCATCACGTCGGCGCGCTTCATTCTGCATCGTGCTCACACCCACACCCGCACCGTCTGTCTGGAGTTTTTCGGGCAGGTACGTGAAGCGGTTCCGGCGATCATCGAGATTACCGAGCTGCTCAATAGCGCAAAACCCTCGAATTTCAAATCACCCGTTTTTCTGGCAGGACTCGAACATCTGGACGAACGCTATCTGAAGGCGGTGGGGTATGCGACAAAATCCCGGCGCAGCACGCGGCCCAAGATGGTGTTGGTAGCCGATGTGGTCAGCGATGACGCGGATGCGGCAGCGGCAGCGGCTTCCGAAATCGTGCGACTGGCGAACTTGCGTCATGGCGAAGGATTTATCGCCGTATCCGCCGATGCACGAAAGAAATTCTGGCTCGATCGAGCCCGCACTGCCGCGATTGCGAAACACACCAACGCCTTCAAAATTAACGAGGACGTGGTGATCCCGCTGCCGCGCATGGGTGATTACTGCGACGGTGTGGAGCGCATCAACATCGAGCTGTCACTGTTCAACAAGATCAAGCTGCTCGATGCACTGGACGAATTTTTTGCTGGCGAATTGCCGCTGTACTATCAGGACGACAAACAAATAGGCTATGAGGAAATGCTGGGCAGTCGTCCAGAGGATGCCAAACAATTGCTGCGCGAGGTTCGCACCCGCTGGGAATGGTTAAGAGATAATCTGGATACAGTCGGTAGTGAGTTGCCAGTAGCTAGCGGCCAACAACCAACCGCTGCCGGATCGGTTTTTGAATCCCTGCAAAATCATGCCATCCGTGCATCCTGGAAACAGGAATTGCGCGAAAAATTGCGCCATATTTTCAGCGGCAGCACCTATCAGCCGGTGCTCGACCAATGTACTGCCATTCATCAGCAGGTGCTAAAGGGGCGCGTGTTTGTCGCGCTGCACATGCATGCGGGCGATGGCAATGTGCACACCAACATTCCGGTGAACTCGGACAACTACGAGATGCTGCAACAGGCCAATACGGCAGTTGACCGCATCATGCAGCTTGCCAAGGATCTGGGCGGTGTCATTTCCGGAGAGCACGGCATCGGTATCACCAAATTCGATTTTCTGGAGTCTGGCGAAATCAAGGCATTTACCGATTACAAACAAAAAGTCGATCCTGAGGGGCGTTTTAACAAGGGAAAACTGCTCGCCGGCGGCAACTTGGCACGCGCTTACACCCCGAGCTTCAACCTGATGGAACTGGAGAGCCTGATTCTGGAAAAAAGCGAACTGGGTGAAATTTCCGATTCGATCAAGGACTGCCTGCGTTGCGGAAAATGCAAGCCGGTCTGCGCGACCCATGTGCCGCGCGCCAACCTGCTGTATTCGCCACGCAACAAGATACTGGCCACCTCCTTGCTGGTCGAAGCATTTCTGTACGAGGAGCAAACCCGGCGCGGCATCTCCATCCAACATTTCGATGAATTCAACGATGTGGCTGATCACTGCACCGTTTGCCACAAATGTCTGAATCCCTGTCCGGTTAATATTGACTTCGGCGATGTGTCGATGGCGATGCGCAACTTTCTGAAGAAGCACGGCAAGAAGAAATTCAACCCGATCGCCGCAGCCTCCATGCTGTACCTGAACACCACTGATCCGCTCACGATACGATTGATGCGAAAAGTCATGATCGAATGGGCTTACAAAGGACAGCGTCTGGCGCATGGCATAGGCCGTCGTCTGGGCCTGTTCAAACAGCAGACGGCACGTCCGCCTTCATCGGTTGGAAAACCTTCGATACAGACCAGCATCATTCACTTCATCAATAAACCGATGCCGGGTAATCTACCCAAGAAGACTTCGCGCGCGCTGCTCGACATAGAGGATAACAGCGTGATACCGATCATCCGCAATCCCAACCGCGCGAGCGAGGATGCCGATGCGGTGTTTTACTTCCCCGGCTGCGGCTCGGAGCGCCTGTTCGGTCAGGTAGGTCTGGCAACCCAGGCCATGCTGTATGAAACCGGCGCGATTACTGTTCTACCGCCCGGCTATCTGTGCTGCGGTTACCCACAAAATGCCTCGGGGCAGGGAGAAAAGGCGAGTCAGATCACCACAGATAATCGTGTGCTTTTCCATCGTGTAGCCAACACGCTTAACTATCTGGATATCAAAACTGTTATCGTATCGTGCGGGACCTGTATGGATCAGTTGCTCAAATACCAGTTTGACAAGATATTTCCCGGCTGCCGACTGCTCGACATCCATGAGTATCTGATCGAGAAGGGGGTAGGGGTGAGCGGTGTTGAGGGAACCCGTTACATGTACCACGAACCCTGCCACTCGCCGATGAAGACGTATAAGTCACAGGAAGTAGTGAATACACTGATGGGCATGGATGTGCCGCTCAATGATCGCTGCTGCGGTGAGTCGGGCACATTTGGTGTGGCCCAGCCACACATCGCTACCCAGGTGAGATTCCGCAAGGAAGAGGAAATGCGCAGTGGTGCGGATGCCTTGCGAGCCGATGGTTTTGAGGGTGAAATCAAGATATTGACTTCCTGCCCTGCCTGTCAGCAGGGACTGTCGCGCTACAACGAGGATAGCGGTACTAGCTCGGATTACATCGTGGTGGAAATGGCAAAACATCTGCTGGGCGAAAACTGGCTGCCCGACTTTGTGAGCAAGGCCAACAACGGCGGAATAGAAAGAGTGCTACTCTAGTACTTTGCAATGAGGGTTGAACTGAAACTGTTACGCAGCTTATCCTGTATCCTTGAGGCTATACATTATGCTGACACTGCCGCTTGAACCAACTGATGACAGAGCCCATCCTGCTTTCAGCGATGAGGAAAGCTGCACATTGTGGCTAGACCAGTTGCAACTCACCAATCTGCAACTGGCGCACAGCAAACTGCTTAACGAGATAAGTGAGCTTAATCGCTACCCGATGCGCGGCCTGGACCGTCTCAAAACGCTGGATGTGCTCGGTGAAATGGTCGATCATGTTCAACATGATTTTTCCAAAAAACTGATCGGCAAGCCATTGCCTCTGAACGAGAATGAGTTCGGAATTTTCCAGAAGATTGTGCAGCTTTGGCAGGCCATGATAACGGGCTATCAGCGCGGTTTGCAGTCTTATATTTCCGGGGAAAAGCGATTACAGGACAGTGGTGCGCTGCTATGCCAACGTTGTCTGCATTATTGCGGAATGGAAATATTTGCTTACCTGCATAACGGCTATGAATTCAGCGAGCAACTCTGGCATCAACTGCATCAACTCTATGCATACGCAGAACAACAGAATTTTCACCAGATAGCAATTAATGATACACAGGGCAGACATGTCACCTGTGCCAGTAGCTATATCAGAATGCTGCTGGCCTGCCACGCTAATCCGGCACAATTGACGCGCTGGCAATTGCAGCAAATGGATCGCTGGCTTGCCACATGGAGCAGTAATCTCACCATTAGTAGCAGTTATAGCCACTCCAAAAACGATGCGCCACCGCTCGGTATAGACTTGTCAGGCAAACGCGGTTTGCAGTCGGTTGGAAATTTACCGGATGTTGACTCCCTGCGTTATTTGGCTATGGTGCCGTTAAGCAAGCTGATACGCATCAAACTCATTCTGTTGCAGCAGGGGCAAACGCCAATTCAGGCTGGGCTCGGAGACCAGCTAGACAGCCATGATTGCATCGAATTGCTGAGCTTGCTACATCAATACTGGTGCGAAAAATTAAAGTCTCGTTCGAGCAGGAGAAGGCATACAACCCTGGATGCTCAACTTTGTCATGACACTGATGGAATTTTCGCCCATTTGGCTGCTGGTGCAACCTCCAGCCATCATGGTATCGATCATCTGGCAGCCAAACAAATTGCGACGCTTGGACAGGCATTGAGCATCCGGCAGGAACAGGCGGAAGTTGGCTACCCACTTGAAAACTGGCAGATGAAAAACGAAAGTATTCTGGGCGCACAGTTGATCCGGTCCGATGAAACGGGCGGGCGGATTGC
>CAWASY010000126.1:0-8636 GCA_963784505.1 uncultured beta proteobacterium | reverse complement strand
TACGTATTTTATACAGGGGGTAGTTTTGGCAAACAGCATCAAAACTGCCGGCAGTTGTATCAGTCTACCCAAACACCCGCCGTTCCCTCACGCATATTGCCAATTACGGCTGCCTGACCGAATCCCGCTGCGTGAAAGCAAGCTAGCACTTCATCAACATTTTTGGCGGCGACCGATACCAGTAGTCCGCCGCTGGTTTGGGCGTCGGCAAGCAGGCGTTGCTGCCAGTCCTGCAAATTTTTCGCCAAATGAACGTCATGCCCGTAGCTCTCCATATTGCGCTCAATCGCACCAGGTCCGTAACCTAGCTTAGCCAACGGCAGCGCACAGGATAAAACAGGCACCTGATCAAACAGGATTTCACCGCGCAGACCCGCACCGCGGCACATTTCCAGCAGATGTCCCAGCAGGCCGAATCCGGTCACATCGGTCAACGCGTGTACGCCGTCAATACCGGAAAGTGTTGCGCCAACCTTATTCAGTTTCGTGGTATTTTCGATCAACTGTGCATACCCCTCATCGGTCAAGGCGTCCTTTTTCAAGGCCGCAGCCATGATACCCACCCCCAACCCCTTACCAAGTATTAGCACATCTCCCGCACGCGCATTGCTGTTCTTTTTAAGACGGTCAGGATGAACGAGTCCGATCGCGACCAGGCCGTAGATAGGCTCAGGAGAGTCGATTGAATGACCGCCTGCCAGTGGAATACCTGCATCCTTGCAGACCGATTCTCCACCTTGCAAAATTGCGCGTATGGCTTCGACAGGCAGCTTGTTGATAGGCATGCCGACGATGGCCAGCGCCATGATGGGCGTGCCGCCCATTGCATATACATCTGATAAGGCATTAGTTGCCGCAATACGACCAAAATCGAAAGGATCGTCGACGATAGGCATAAAAAAATCAGTTGTTGCGATCACGGCCTGGCTATCGTTCAGCCGGTACACTGCTGCGTCGTCCGAGGTCTCTGAACCTACAAGCAGGTCAGGAAAAGGTAATTTTTCACGGACATCACCCAGTATTTGTTGCAGCAATGCGGGTGCAATTTTGCAGCCACAGCCACCGCCGTGAGACAATTGGGTCAACTTTATTTTATTTTCCGACATGGGTTCCTCATCATTATGCTGCACAGAACTGCAAAATTAGCACAACTGGCCGAGTTTGACGAAATTATCGACGTGCGTACCCCGGCTGAGTTTGCCGAGGACCATATTCCAGGGGCAATTAATTGCCCGGTATTCAGTGATGAAGAGCGCATCATTGTCGGTACGCTGTACAAACAAAAATCGCCCTTCGAGGCACGCAAGGTGGGTGCCGCTCTGGTAGCAAAGAACATTGCACATCATTTGCAAACCCGCTTTGCCGACCATCCCAAATCATGGCGCCCTGTCGTCTATTGCTGGCGCGGCGGTCAGCGCAGTGGCGCGATGAGTATCATCCTCTCACAAATTGGATGGGCAGCACATAAGCTGGAAGGCGGTTATAAATCCTACCGGCGGGACGTGCTGGCACAATTTGAAACGCTGCCGAATACCCTGATTTTTAAGGTTATATGCGGGCCTACCGGTTCAGGAAAAAGCCGCCTGTTAAATGCGCTGGAAGATAGTGGTAAGCAGGTACTCGATCTGGAGCGACTGGCGCAACATCGCGGTTCGTTGCTAGGTCGTCTGCCAGGAAAACCACAACCCTCGCAAAAAATGTTTGACAGCCTGTTGCTGCAGGCCTTGAGCAAATTTGATCCAAGCCGCCCTGTCTATGTTGAGGCCGAAAGTAACAAAATCGGTCTGATCACCCTCCCCCCGGTGCTGATTGCGGCCATGCACTTAAGCGAATGCATACACGTTGAAACGCCACTGGCGTTGCGTGTTGCCGGGCTCCTGGAAGATTACCGGCACTATGTTGATAATCCTGCGCTGCTGCTGGAACACATGCAAAATTTACACCGTTTCCATGGTGAGAAAATATTACAGCATTGGCGGGATCAAATCGAATTCGGCGATTTTTCGTCCATGGTGGGTGAATTGCTCACCTTGCATTATGATCCTAGCTATCTGCGTGCCACCTCGAAACACTACGTCAAACTGGCTAATGCAAGAGCGCTTCCACTACTGGATTTATCACATAATTCACTTAAACAAATATCTTCAATATTATGATTTATTTGTATAATTATTTTTATACAAAAATTGCAATAATTAATACCTCATCCCTTTATAGCAAGGCTGCAACGTAACTGTATCGACTAATTAATCACCGCTTAGGACGAAATCTACAAATCGTGCGGCATTACGCCCATGAGGCTAGAGTGCACTCATAATCAATCGTGATTAACGATCATTAATACCAAAATTATTCGTTTGATAAACTGATATTCATCACGCATAGTTGCGTCTTACGGTGGAGATCAATCATGACCCTGGAGCAATTGCGTATTTTTGTTGGTGTTGCAGAGCGTGAGCACATGACCAGTGCTGCCAAGGTGCTGAATGTGACCCAGTCAACAGTGAGTGCAGCCATCGCCGCATTGGAAACACGGCATAACGTGAAGCTGTTTCATCGCATCGGTCGGCGGATCGAACTTACCGAAGTTGGCCGCGTATTTCTGGATGAGGCACGTAGCGTGATTGGCCGTGCAGCCAGTGCTGAACTGGCGCTGGCAGAGTTCAGCGGCTTGAAACGCGGTAGCTTGCGACTGGTTGCGAGTCAGACGATTGCAAGTTACTGGCTCCCACAATATCTGGCCGCCTTTCGTGCAAGCTACCCCGCAATCGACATTGATATCGCTATCGCGAATACGAAACAAGTCGCACAGCGTATTACGTCAGGAACGGCAGAACTCGGATTTGTCGAAGGTGACGTTGACGATGTCACACTCTCTTGTCGCCCGGTTGCACACGACCGATTGGTGCTTGTCGGAACTGATCCGGTCGCACAAATCAATAGCGAATGGTTGCGCAGTGCGCGCTGGATTATGCGTGAACCTGGATCAGGTACTCGATCGAGCTTTGAGAAAGCCTTGCATATCCGGGGCATTGATCCTGCAACCCTCAATATTGTATTGACCCTGCCGTCCAATGAATCCGTTCGCACGGCTGTCGAAGCAGGCGTTGGCGTCTCCGTACTTTCCGAACTGGTTGTCGCGCGCGCACTAGAGACCGGAACCCTTTATTCAATTCCTTTCGAACTACCGGACCGTCCTTTTTTTACCCTGCTCTACAAGGAACGCTACCGTAGTAAGGCGGTAGAGGCATTGCTGGATTTAATAAATAAACACGTCTCATGATCTGCAAAATTGTCGCCGCTTTCAAGCCACTTTCCCAACTTGAGCATCCACGAGAAATGATCCGGCAGTTTACCCCGAACTGGTTTGCCGCCACCATGGGAACCGGCATTCTGGCTTTGGCATTGCCACAGATACCAGGAGCGGGTTCGACTTTGCTCGCAATCGGAGAGGGGCTGTGGCTGTTCAACATCGGCTTGTTCACGTTGTTTTCCGTACTCTATGCCGCGCGCTGGATCATGTTCTGGGATGAAGCCAGGCGGATATTCAGTCATAGCACCGTTTCGATGTTCCTTGGCACTATTCCGATGGGGCTGGCAACGATCATTAATGGCATACTGGCATTCGGACTGCTGCGCTGGGGCAGTGACATGATTGCCATCGCACAGGTGCTTTGGTGGATCGATGTCGTCCTGTCGCTCGGATGCGGCGTATTTATCCCCTATTTCATGTTTACGCGACAGGCGCATGGCATCGAAAAAATGACGGCGATATGGCTGCTGCCCATTGTCGCGGCAGAGGTCGCGGCGAGCAGCGGCGGTTTGCTTGCACCGCATCTGATCAACACCAACGCCCAATTCATAACGCTCATTACCAGTTATATACTCTGGGCTTATTCTGTCCCAGTTGCCTTTTGTATCTTGACGATCCTGTTTCTGCGCATGGCATTACACAGATTGCCGCCCGAGGGCATGGCTGCCTCCAGTTGGCTATCGCTCGGCCCCATCGGCACAGGCGCACTGGGCATGCTCGTGCTGGGAAGCGATTCCACTGCCATTTTTGCGGCACAAGACATGAGCAATATCGGCACGGTTGCAGCGGGAATCGGTGTAATCGCAGGTATTTTACTTTGGGGTGTCGGCCTCTGGTGGCTGCTGCTCGCCCTCCTCATTACGATTAAACATTTTCGTGCAGGCATTCCGTTCAATCTTGGCTGGTGGGGCTATACGTTCCCGTTGGGTGTATATACCATCGCCACGTTGAAGCTAAGTACACTGTTGAGGATCGGGGTATTGTCCACATTCGGCACAATACTGGTCATCGTGCTTGCCATGATGTGGACACTCGTCGCCGCACGCACCCTGCTTGGTGGGTGGCAAGGTCATCTTTTTATTTCACCCTGTATAAACACAACAGATAGCGCCTGAATGCCGATGGCTTTTGCCGACTCATTACAGCAGCGCCTCTTTGGTTAATCGCTTCAACATCGATTTTTTCAAGAAACTTTATTCAGGTGGAACTATTTAAGCATTTACTTATCCTATTTAAGCGTAACGCAAGTTACCTCACGCCTCTCCTCCCTGAGCGTGATGTCTTAACTTAATCCCCTTTGTTAAGACTTTTTGCCCCTGTTCCATGAGGTTCAGGGGTATTTTTTTACGTATCGTATTAATGTCAGCAAAATTCTCTTAAAAAATTCACCAAGACCATTGCATAGTATGAACTCATACAGGTAACCGTGTCGTTATCTAAGTATCCATCAGCTCGGGCACATTTCTCGGCGGATTATATTCACACCCTGGTGACCTGCCAGTGGCACATTTTCCATCCGGGCTGCTAAAATTCCCAGCCTTGTCCATTCGCCCTCCTTTGCCATGCTGATTTGGTTCGTGGTTCTTTATCTATTATTGTCTGTCGGTATCGGCATCTATGCCGCAACCCGCGTGCACAATGCGCGTGATTTTGTCGTGGCCGGGCGCAATCTGCCCTTGCCGGTCGTCACAGCGACGGTGTTTGCTACCTGGTTCGGCGCAGAGACCGTACTGGGTATTTCTGCAACCTTTGTCAAGGAAGGCATGAGCGGCGTGATAGCCGATCCGTTCGGCGCAAGCCTTTGCCTGATTATCGCGGGACTGTTCTTCGCTGGGCGGCTTTACCGCATGAACATGCTGACCATAGGCGATTATTACCGCGCACGCTATAACCGCACCGTTGAACTGATCATGACCATCTGCATCATGATTTCATATCTGGGATGGGTATCGGCACAAGTCACTGCACTGGGTCTGGTATTCAACCTGGTCAGCGGCGGCGAAATTGATCAGCCCACCGGCATGGTGATCGGTACAGCTATCGTGCTGACCTATACCCTGTTCGGCGGAATGTGGTCGGTCGCCTTGCTCGATTTTGTGCAGATGACGGTCATCATGACAGCCATGTTGTTGATCGCGGTACTGGTGGGTGACAAAGCGGGCGGCATGGCGCACGTTATCAATCATGCGCAGACTGCGGGCAAGCTGCAACTCTTCCCTCAGGGCGGCTATGAAGTCTGGGTACCCTTTGTCGGTGCGTCGCTAACCATGATGCTGGGCTCCATTCCGCAGCAGGATGTATTCCAGCGCATGACCTCGGCCAGGAATGAAACATCCGCCGTGCACGGCACGGTGCTGGGTGGCGCGCTCTATTTCGCCTTTGCCTTTGTGCCGATGTTCCTGGCTTACAGCGCAACGATAATCGACCCGAACGTGTTCGGCGCACTGATCGCAACTGACTCGCAAATGGTATTGCCCGAGCTGATATTGCAACATACACCGCTGATCGCACAGATCCTGTTTTTCGGCGCATTGCTCTCCGCAATCATGAGCACCGCATCCGCTACCTTGCTGGCGCCTTCGGTGATGTTTACCGAAAACATACTCAAGCACTTCGCCTATCCCCACATGAGCGACCGGCAAATGCTGCGCACCATGCGCATCATCGTGCTGACTTTCGGGACTATCGTGCTGTGGTTTGCACTGCATACCAACGAGAGCATTTTTAAAATGGTGGAAAATGCGTACAAAATTACGCTGGTAGCTGCATTCGTGCCACTGGCATTCGGCTTGTACTGGAAACGCGCCAATAATCGAGGTGCCCTTTTTTCCATCCTGTTCGGTCTGCTATCGTGGCTGTTAATGGAAAAATTTTACACTGGGACGATCTGGCCGCCGCAACTGGTTGGACTGATCGCGAGCATCATCGGCATGCTATTGGGCTCACTGCTTCCCAAGCGACTGAGGCGTTCTCATCCTTTATTTTTAAATACATAATAACTGTCATCTTCCTGTCACAAATTCTTCATACTCTGCTAACCTTCTAGGGAAGGGGTGATAATGACTGCCAAAATTCTGATTGTGGAAGATGAGCCAGCGATACAGGAGTTGCTGGTATTTAATGTCACGCAGGCCGGATTCGAGGCATTGCGCGCGGGGGATGCCGAAGAAGCATGGCAACAGATACGCGATCATGCCCCCGATTTGATACTGCTGGACTGGATGTTGCCTTCCACCAACGGCATTGTACTGGCCAAGCAGTTGCGCAGCGAAGCGCAAACCCGTGATATTCCCATCATCATGCTGACCGCGCGCGGGGATGAGCGCGACAAGGTACTTGGGCTCGAATCCGGCGCAGATGATTACATCACCAAGCCATTCTCGCCACGCGAATTGATGGCGCGCATCCGTGCCGTGATGCGTCGCCATATTCCAACGCTGTCGGAAGACAAGGTGATGGCAGGAGGATTGGAACTGTCGCCAACTTCGCATCGCGTCACAGCAAATGGTCAGACTATCGAACTTGGTCCCACCGAATTTCGCTTGCTGCATTTTTTCATGACGCATGCCGAACGGGTATACAGTCGCACCCAGTTGCTCGATCAGGTTTGGGGCACACAGGTATTTGTCGAGGAACGTACGGTGGATGTGCATATTCGTCGCTTGCGTGCATCATTGGAACTATCCGGACTGGACGACCTGATCCAGACCGTACGTGGCAGCGGCTACCGCTTTTCGACTCATTAGACTGGATATAATTTGCTGAATTTCTGGATACGTGTCAGTTTGCCGATCGTCTATGGCGCGCTGATGGCATTGCTGTTGGCAGCCACCTTCTCGCTCACCTATGCACTGCTATTCATGCTGGTACTGGTGCTGGTCGTGATGGCCTACCGGGCGCGGCAATTGTATAAGCTGAATCTATGGCTAAACGAGCCACGCCTTGAAACCATCCCCGATGGTGACGGTATATGGGATGACGTGTTTTCACAGCTATTCAAAATGGTCAAACGGCATAACCAGACCAAGCAGAAGCTGGCCAATGAGTTGCTGCACTTCGAACAGGCCACCGCCGCATTGCCCGAAGGTGTCGTGAGTTTGAACGAGTCAAATCGCATCGAATGGTGCAATCCGGTTGCCGAATATCACTTTGGCCTGAATGCAAATCGCGACATCCAGCAGGATATCGCCTATCTGGTGCGCCAGCCGGAATTTATCGAATATCTGCAGACGAAAAATTTCAGTGAACCGTTGGTGATGAAGGCTGCGCGTCATGACGACACCTTGCTTTCCATCAAATTGATCCCATTCGGCAACAATAATCGACTGTTGATTAGTCGCGATATCACCCAAATGGAACGTATTGAAACCATGCGTCGCGACTTTGTCGCCAATGTATCACATGAAATGCGCACACCGCTGACCGTGGTGAACGGCTTTGTCGAAAATCTGCAGGACATGCCAGATCTGAACCATGAAAAAATACAATATGCTTTGCGATTGATGGCCGAACAGACCAGTCGCATGGATCATCTGGTTTCCGATTTACTCACCCTGTCTCGCCTGGAAAGTAACGAGAACCTGATTAAACAGGAAAACATTGAGATGGCAACCTTGCTCGACGATGTCTATCAGGATCTGGAAATGTTGAGCGCAGGGCGACATAAATGCAGCATGGAAGTGACCGGCCCTGCCAGAATCTCCGGTAATCGTGAAGAATTACGCAGTGCGTTCAGCAATCTGGTCAGCAATGCAGTGCGTTATACCCCGGACGGCGGACAAATAAAATTGTGCTGGCTTTCCCGTGACGGACTACCTGTCTTCTCGGTTGAAGACAGCGGTATCGGCATCGGTGCACAACACATTCCGCGTCTGACTGAACGTTTTTACCGTGTGGATCGCAGTCGTTCGCGCGAAACGGGGGGGACCGGACTGGGACTGGCGATCGTCAAGCACATCGCAATGCGCCATCAGGCATGGCTGGAAGTAAGCAGCGACGAAGGTCATGGAAGTCTTTTTTCACTACACTTCCCTGTCAGCCGAAATGTGGCTTAGAGAAATGCTTATTAATCTATTTTAATCAGTCGCTTAGTCACCAATTCTCTCTGTCAATCCCTTACCTATTTCAGTAAAACTGACGCGTTCAAAATTCAATCCCCGTTCTATGCTCAGATTCAGCCGCACCGTTTTAGTCTCCATGCCCGGCTGCTGCAGCTCAATCAGGATTTTTGCCCTGAACCAGTCGAGCGGCAAAACCAGACTGGCAGGGATGTTCAACGAAGGGATGGACGGCAACAGGAATGCGCACGCTTCCTGGTGAACCG
>CAWASY010000125.1:0-16920 GCA_963784505.1 uncultured beta proteobacterium | reverse complement strand
CCCATGGCAAATTTGCTGCGCGCCAACCGGAGCCGGTATTGCGATGCTGGTTGCTGTCCAGCTCACCCTCAAAGCCTTCGAGCACATTGTAACTGTCGCGATAATCCGCCTCGGTCGCTGCAATAGCCGCCGCATTGGAACGCCCCCCGCTACGACAGATGAAAAGCACCAGCGATTCCTTGTCGACCTGCTGTTCAAGGGCGGCGATAAAATTCGGATTGGGCTTCATACCCGGATAACTCATCCACTCGATCTCGATCGCGCCGGGAATACGTCCAACCCAGTCCAGTTCCGCTCGGCAGCGCACATCAACCAGCTTGGCGCCTGGTGCAGACTGCAAAATTTCATACGCCTCTTCCGGGTAGAACGCACCTTCATAAGGCGATTTGACATCTCTGGCGCGTTGTTGAGCTGCTTGCAGTATCGCGGTAATTTTTCCCATGATTTTCTTCCTGTAAAATTTCGGTGTGCTTTAACGAATCATGCGCAAATGTTATGCTGCACCGTCACATACTAGCCCAACCGAAATGAAAAATCACACCCATACGCAACATTCGCACTCCGGCGAATTCGAACCTGCCAACCCGGAGCGATTTGCCGCCGCACAAAAGAGCACCTGGGTGAGCATCTTCATCAATCTGGTGCTGACCTTATTTCAGGTTGTAGGTGGATTTTTCGCACACTCCCAGGCTTTGATGGCCGATGGCCTGCATTCCCTGTCAGACCTGTTGTCGGATGTGCTGGTTTTGTACGCCAACCGACATGGCAACCGGCATGCCGATGCCAATCACCCCTACGGCCACGCACGCGTGGAAACGGCAGCCACGTTAATACTGGGCGTCTTTCTAGCCGCGCTGGGTGCAGGCTTACTGGTGGCGGCAGCGATTCGTTTGCAAAACCCGGTGTCGCTGCAAACAATCAGTCCGCTGGGGCTGGCCATTGCGCTGTTTGCGCTGGCTGCCAAGGAAGGCCTGTTTCGCTACATGATGGCCATGGCAAAACGGGTACGTTCGCAAATGCTGATTGCCAATGCCTGGCACGCACGTTCTGATGCGGCCTCTTCTCTTGTGGTGGTGGCGGGGATAGGCGGCAATCTGCTCGGTTACACTTTTCTCGATCTGGTTGCTGCGGCCGTTGTGGGCGTAATGATCGCGCACATGGGCGGCAAACTTGCACTCGAAGCCTTATCTGAACTGATTGATACCGGACTGGGGGCGGAAGAAGTCGAAGCGATACGGCAAACCCTGCTCAATACTCATGGCGTACTGGGCCTGCACGATCTGCGCACACGCAAGATGGCAGACAATGCGCTGGTGGATGCGCACATTCTGGTCGACCCTAAAATCAGCGTTTCAGAAGGACATTACATTGCCGAATCTGCTCGTCATGCCGTGCTCAACAACCATCATGTGCTGGATGTGATGGTGCATATCGATCCGGAAGATGACATGCAGGCCAGACATAACGTCAAATTGCCCGGTCGCCCGATCTTGCTTGCACGACTTGCCGAAAAATTGGGCAATGAATATCTACTAAACCACCGGGTAGTGTTCCACTATCTTGAAGGACGCGTGGATGTTGAGCTATATTTGCCAGCTGATGGCCTGTCGGCAGAAGATACCCGAACACTACAGGCACACTGCGATGAACTGCTTCGCAATGACCCAATATTTCGTGCCATTCATATTCACAGCAGTCACGCACAAAAATAGGGCGCAATAATCTCCTTCGTGCACAGATTTGGTGCGAATAATTTTTGTGTTACGTCTATGCCTTATGGCACAATGCGCGTCTGGTACGCAGACAAGGCTGGCATGGCGAAAGAGCCGCTGTGCAACAGCGGGAACACACCGGACATACCACGTCACGAACAATAGCAGCGGTATTTGCTGCGTGATTGTGAGGGAAATGACCTTGCGGCATTGCTGGCACGTTTCCTGCGTCTGATATTTCGGTTTTTAATTCACTGTTACATTGATACTTTGGGAGAGAGTTATGTCGTTGTCGGCTAATGATGTGTTGCAAATGATCAAGGACCACGATGTCAAGTTCGTGGATTTTCGTTTTACGGACACACGCGGCAAAGAGCAACACGTCGGCGTGCCAGCTAAATACGTAGGTTTGGATAAATTTGAAGAAGGCCACGCTTTCGACGGATCTTCCATCGCCGGCTGGAAAGGCATTCAAGCCTCCGACATGCTGCTGATGCCGGATCCCGCCACCGCCTACCTGGATCCGTTTACCGACGACATCACCATCAACATTACCTGCGATGTGGTAGAACCTACCGATGGCAAGGGTTATGACCGTGACCCACGCTCCATCGCCAAGCGCGCCGAAGCATTCCTGCAATCGAGCGGCGTGGGTGACACGGCTTACTTTGGTCCCGAACCTGAATTTTTCATCTTTGATTCGGTCAACTGGAAAATCGATATGTCCGGTTGTTCCGTCAAGATCAATTCCGAAGAAGCAGCATGGTCATCGGACGAGAAATACGACGGCGGCAATACCGGTCACCGTCCAGTCGTCAAGGGCGGATATTTCCCCGTGCCTCCGGTCGACAGCTTGAATGACATTCGCGCTGCGATGTGTCTGGCATTGGAAGACATCGGCATCGAGGTCGAAGTTCATCACCACGAAGTCGCCACCGCCGGTCAGTGCGAAATTGGCACCAAGTTCGATACGCTGGTGCGTCGCGCCGATCAGACTCAGGCGCTGAAATATGTGGTGCATAACGTTGCACACCAGCACGGCAAAACGGCCACTTTCATGCCTAAACCTATCGTTGGCGACAACGGTTCCGGTATGCATGTGCATCAGTCGATCTGGAAAGATGGCAAGAACCTGTTCGCAGGTAACGGTTATGCTGGCCTGTCCGAAACTGCGCTGTACTACATCGGCGGTATCATCAAGCATGCCAAGGCGCTGAACGCGATCACCAATCCGGGCACAAACTCCTACAAGCGTCTGGTTCCACATTACGAAGCACCAACCAAGCTGGCCTATTCTGCCAAGAATCGTTCCGCTTCGATCCGTATTCCGCATGTAGCCAGCGACAAGGCACGCCGCATCGAGACGCGTTTCCCCGATCCTACTGCCAACCCATACCTGTGCTTCGCAGCGCTGATGATGGCGGGCCTGGACGGTATCGCTAACAAGATCCACCCTGGCGATCCTGCTGACAAGAATCTGTATGACTTGCCACCGGAAGAAGATGCAAAAATCCCAACCGTATGCACATCACTGGATGAAGCATTGAATGCGCTGGACAAGGATCGCGAGTTCCTGACTCGTGGCGGTGTATTCTCCAACGACTTCCTCGATGCTTACATCACATTGAAGATGGACGAAGTTACACGCCTGCGTATGACGACCCACCCGGTTGAGTTTGAAATGTATTACAGTATCTAAGTTAGCAATCAGCAAGTGTTAAACAGAACGGGGCGAAAGCCCCGTTTTTTATGTCCGACGAACTGCAAAGCATTTGTCATGCCTGCAGGCTTGCCCTATACTTCTCTGGCCTTTTTCGCATGAGCGTGAATATGAATTCAATGATTTTACTGTTATGCCTGTTGCCTTCATTGGCGATGGCCGATATATACAAAGCCATTGATGCAGACGGACATGTCACCTATTCCAGCGCACCAATAAAGGGCGGAAAACGCGTCCTGCTAACTCCACCCGCACAACATGCGCGCGCGCGCGCCAGCACAACGCCTCAGGATTTCCCGAAAGTAAATGAACAGACGCAGCGGGGACGTGACGGATCACGGCGTAAAATTCTTGAGGATGAATTAAAAGTCGAAGAAGGCTTGCTTGCAGAAGCCACACAAAACCAAAAGTCAGCTGAGGGAAATCCAGTCACGGTGAAAGATAACCTCAAAATGGCTGCGCTTTCCAAACAGGTCGAGTTACATCAGGCCAACATCAACGCTCTTAAAATAGAGCTATCCAAATTGAAGTAGCATGCATCTGGCATGTTATTTGCTTATATTATGATATGCCACAGCCCAACTTCCCTATGCTTGACCACCTTGCCACCGCTGTCATCTTGCTCGATGAGGCACTGCAGCTTATTTACCTGAATCCTGCTGCAGAAAATCTGTTTGAGGTCAGCGGCAACAATTTGTTCGGCCATACCCTGCAAGCGGTATTTACTGAGACAGCACAACTATCCAGCGCGATGCAAAGAGCGCAGCAAAATCATGCCAGTTACATCGAACATGATCTGACACTGGTCACGCACGGTCAGAATAAACTGCATGTACGTTGTACGGTCACACCGATGCAAGCTGACAAGCTTTTGCTGGAATTTCACCCGATGGACAGGCCGCTCAAACTGGCACGGGAAGAGCAAATTCTTGATCAAACCCAGGCAAATCGCCTGTTGTTGCGCAATCTCGCCCATGAAATAAAAAATCCGCTGGGCGGCATTCGCGGCGCAGCCCAGCTGCTTGAACAGGAATTGGAAAAACCCGGCTTACACGAATATACCCAAGTCATTATTCAGGAAGCCGACCGCTTGCGCTCCCTAATGGAAAAACTGCTCACGCCACAGGGCCAGACGCGGCATAGCTCGCTGAATATCCATGAAGTCCTGGAACGCGTCCGATCGGTCGTTCTGGCTGAAATGTCTGAAGACCTGATAATCAGGCGGGATTACGATACTAGCCTGCCAGCACTGATTGGCGACAAGGAGCAATTGATACAGGTGGTGCTCAACATTGTGCGCAATGCCGCGCAGGCAATGCACGGTCACGGAAAAATTATTCTGCGTACACGGATTGCGCGTCAGGTGACGCTGTTCAAGAAGCGCCATAAACTTGCCGTAATGGTGCAAATCATAGACAACGGGCCGGGCATACAGCCGGAGTTGCGCGACACGATCTTCTATCCACTGGTGTCGGGACGGGCTGATGGTCATGGTCTGGGACTGACGCTGGCACAGGATTTTGTCAGCCAGCATCAAGGAACCATTGAATTTGAAAGCGAGCCGGGTTGTACACGTTTTACCGTGATGTTGCCGCTACAACCCGGCTTGTAGCTTGAAGTGAGACTGGAGTTTGCTACACGCTACACGCTACACGCTACACGCTACACGCTACACGCTACACGCTACACGCTACACGCTACACGCTACAGGCTACAGGCTACCAGCTTAATTAAGGAGTTTTGCAAAAATGAAACCAGTCTGGATAATAGATGATGACCGTTCGATACGCTGGGTGCTGGAAAAGTCCCTGGCACGGGCAGATATTGATTTTGAAAGTTTTCCGACTGCCGATGATGCGCTGCGCGCGCTCGGTCATAATCTGCCACAGGTCGTGGTGAGCGACATTCGCATGCCGGGCAGCTCCGGGCTGGATTTTTTACAAAAACTGCACCTGAACCATCCGCTGATACCCGTCATTATCATGACGGCCTATTCCGATCTGGAAAGCGCGGTTTCTGCCTTTCAGGGTGGTGCATTTGAATATCTACCCAAACCGTTTGATATCAATCATGCCGTTGACCTGATACGCCGAGCACTGGAACAGAGCCGTCGCAAGACAACCGACGTGGTGCAGGTTGAAGTGGCAGCTGACATTCTGGGACATGCGCCCGCCATGCAGGAAGTCTTTCGCACTATCGGGCGGCTTTCACAATCGCATGCCACCGTGCTCATCAACGGAGAGTCCGGCACCGGCAAGGAACTGGTGGCTCGTGCATTACACCGCCACAGCCCGCGTGCGGACAAACCTTTCATCGCAATCAATACGGCCGCGATCCCGAAAGACCTGCTCGAATCCGAACTGTTCGGGCATGAACGCGGCTCTTTCACGGGGGCGGCCGCGATGCGGCACGGGCGTTTCGAACAGGCCGAAGGCGGCACCCTGTTTCTGGATGAAATCGGTGACATGCCCTCCGAGTTGCAGACCCGCCTGCTGCGCGTCTTATCGGATGGTAATTACTATCGTGTCGGCGGACATCAGCCTATCAAGGCAAATGTGCGCATCATCACGGCCACACACCAGAATCTGGAAGAGCGGGTCAAACTGGGCTTGTTCCGCGAAGACCTTTTTCACAGACTGAACGTGATCCGACTGCGCCTGCCGCCACTGCGTGAAAGACGTGAAGACATTCCGCTACTGGCATGCCATTTTTTGCAAAAGAGCGCGCAAGATCTTGAGGTTGATCAAAAACAGTTCAGCACAGCCGCATTGCAGCATCTTGGCGCACAAGAATTTCCGGGTAACGTGCGCCAACTGGAAAACCTGTGTCACTGGCTGACGGTGATGACGCCCTCCCAGGTCATTGAAATTGCAGACCTGCCGGCGGAATGGCGCAGTGACACAGCAGAATCAGCCAAGCCCGGCGACTGGAGCACGATGCTGGCAAATCACGTTGAAATGGCCTTGCAGCGTGGCGATGAAAGTATCATGGATGACCTGGTTGCGCAATTCGAACGCACCTTGATACTACAGGCCCTGCATCATAGCAACGGGCGGCGCATCGAAGCGGCGACACTGCTGGGCATCGGACGAAACACCCTGACGCGCAAGATTCAGGAGCTTAATCTGGAAAACAAGGAAGCATAATTTTTGGCAGGCGGCAGACTGGCAAAGGCTAAATCTGCTGCTTTGCCTCAATTCCGACTGTGCGTTTTTTGTTATCGGCAATGGCAGCCTTAACCGCAATCAGCAACAGCGATCCTAGCAACAGTGCTGCCACCCAGATATAGAGGGCTGTTTTGAGCGAAATCAGATGATACGCATACAGCACAGCCAGAATGGCAATGGTGGCGATACCCTTGGCCATGATGATTAAATTCAGTGTCGTTATCTTTAAATTCATTGCACTTCCTTTCATTCGATGATGGATTCGACCGGTTCATTCCATGGCGCAACCTTGAACAATAGCAGCATACCGGGGATAGCCATCACCGCACACAACAGAAAAAATCCCGTCCACCCCATCGACTCGACCAGCCAGCCGGTCGCGGCATTGGCAAAGGTTCTGGGCATCGCCATCAGGCTGGTGAACAGCGCGAATTGCGTGGCCGTATAGGCAGGATGTGTGGTGCGCGCGATGAACGCAACGAAAGCGACTGTGCCCAGCCCCACACCCAGCGCTTCGAGTCCGATCACCACGGCCAACTGCATACGCGCCAGTGCGCCAATCTCGGCGTGATAACCGATGGAGGCAAGCCATGCAAAACCGAAAATTGCCAGTATCTGCACTACGCCGAATAGCCACAGCGCGCGGTTTATGCCAATCTTCACCATCCACAGCCCGCCTAACATACCACCTATCACCGATGGCCAAAGTCCTGCGTTCTTCGCAATCAGACCGATATCGGATTTGGAAAACCCCATGTCCAGATAGAAGGGCGTGGCCAGTGCCGTGCACAGGCTATCACCCAGCTTATAAAAAAGCAGGAAAGCCAAAATAAACAAGGCACTGCGCCATCCCTGGCGGTTAATAAATTCACGAAAAGGCTCGACTACCGCTTCGCGCAGTGTCTTGGGCGCGACCGCGCGGTTGGGCTCCTTTATCATCAGCGTCATCGCAATACCGGGCAACATAAACAACGCGGTAATGATAAAAACGCTATCCCAGGGCAGAAAATCCGCAAGTATCAGCGACAACGAGCCCGGCACCAATCCCGCGATACGGTAGGCATTCACGTGTACGGCATTGCCAAGACCAAGTTCGCTATCTGCAAGTAACTCGCGGCGATAGGCATCCAGCACGATGTCCTGCGTTGCGCTCAACACCGCCAGCAACGTCGCGCACCAAGCTATTGTGCCTAGCTGTGTTGCTGGCGAGAAGCCGCCCATGCTGGCAATCACCGCCAACAGGCCTAGCTGGGTCAACGCCATCCAGCCGCGCCGCCGACCCAGCATAGGTAACGCATAGCGATCGAGCAGCGGCGACCAGATAAATTTCCAGGTATAGGGAAACTGGATCAGCGCAAACAGGCCGATGGTTTTGAGATCCACCTGTTCGCTGCGCAGCCAGGCAGGTAACAGGTTAAACAGCAAATACAGCGGCAAACCTGATGTAAAACCAGTGAACACGCAAATCAGCATGCGCCGCGTTAGCAACTGTTTGAAAACGCTCATACCCCGCGCTGGAAGCGGTACACCGCCGTGCTGCCCAGCAAATTGGGCAACAGGCTGACCTCAGCCCCGCCTGTCATCACGCGGCGCTCAGTGATGCTCACACAATAGGTTTGACAAAAACTGTCAAAATCCTTCAAGGTACAAAGGTGCACATTGGGCGTGTCGTACCACTGATAAGGCAACTCGCGTGACACCGGCATATTGCCCATTAATACGTCCAGCCGGGTTCGCCAATAACCGAAATTCGGAAAACTGACGATACCTTCGCGCCCGACGCGCAGCATTTCCTGAATCAGCGCCTCGGTATGTCGCGTCGCCTGCAGGGTCTGCGACAAGATCACGAAATCGAAGGCATTGCTTTCGAAGTCCGACAGACCCGCATCCAGATCGTTCTGGATCACATTCACGCCATTGGCGATACACGACACAATATCCATATCGCTGATCTCCACGCCATAACCGCAAACTGCCCTTGTTTCCTTCAAATAGCGCAGCAGGCTACCGTCTCCGCAGCCCAGATCCAGCACCGATGCGCCTTTCGGTATCCACGCCGCGATGGCAGCGAAATCGGGACGTTCGGCGGCTAGTGATTCGATGCTCATACGGACACCTCCTGGCTGACGTTGGTCAGGTAGGCGCGCACCACGTCAAAATAATGCGGATGATCCATCAGAAACGAATCATGCCCGTGGTTGGAGGTTATCTCCGCATAACTGACGCTGCGTTTGTTATGCAGCAGCGGCCTTACGATTTCACGGGAACGCTGTGGCGAAAAGCGCCAGTCAGTGGTAAACGAAATCACCAGGAACCCCGCCTTCGCCCGCGCAAAGCCACGGTTCAAATCGCCACCGTATTCGTGTGACGGATCAAAATAATCCAGCGCCTTGGTCATCAACAGATAGCTATTCGCATCGAAACTGGCGGCAAACTTGTCGCCCTGATAACGCAGATAGGATTCAATCTGGAACTCAACCTCGTAGCCGTAGTTATACTGTTCAGTGCGCAACTGACGACCGAATTTGTCCGCCATCGCATCGTCCGACAGATAGGTAATGTGTCCGAGCATGCGCGCGAGGCGCAAGCCGCGCTTGGGTACCACGCCGTGCTGATAAAAATCTCCGCCGTGAAAATCCGGATCTGTCAGAATGGCATTGCGTGCTACGTCATTGAAAGCAATATTCTGCGCTGTCAGACGCGGCGCACAGGCAATGGCCAGCACATGGCGCACCCGTTCCGGATAGGCCAGCGACCATTGCAACGCCTGCATACCACCCAGACTGCCACCCACCACAGCTGCAAAACAGGCGATGCCCAGCAGATCAGCCAGCCTCGCCTGCGACTCGACCCAGTCTTCCACGGTGATAACCGGAAAAGCAGAGCCGTAGTGCACACCCGTTTCGGGATTAATCGATGAGGGGCCTGTCGAACCGTGGCAGCCGCCCAGATTATTCATGCCTACCACGAAAAATTTGTCGGTATCCATCGGCTTGCCGGGGCCGACCATGTTGTCCCACCAGCCGATGTTTTTTTCATCGTCTGCGTAATAACCCGCGACATGATGATGACCGGATAGCGCATGGCAGATCAGAATGGCGTTGGATTTGTCGGCGTTGAGCGTGCCATAAGTTTCATACATCAGCTCATAGCGTGGTAACACCGCACCACTGCGAAATACCAGCGGTTTGTCAAAATGGGCGCACTGCGCTTGTACGATACCGACAGAATGGCTCAAGAGAACTCCAAAATAAAACCCGTTTAGCTTAGCCAAAACGGGTTTCCTCGCTTTAGCTGGTATGTTTAACGTGCCCCGCAAGCTGATGTCAAATCGGCACGAAACGTAGTTTCCGCGATTTATCTTTTTATGTCAATCTCGGATCGCATGCCTCCAATACCACTTTGGCGCATGAAATCCCCTTATCTTTCGAAACAGCACAGCATTTCGGCAGTGTGCATTAGAATGATGCTCAACAACAATCCATGCGCGCGCAGCCTGTAACCTGCCTGAACCTGCTGACCACGGTGAACAAAATGAAAATTGGCGTTCCAAAAGAGATCAAATCCAATGAACACCGGGTAGCGCTGGCCCCCTCGGGTGCTGCCGCGCTGGTTGCCGCAGGTCACCGTGTGCTGGTGCAAAGCGGGGCGGGCGAGGGCAGCGGATTTACCGACAATCAGTACCAACGTGCCGGCGCAGAACTCATAAGCAATGCCGACGCGGTGTGGGCTGCGGCTGACCTGATCATCAAGGTCAAGGAACCCATCCGCATTGAGTGGCCACGCATGCGTGCAGGGCAAATCATCTTCACCTATTTTCATTTTGCGGCCAATCGTGAATTGACGCAGGCACATCTTGATTCAAACGCAATCTGCATCGCCTACGAGACCGTGGTAAAGCCAAGCGGAGAATTGCCACTGCTCACCCCCATGTCCGAAGTGGCAGGCAGATTGGCGGTGCAGGAGGGCGCGAAATATCTGGAAAAACATTATGGCGGTCGCGGCGTATTGCTCGGTGGCGTGCCCGGTGTCCCACCCGCGCAGGTTCTCGTTCTGGGTGGCGGCGTCGTCGGCAGTCATGCGGCCCGGCTGGCTGCCGGCATGGGTGCGCGCGTGACCCTGCTGGATGTATCGCTGGAACGACTGCGCTATCTGGACGAGACCCTGCCTGCCAACGTGCAGACACTGTACTCCAGCCGCCATGCGCTGCTCGAACAACTGCCCAGCGCGGATCTGGTCATTGGCGGCGTACTCATTCCCGGTGCTGCCGCGCCCAGACTGATACAGCGTTGCGATCTAAAACTGATGCAACCTGGTGCTGTCATCGTCGATGTTGCCGTCGATCAGGGTGGCTGCATCGAAACTACCCATGCCACCACGCACGAAAATCCGATCTATGTCGTCGATGGCATCATTCATTATGCCGTCGCCAACATGCCAGGCGGCGTACCACGAACCTCAACGCTGGCGCTAACTAATGCCACCCTGCCCTATCTGCTGGAACTGGCAAACAAGGGCTGGCAGCAGGCGTTACGCGACAACCTGCCGTTGCGGCACGGCCTGAATATAGCGCAAGGTAAAATAACCCATCCAGCCGTGGCAGCCACTTTTGAGTTGCCTTGCGCGCCGCCGGAAAGCCTGCTCTAACTACACCGGATTTTGCAAGGAGGTTATTACACTGGGTCGCGCACTGATGCGGGCAAACCATACCGCCACATTGGCATGGCTGCGCCAGTCCTGTTCCGGCAGGCGCAAATCGAGATAAATCAGCGCACTTACCAGTGCAAGATCAGCCAGCGTGAGTGCATCGCCTTCACACCACGTGCGATCACCCAACAACTGCGCGGCATATTCCAGTGCGTGTGCGATGGCGCCGTGGTGCAAATTCAAAATGCTAGGACTTTGTTGATCCAGCGGGCGCAGACTTTCGTTGCGTACCACAATGGCCGAATCCATGATGCCATCGGCCAGGGCTTCCCAGCGTTTAACACGCATCCTGGACACCCTGTCAGTACGGGGAATCAGGATGGGATCATCATTGAGTGTGTCGGCATAGTCCGCAATCACGGTGGAGTCGAACACGCAGTAGCCATCGTCAAGTATCAGAGCCGGTATGCGCCCCAACGGATTGACTCGCAATACCAGCGCGCCCGACTGCTGCGGCGGGTCGATCACATAGTCATGAGGTATGTTTTTTTCCAGCAATACCAGCCGCGCTTTGCGCACATAGGGACTGGTTTGTGTGCCGAGCAATTTCATGTGAGTTCCTTTAATTCAGGTTGATGTTCGACGGCGGCTTTAAACAGCGCCAGCGTCTTGATACGCGCAACCGCATGATCGACAACGGGCAGAGGATACGTCATGCCGATGACGATATTGCATCGCAACTGTTCATTCGAAGGCATCAGCCACGGCGCGTGTATCCATTTGTCGGGGCAGGCCGCCAATTCCGGCACATAACGGCGGATAAATTTCCCCTGCCCATCGAACTTTTCGGACTGGGTAACGGGATTGAAGATACGGAACCAGGGCTGTGCATCGCAGCCGGTGGACGCTGCCCATTGCCATCCGCCGTTGTTGGCTGCCAGATCGAAATCCAGCAGCTTATCCGCGAAATAGCGCTCACCCCAGCGCCAGTCGATGTGCAGATCCTTGACCAAAAAGGACGCAGCCACCATGCGCAGGCGATTATGCATATAGCCTGTCTGATTCAACTGGCGCATCGCCGCGTCAATCAAGGGAAAGCCGGTGCGCGCCTCACACCATGCCGCAAACTTTTCTGCCTCGTTAGGAAAGGCGATAGCATTAAACTGAGACTTGAAGGCTGCGCCTTGCGCGAGCTGCGGATGATGGTAAAGCTGCATTTGATAGAACTCGCGCCAAATCAACTCGGACAGCCAGATTTGCGCGCCTATGCTGCCCACATGGTATGCCTCCGATACGAGAGCGCGTATCGAGATCGTGCCAAAACGCAGATGGGTCGACAGATAGGATACGCCTTTCACCGCAGGAAAATCCCGCGCCTCCTTGTACTGATCAATGCGCTGAATAAAGTCATCGAATAACCGCGCCGCACCCGACTCACCCACCGGCATGGCCTGAATATTGAGCTTACCCGGTGTAAAGCCCAGCGATGCCAGACTGGGTAGCGTGAATGGTGCACACTGAACAAGCGCAGGCAGGTAACGATGGACGGGATAGGCACGCAAATAAAAATCATCCAGTTTTTTCAACCAGGCGTTTTTATAGGGGGTGAATATACTGTAAGGCGTGCCTGATCCGGTCATGATTTCTGACTGTTCAAAGATCACCTGATCCTTGTAATCATGAAATTCGATTTCGCCCAAAGCAGCCGCAACCGCCGCATCACGCAACACCGCATCAGGCTCATAATCCCTGTTGCAATAGACCGCCTGCACATCCAACTCACTCGCCAAGCGTGGAATGACCACTTCCGGCTTGCCTTGCAACACCTGCAAAGTGCTACCCTGTTGCTGCAAATGTTGATTCAATTCAACCAGACTGTGCCAGATGAATTCCACCCGCCTGTCCTGTTTGTCCGCCAGTTTCTCCAGAATATCAGTATCGAATACAAATACACAGTGAACCGCCCTGCTCGATTTTAACGCGTGATACAGCGCAGCATGATCATACAAACGCAAGTCGCGGCGGAACCAGCAGAGGGAGTGTTGATAGTGCGGCACTTGGTTTAAATTCATCAATTAAAATAATGTTTTGCGGATATTACTCGGGCTTGATCCAGTCAATCACTGTTAAACCAGCAACGCGCTCAAACTCCTGGGTGTTGTTAGTAACCAGGATCGCACCTAGACTCAAGGCATGAGCGGCAATCATCGTATCCAGCGAACCGATGGGTGTACCCTGTTTTTCCAAAGTAGCGCGTAACACCCCATAGACAGCAGTCACTTCTTCGTCGAATGCAGCAATTTCAAGCGGCAAAATGAACTCGTCCAGCGCAAGTTGATTGCTTTCCTGATGTTGACTCTTGGCAACGCCAAAGCGTAACTCCGCCAACGTCACCGCCGAAATGCCTATCTCACCCACCAAATACTGATTAAATTGCTGCAAAGTATGGGCAGGCTTGCGCTTGATGAGCGCGATACAGGTATTGGTATCCAGCATCAGCTTCATGCGAACACAACCTCCCGCGCCTGTTGCTCGGGTTGCTCACGATCAGCCATAAAGTCATCGGTGAACTTATCCAGACTACCCACCAAAGATGCCCACGATTGCTCCATTGGGATCAACACAATCGTATTGCCGGATTTTTTGATATAGACCTCTTTGCCCTCGAAGCGAAATTCCTTGGGCAAGCGAACGGCCTGGCTTTGACCGTTGTGAAACAGCTTGGCAGTTTTCATGGCATCACCCTCAATAGAATATATTAAAAGTATATACTTTTTTTCGTCCGCGCGGTTTGCATTTTAAGGTCACAAGACATGACCCTGACGGCATTGCTTTGAATGTCGAGTATTCGGCCTTTAGAGACAGTCACGAACGGCAGCAATCTGGTATTTCCATTTGGGGTGGTAATCGACAAGTCAGCCTCATGCCCCCATTTAAGCTGAAAATTTGCAACACTGGAAGCAATGGTGCGAATCAGGATTTAATTTTTTTTAAATACTTTTAGTGACACAGAAGATTGAATTATCGGTTAAGATGAATACTATAAGTATCATAAAATGGATGTTATGGAAAGCTTTATGAATAAAATTCTATTGGGTGATTGTAGGGAGGTTATGAAACAGCTTCCTGATTCAATTGTATCTGCATGTATCACAGATCCGCCATATAACTATGAGTTTATTGGTCACAAATGGGATGAATCGGAAATTCAGCGTAGGAAAGATCGTGTCAAAGACAGTAAAACGTTGGTTAAAAATATTCCTTATGGTAGTGGTTTGGCTGGGGGGGTCAGGAACGAACGCTGGTATAAAAAAAATAGGGATAATATTACTGAGTACGAGGAGTGGTGTTTTGAGTGGGCTGTAGAGTTATTTCGCGTATGTAAACCAGGAGCTTCTGTTCTGGTATTTAACAGTACAAGAACTATTGCTCATGTTCAAGTTGCTTTAGAAAAGGCTGGTTTTTATGCTCGAGATATAATTGTCTATCGACGCTCTAGTGGGATACCTAAGGGTATCAATATGGAAAGCAGTCTTAAACAGAAAGGCTATACAAATTCTGAAAATTGGGAAGGCTGGCACAGTTGTTTAAGAAGCGAATGGGAGGCTATATGCGTAGTGCAAAAGCCCCTTGTTAATAACTATACTCAAACTCTTCTGAATTTTGGAACTGGACTTTTTTACACCAAGCAAAAAAATGGTGGTTTTCAATCAAATATTTTGGAAAACATTAAGCGAGATAAAGCAGTAGATTACAACGTTCATTGCACTGTTAAGCCTTTGGAACTTATGAACAAACTTGTTGAAATTTTTGTTCCTAGGGTGAAAGGCTCTATTGTGATTGATCCTTTTGCAGGCTCAGGCACGACTTTAGTTGCTGCCAAGCAAGCGGGGATTAATTATATCGGAATAGAAGTCGAGCCTTCCTATATTGAGATTATTGGAAAGAGGCTTAAATCTCTTGACGGTCAACAATGAAATTGCAAGCATTATTAGTAAGGTAGCCCTCCATATCAAAACCGGAAATTTCCCTTATAAAATCAAAAGACCGTTGCCCAATATAAATTTCCCAAGTCCCTCTTTGGCATGCTGTCATTGCGGCGGGTAGGTTGTCTTCTCGGAGAAACAAAAAAACAGGTATATATCCCGCTTCTCTTAATAAAGAACCATAAGATTTAAACTTTTTTAATGTTCCAGAATCACCTGATCCAACACGGTATTTGGTGTCAATGGCGTAATTTTCAACAATAAGATCGCATGGCTCATCGCCGCCTACACGCAAAGCGGGTTGGAATGTTGGCAAGCCTTTGCAGGCTTCAATAACCAATGATTCCCAGCACTTGCCAAGCTCACGTCCCCAATACTGTCGATTTTCACGTTTTAGTAACGGGGTGATTCCAAATGCAGCCATTAGCAAGTCATGATCATCGTTTTCGTCTGAATATACCTTTTCGATAAAAGATAATTGATATCTTTTAAGTATGGCATCTAAATTCTGTTCAATTGTCACAAATTCTCTCCAAAAAATGATACGAGAGGTTGGTCTAATGCTGATGCAATTTTTTCAGCATTTATAAGCGTTATATTCCTCTCGCCACGCTCAACTGAACCAATGTATGTCCTATGAAGGCCAGCAATACCAGCAAGCTCCTCTTGCGAAAGCTCTTTAAGATTCCGAAAATATCTAACTTTTTGACCAAAAGATTGTGTAATTTTCATAACCTAGATCATCTATAAGTGCACTCTATAAGTCGACCGATTATAAGTAGCATTTAAACATGAGCGCTGCGCCCATCAGGTCGAATTCTGCCAGCGCATGAATACCCGGCGCGTCCCCATGCTGCACCATCCATATCAAACTGGCTAATTTCAAAGACTGCGGCATTCTTGACGGCGTATCGTATAATTTGAAGTAAGAAGCGGGCACCCCCGCCATTACGCCGGCAATCTTATACGGTAGGCACTACGCCGATTCGCACCGCACCCATTACAGCGCACGGTGATCACGAGCACGTCATTCGAACATTGCTTATCAAGAATATTCGCATAGACGAGGCACTGCTCCTGTGCGGGATAGACAATGGAGTATTCCTCAAAGAATATTGCGCAGATTCTTTTCGATGAAAAATCGAAGCATTGCGATTTAGTGCGCAAGCACGTCGCTACAGGTTATGTGGCGAATCAGTATTAATGGAATTTTTTGACCCTTAACTAAAGCTGGTCTTTAGATAAAGTGACCAAGGGTATTTGTCATTGGCCGCTATCTGGAAGTCTCACAGAGGGTCGTGAATGGCCGAGCACCTGTCAGCCAAAACCGTAGCCCCTGTGCGCCGCCGGAGACGGTTCGAAACAAGCGGTGATTTAAGGCGAGCACGCTTTGCCTAGCCATTCGACTAAGCTGGAAAAACACCAGCTAAGTCGCTGGTTATGTTTGAATTCCGAGGCAGGTCGCGGTGTGTGCGGTCTGGCCGGGCGAGTTGCGCAGCCCCGATTGATTCGAAATGGCAAGGGAACCGCATCGCGGCGGCAAACCGGGGTCGCCTTTTCCTTGGTTACTTCCTGTTGGCGACGCAAAAGGAAGTAACCAGCCGCCGGTCTGCCACCGGCAAAGTGAAAGGCTGCTAACTGGCGGTCTGTTTTATGGCGATGAAAGACTGGTCAGACCAAATACCTGA
>CAWASY010000124.1:0-16969 GCA_963784505.1 uncultured beta proteobacterium | reverse complement strand
GTTATGTCGTCTCTGGTTCCGTTGCGTCTTGTTGTTCGAAACCCACCACAATGCGCTGGATATGCAGATGTTTTTGCGTATCGCGCCGGAACTGTATCTGAAGCGTCTGGTTGTGGGCGGATTCGAGAAGGTGTTCGAGATCAACCGAAATTTCCGCAACGAAGGCTTGTCCACCCGCCACAATCCAGAATTCACCATGCTGGAATTCTACGAGGCGTACCGGGATTACAAATATCTGATGGATTTCACCGAACGACTGCTGCGCGAAGTAGCCCTGAAAGTGCTGGGTTCAACAATGATCAGCTATCAGGGCCGCGAACTGGATTTGGGGCTGCCCTTCCATAGGCTTACCATGGTGCAGGCTATCCAGAAATATCATCCGCAATTCACCGATGAACAACTGGCGGATCGCGAATTCGTGCTGACCGAGTTGCAGGATCTCAAAGCCAAGCACAATCCGAAGGACGCACTGGGCGGCTTGCAATTATCGCTATTCGAAGAATTGTCCGAGACACTTTTGTTCGAACCGACCTTTATCATCGACTACCCGGTGGAAGTCTCCCCTCTGGCACGCAGCAGCGATGCAAACCCAGCTATCACCGAGCGTTTCGAATTGTTCGTGCTGGGTCGTGAACTGGCCAATGGATTTTCCGAGCTAAACGACGCCGAAGATCAGGAAGCGCGTTTCGACGCTCAAGTACTTGCCAAGGAAGCGGGTGACGAAGAAGCGATGTTCAAGGATGCAGATTATATCCGCGCACTGGAATACGGCCTGCCGCCAACCGCAGGAGAAGGTATCGGCATTGATAGATTGATCATGATGCTGACCGATTGCGCGAGCATCCGCGATGTAATCCTGTTCCCGCAGATGCGCCCGGAAGCCGTGTAACTGGTCATGCTCACCTCAGACACCCGCTCCAGCCTGTTGCAGCGCTACCCGATGCTGGGCGAATTACCCGCTGCTGAGCTGGCAGACCTGCTCGCGAGCGCGACGCTGCTGAGAATTCCGCGAGGAGAGGTGATATTCGACGAGCACCAGTCCTGTCAGGGTTTCCCGCTGCTGCTGTCAGGCTCGGTGCGTGTGATCAAGTCCGCAGCCTCCGGACGCGAATTACAACTGTACCGCGTCATGCCAGGCGAGAGCTGCATCCTCACCAGCAGTTGCCTGCTCGGCGACACACCCTATCAGGCGCGCGGGGTCGTCGATGAATCCGTCGAACTGCTCATGTTGCCTGCCAGTGCTTTTCACCATTTGTTGGGACAATGCGATGCGTTCCGTCGCTACGTGTTCCAGCTATTTACCGGAAGGCTTACCGATCTGATGGAACTGGTCTCGGCAGTCGCCTTTCAAAAACTCGATCAGCGACTTGCAACGCTGCTAGTTAACAAATCCAGTCCGATACAGACGACCCATCAGGCACTCGCAGATGAACTAGGCAGCGCACGCGAGATCGTCAGCCGCCTGCTCAAGGGCTTTTCCGATCAGGGCTGGGTCAAACTGGGCCGCGAACAGATCACCGTGCTTAACGTAACTGCACTCAAAAAATTCGCAGCACTTTAAATATCGCCATTGTGTGATTATTATCACATACAACTTTATATTGCCTGAGTACACTATGCACTTCACTCAATCCACCCAAGGAGCACATCATGAAAACCAATGAAGGCACAATTGACCGCGTAGCACGCGTAATCGCAGGACTGGCTTTGATCGCACTGACACTTACCGGCACAATCGGCGTCTGGGGCTGGATCGGCGTCGTACCGCTGGCCACCGGAATTATCGGCATCTGCCCGGCTTACTCCATTTTCGGCATGAGCACCTGCCCAATGAAGAAATAAACCCGTAACACCCGTTCAAAACAGCAAACCATGCTTTTGATTTCTGCCGTTCTGGGCACACTGATTGGACTGGTTCTGGCATTAACTGGGGCAGGCGGCGGCATTCTTGCCGTCCCTGCGCTGACTCTGGGACTGGGCTGGTCCATGACCCAAGCCTCCCCCGTTGCACTTTTGACCATCGCAACTGCAGCAGCGATAGGCGCAATGGCAGGTCTGGCAAAAGGCAGGGTACGATACCGCGCAGCACTGCTGATTTCAATCTCCGGAATCATCGCAGCCCCATTCGGTCAACGACTGGCACACTTTTCACCTGAGCACTACTTGATTGCCTTATTTGCCAGCGTCATGCTGATCGTGGCTGCCAGGGTCTTCATCATGGCGAAAAATCTGGGCCAACATGAGAATGAAACTGACGTTATCCGCACTAAATCCTGCATAGTTGATACCGGAACCGGGCGCATCATCTGGAACGCAGGCTCATTCATGAAGCTGTGTCTGATCGGTCTGATATCCGGACTATCGACCGGTTTACTGGGCGTAGGCGGTGGCTTCATCATCGTCCCCGCTCTGTTGCGTTGCAGCAACATTTCCATGAACAACATTATCGCCACCTCATTATTGGTGATCTCGCTGATTTCAAGTGGTGCGGTGATCTCAGCCTTTGCGATGGGTCATGTCAGCCTGTCGCAAACCGCCCTGCTGTTCATCGGCGGCGCGGCAGCGGGCATGCTGCTGGGTCGGCGCTTTGCCGAAAAAATCCCCGCTGTCTATTTACAAAAAGGTTTTGCAGTTCTGCTCACAGGCATCGCAATCATTTTATTTTACAAACTGGCTCATTAAACAGACCTAGTTTCGATTTCCCTTTTCACCGCGCTCTGCGCCTCGGGCTATAATCAAGCCATGAAAAAACCCGAACACACTGATCTTCAAGTCACTGGCATGCATTGTGCAGCCTGCTCGACGCGCCTTGAAAAGGCGTTGAACCTGCTCCCGGCAGTAACCGCATCGGTCAGCATCGCTACCGAAAAGGCGCATATCGCATACAACCCGGACACAATGACAGTTCCGGATTTGATCAAGGCCATTCAGGCCACGGGATTTGATGCCCATCCGCTGCGTGATTTTGCCGCTGAAAAACGCGCGCGCACTGCTGCCTTACACCAGCAACAACGTCAATTCATCATCGCAACCTTGCTTACCGCACCGCTGCTAATCGAAATGGGATTGATGTTTGCGGGCTATCATTTCATGCTGCCGGTCTGGCTACAATTTGTGCTCGCCACGCCAGTACAATTCTGGATAGGACGACGCTTTTATTCAGGAGCATGGAGCAGCCTCAAGGGTGGCGGTGCGAACATGGATGTATTGGTCGCCCTGGGCACCAGTGCCGCCTATTTTTTAAGTTGCGCGGTCTGGATACTGGATCTTGATCAAGCGCGCTACTTTGAAGCGAGTGCAACGCTGATTACGCTCGTGCTGCTGGGTAAACTGCTCGAAGCCCGCGCCAAGGGTAAAACTTCCAGCGCGCTAGAAGCATTGATCAACCTGCAACCCAAAATTGCGCATGTCGAACGTGACGGTATCATGCAGGAATTGGCAGTCGAACAAATGCACCTCGATGATGTCTTTCTGGTGCGCGCAGGCGAGAGCGTACCGGTGGACGGGATCGTGATAACAGGCTCATCCAGCATTGATGAGTCCATGCTCACCGGCGAGAGCATGCCGCAAAACAAGCAAGCTGATGACAAGGTGTATGCGGCCACACTCAATGGACAGGGCGTGCTCAAATGCCGTGCGCAGGCAGTGGGTTCGCATACCCAACTGGCCGCCATCATCAAACTGGTCGAACAGGCGCAAGGCTCAAAAGCCGCCATACAGCAACTAGCCGACCGCATCGCCGCGATCTTCGTACCTGTGGTAGTGTGCATCGCCTTACTGACTTTTACAGCCTGGTGGATAATGGGCAGCAGCTTTAGTGCTGCGCTAATCAACGCCATTACGGTACTGGTCATCTCCTGCCCCTGCGCGCTGGGCCTTGCCACACCCACCGCCCTTGTGGTGGCGACGGGACGTGCCGCGCAAGCGGGCATACTGGTCAAAGATGCGGCCGCCCTGGAACGCGCACATAAACTGACCGTATTGGTGGTGGACAAGACCGGCACGCTGACTGAAGGAAAACCCGTCGTAACTGACCTTGTTACTGTCGCCAAAATTACACAGGATGAACTGCTACAACATGCAGCCAGTCTGGCACAGGGTTCTACCCACCCGCTGTCGCGTGCCCTGACAGCGCGCGCAGCAACGCTGAAAACGCCAATCCCACTGGCTGCAACAATCAGCGAACTATCCGGCCAGGGTCTGCGCGGTGAAATCAATGGCAAGCTGTATCTGCTGGGTTCGTCCGCCTTTGCAAATCGTGAGGGGGGGATACTAATCAGCCGGGCATTCTGCACTTGCAGCAACAGGGAAAAACCGTGATTGTGCTAGCTTGTGAAGGCCGCCTGCAAGGTTATATCGCCATCGCCGATCAGTTGCGTACCAGTAGCCGTAACGCCGTTGAAAAGTTGACAGAACTGGGCATACGCGTCGTGATGTTAAGTGGTGACAATCAGGCCACCGCCCAAGCCATTGCGCAGCAGTGCGGCATTGCGGAATTTCGCGCCGAAGTGTTGCCGCAGGGTAAGGCCGCCATCGTGCAATCACTCAAAGCACCGGAGCTACTCATCGGCATGGTGGGCGACGGCATCAACGATGCACCGGCGCTGGCTGCGGCCGATATCAGCTTCGCGATGCGGAGCGGCAGCGACATCGCCATTGAAACGGCTGACATCACACTGATGAGTTCGGAGCTGATGGGTGTGGTGGATGCAATATCGCTGTCTCGTGCCACCATGGCGAAAATCCGTCAAAACCTGTTTTTTGCCTTCGGCTACAATGTGCTTGGCATTCCGCTAGCAGCGCTAGGTATGCTCAACCCGGTTGTCGCTGGCGCGGCCATGGCAATGAGTTCCGTCTCGGTCGTATCCAACGCACTACTACTCAAACGCTGGAAGCAACAGGCGCGTTGAATTGACAGCTAAAACGCACTTGGTTATTTCTATTCCCAGAAAACCCCATGCGTATTAAACACCTTAATACTCCTTTTCAACTTTTTGAATTTAAATGACAAATCAATCTCGATGGCGCCTTTTATAAACAACACCACTTCACGATGATCCGGCAGCCTGCTAGCCAATTCATCCAGAAGACGGTGCGCTACCGAAATATCGTTGATTTTTCCCAGCAACTCCTGCACATCACTCAATGCCGCAAGATAAGTATGCGTCCTGTTTTTAGGGTAAAGATCAACAAAGCATTCTGCGCTATAGCGCAACTTCTTGGCATGAATGCGCAAGGCGTGCAGTTGCGAGGCATCCTGTACATGCAGATTCATCCCCGCTTTCATGTAACGCTTGTTCAAGTGATGCAATCGTCTGCTTGCAAATTCGCGTGGTTCGGGCGCGCCCTGCTCTGCCAGACACCAGTAGCTGCTATTCATCCAGAGGGAAAAGCGCAGCAACACCTGCTGCACTTCACGTGATTTCAAATGTAGCGCAGCATAACAGTCAGCCCGTTGCTGCTCACAGCTCGCCAGCAATGCATTCAGACTACGCTGCCCGGAATTTCCATCGATCGCCTCATACATCGGCTGCAGGGTCTCGGCAATAAATACATCCAATTCACGTACCTGCCCCAGCATTACCCCAAAACCGGCAAGCTCAGTACGCAATGCCGTCAATACATCATCGGCACACAGCTCCTCTGTCATGCGCAACACGACACGCAAACGTCGCATCGCAACCCGCATCTGGTGCAGGTATTCGGCATCGTGACTTTCCAACGCATCGCGACTCATGGCGCCATGCAAATTATGCTGCCAATGTGCAAGACAAGACCAGATGAGTACTTGCAAGCCATCTGTCAGCGTATCAGTTTGTGTCAGTCTCGGCAGTTCGCTTTTGACTGGCCGTGCCGTGTAGCCTGACAGCAGTCGAAATCCCTGTTCTGCCTTGCTCACCAATTCCAGTTCGAACGGCACAATTTTGAGTATTTCCTGCGCCAGTTCAAACAAGTGTTGCGGATGCCCTGATTTAAGCTCCAGTTCGATCTCACAAATCGGCGTGCTACAGGTTGATGTCAAGACATCACCGTGATCCAGACACACTTCAATAATGGCGCCGTGCCAATCGAGCAGACGCGAAGTGCGATAAAAAACGGTCGTAAAAACCGGAACCAGCTGTTCACGTAGCGAAGTTGGCAGGTGCTCAGACCATATTTGCTCTTCCAGATTTGAAAAATCCAGCTTCGCAGCAGGAACAGGGAACTCCCACTCGTAGCGTTCATGCAGTCCGGACTTGACTGCCCCACCGCCCTTCAGGGTTTGCAGCCATTGTCCGCCCACACGACGCAGACGCAACGCCATTTTGCGTTGATGCAATTCAAGGGTGGGCGTATCGAAATAAATATTATGCAGTTTATGCGTGCCGGATGCGCTGATCTGAAGTGACTTGAACAGCGCATGCCGCTTAAGACGTGCAAGGTGTTCGGGCCTGATGCGTAATTTAAGTTCTGTTTCAATGGCCATGACTATCCCTGTCAATGCGTACAGGCCATAACTATAACAGGTCAAATGCAAAAAAAGTTCAAAATAGACTAGCGTTAATTTATTAGCTGCGTATAATGCGCCGCTTGCCGTATTTGATACGGAATTAGCTCATCGTTTCCGACCTACCTCTCGTGCGCTTCAAGGCGCGCCTGTCTAAAGAACACCATACAATTTCGTGTTTCACGAAATTGCTGGGTTTTCCGGTTAGCAACGATGTTTTTTGCGCCGGATAATCCCCTGCCCCTTTGATGGGCAGCATTACCACCTGCGCTTACCCTGGGGAAATACTTGAGCTCGCCATACCGGCTATTGCCTGGCGCCGTTACCATTACCGGCCGTCTGCCAATCTCCCTTATGTCGAGATGTATTCCCTATTGATTACAAGGAAGCAACATGTCATTTGAAGATCTGAATTTAAATCCCTCCATCCTGAAGGCGATTGCCGAATCCGGTTACACGGAACCTACACCTATTCAGGAACAGGCTATCCCTGAAGTTTTGGGCGGACACGACATTATGGCGTCCGCTCAAACCGGTAGCGGCAAGACTGCGGCATTCATTTTGCCAGCACTGCACCGTCTGGCCACTCCGTCCACGATGCCGGGCAAAGGCCCCCGCGTACTGGTACTGACACCGACCCGCGAACTGGCACAGCAGGTTTGCGATGCCGCAACCAAGTACGGCAAAAACATGCGTTTCAAGATCATTAGCATCCTGGGCGGTATGCCATACCCGGTACAGAACCGTCTGTTGTCAGGTCAGGTCGATATTCTGGTGGCGACACCGGGTCGTCTAATCGACCATCTGGAGCGCGGACGCATCGACTTTTCGCGCCTGGAAATGCTGGTGCTGGACGAAGCAGATCGCATGCTGGACATGGGTTTCGTGGATGATGTGGAACGCATCGCCCAAGCGACCCCTGCAACACGCCAGACCCTGTTGTTCTCGGCAACGCTAGATGGTGTGGTTGGCAATCTGGCATCCCGCCTGCTCAAAACACCCAAGCGCATCTCCGTATCCGCAGCAAAGGACAAGCACGAAAACATCGAACAACGCATGATGTTTGCCGATGACGTTGCACACAAGAACAAGATGCTGAGCCATTTGCTGACCGAAACCGAGGTCAATCAGGCCATCGTATTTACCGCAACCAAACGTGATGCGGACGGCCTGGCCGATCAGTTGTCTGCACAGGGCCATTCAGTGGCTGCATTGCATGGCGACATGAGCCAGCGCGAGCGCAATCGCACGCTGCTGAACATGCGTAACGGCAACGTGCGTATTCTGGTTGCAACCGACGTAGCAGCACGTGGTCTGGATGTACGCGGCATCTCGCACGTCATCAACTTTGACTTGCCAAAGTTTGCCGAAGACTATGTACACCGTATCGGTCGTACCGGTCGCGGCGGCTCATCCGGTATCGCGATCTCGTTCGCATCGAACCGCGATGCACAACTGTTGAAGCGTATCGAGCGCTACACCGAACAAAGCATCAAGATGCACACGATCGAAGGTCTGGAGCCAAAGTACAAGCTGCGCACTGGCCCCTCTTCCGATCGTCCACGCGGCGCCTTCGGCGGCGGCAATGGCGGTGGCTATGCTGGCAACCGTAGCAATGGCGGTGGCAATGGCGGCGGTTATGCTGGCAACCGTGGTAATGGCGGTGGCTTTGGCGGCGGCAATGCTGGCAACCGTAGTGGCGGCTTTGGCGGCGGCAATCGTAGCGCTGCCTTTACCGGCAACGGCAACAACGGCGGCGCAGGTTTCCACCACAGCGCACCGGACAGCCGTCACGCACATCCTGCCCGCAATGAGGGCTTCAGCGGTCAGCCGCGTACCAACACCGGCTTTGGCGGTCAGGCTCATCAGCCTCGCAGCCAGGAGCGCAGCTTCGGCGGCAACGCGGGCAATCGCAGTGGTAACACCGGCGCACCACGTGGTGATCGTGGCGGTTTTGGCGGTAATCGACCCGGTTTCGGTGGCGGAAATCGCGGCGGCAACAACGGCAATAAGTAATTAACAAGACCGCTGTTCAATACAAGACACGCCTTCGGGCGTGTTTTTTATTGGCAGTAGCTATTTAAAATATGACGCATCTAGAATAGCGGACAGAATTAATTCACCTGACCGTTTTACAAAATCACATCATCATTTCATGTAATAGCTTGATTCCATCGTATTGCTAATCATGGTATTGAGCTACATCGCCAGAAAACGGTTTACCCACCTGCACAAAAAGCGCCAGACCACCGTCGGCATGATGCGCAAGCTGCAAATTATGTTGCAGATGTGTCCAGCGTAAAACTGACCGGAATACTGAACCATTGTGTGACAGCTTGTTCGCCATGTCGAGCAGGTACAAAATGCCAATGCCTGACCGCATTCATCGCAGCATTATCCAGCACGGCATGACCACTGCTCTCGGACAGCCTCACCTCACCGCAACGCCCGTCCGAGCGAACCTCAACGCGCAGCAGCACACGGCCCTGCCAAGCCATGCGCCGCGCCACCAGCGGATATTCCGGACGAGGATTGGCAAGATAGGCGGCCTTGTAATCCGGCTCGGTATCCTGCGCGGCGACAAGCCCCGAAGCCATCCGTGCATCAGGCAACACCGCCTGCAAAGGCGCAATGGGGGTAACGGGCGTACTTGCCTGCGCTTGCAATGAGCTAATAGCAATGGTGTCAGCTACGGACGGCACGGAAGGATTGGCAATTGGCGCTGCGCTGATATGAGCCGTTACGGTTTGTTTTGGTTGTGATGGCGTTGATACTTTAATTGATGACTCAGGCGGCAGATTAAGGGTAACCCAAATTTCATTGCGCCTATCAAGCGGACGAGCGGTATTGAGCAGCAATAGCCAGAGAAAAGCGCCATGCGCACACAAAACCAATACAAACACCCACACCCGCTGCCACCGAGTAGGATAATCACTCAAATTTGTTTCATTATTCAATAATTGCACCCGGCCATTTCCCGGCTGACCGTCCAGCAGATGCGTGGATGCATGAATTGATCATTTTTTGCATTTTATCCGTACCGCAGATTAGAACGACTGAGTTTTAATTTGCATAAGGCAAAAAACCGACTTGCGCCGGTTTTTTGTTACTACTGACGATGCCGAACTTACTTCAAGGTCAGGATGAACTTGGCCAGGGATGCAATTTGTGCATCGCTTGCGCCCATGCCCTTGGCAGGCATTTGACCGAAGTTCCAGCCGAACTTACCACCCTTGGTGATGTGCTCAACCAGTGTCTTTTCAGCATCAGCCTTGCCAGCGTACTTGGCAGCAACATCTTTCCATGCTGGACCAACCACCTTGTGATCGATTGCATGGCAAGCACCGCACTTTGCCTTGCCATCAGCTGGCATATCCACTGCCATTGCCGAACCTGCTACCAACAATGCTGCTACAGCCAAACTCGTTGTGATCAATTTCATACTTTTCTCCCTGGGTTAATTTTAAGATCTCGCTCAAAAAGCCAATTAAGTCATGCACAGCACGACAGCCCGTATGAAACAATATTCGCCCAGATTTGTAAAGCAAATATTGAATATTTCCCCCTATAACAGTTAAAAAATTGAATTAATAGCGTTACACGAATAGACTCTTGGTACATTCACTTACAATAATTTCATTCAGGAACGGGTTAAACAGCGAACGCAACGTATTACAATGAGCCCATAATTTTTTTCATCCCGCATATGCACGCTCGATCGAATTATTCCATCGTGGTAGAGCGCCCCCCCGCTCCACCGGATACGGCAAAATTGACTGCCGGCTGGCTGATGATTTTCATCCTGTCATGCAGCGGGGTTGCGATTGCCCGCGAAAATCCGGCCATTACCCCGCACACGGCGTACACACAACCCCAACCGCCTTGTCCGGCGGCAAACACCGCGCTTGATCTTTCTGCCGTAGTCAATCTGGCCTTGTGCAACAATCCGCAGACGCAGGAAATGTGGGCCAACGCGCTTGCCCAGTCAGCACAGGTAGGCGTCACGCAGGCCGGTTATTATCCCGCCATCAGTGCTAATGCGAGTGGCAACCGTACCACCCCTGGCAACAGTGCCCGCAGTCTGGGTCTGTCGTTATCCTATCTGTTATACGATTTTGGCGCACGCGCGGCGAATCTGGAAAATGCACGGCAATTGCTGGTTGCCGCCAATGCCACTCAGGACAACATGGTGCAAACGGTATTTTTGGCAGCGGTAAGCGCCTATTACCAGATGCGTGCCACACAGGCAGGCTACGATGCATCCTTGATATCCGAGCGCGCCGCGCAGGAAAGCGCTGCCGCAGCTCAGGCACGCTATCTGGCAGGCAGTGCTACGCCTGCCGACAAACTGGCGGCTAAAACTGCCTATTCCCAGGCCGTGCTCAACCGCATCACCGCCGAGGGCGTGATGAAAATCGCACAGGGCAATCTGGCCAACCTGTTGGGTCTGGATGCCAATCGTGAGGTAGCGCTGGTAGCCGCACAATCACAACCCCTGTCCGATGGCGGTATGGAACAGAATATCGCCCTGCTCATCGAACAGGCCAGAGCACAGCGTCCCGACCTGCTCGCAGCAAGCGCAAACCTCAAAGCCGCACAGGCTGGAACAGATGCTGCGCGTGCAGCAGGCCTACCCAGTCTGGCACTGACCGCCTCAACCAGCCAGAGCAACAGCGCAGGCCTCAACACCCGTGGGTCATCATTGGGTCTAAATCTAAGCGTACCGCTATTTTCAGGTTACGCACCCAGCTACCGGATACGCGCCGCCGAAGCGCAGGTCGATGCGCGTCAAGCACAACTGGAACGCATCAGACTGCAAATTGCGCTAGACGTATGGACTGCCTATCAGAATCTTGCCACTGCAACACAAAACCGCCACACCACAGCAGACTTACTGACCAGTGCCGAACAATCCGAACGGGTTGCCCTTGGCCGCTACCAGGCGGGAGCCGGCATCATGCTTGATCTGCTACTTGCCCAGACCACGCTGGCGGGTGCTCGCCAGCAGCGCATCCAGGCCGATTTGAACTGGAATATCGCCCGAGCCACGCTTGCCCAGAGTATGGGTGGTCTGAGTAGTGCATTGTTGCACCCCCTGTCCGATAAGGGCATGACTGACAACACAGCCCAACATACCGGAAACACACCATGAAAATGAACTCACCGCTGCGCCTGTTTGTCATCGCTGCCTGTCTGATTGCGGCCAGCTATCTCATTTACCTGCAACTTGAACAACATGCCAACAACGAACCCTACCGTTTCCAGACAGCCCAATCAGGCGATATCAGCCAGACGGTTTCCGCCAATGGCACGATCAATCCGGTCATTCTGGTCAATGTCGGCACCCAGGTTTCCGGCACAGTCAAAAAGCTGCATGTCAATTTCAACAGCCAGGTTGAACAAGGACAGATACTGCTCGAACTGGACGATGCCCTGTTATCTGCCCAGCTCAAACAAAGTCTGGCCAGCGCCAAAAGTGCAAAGGCATCGCTTGATCTTGCCATCGCCAACGAAGTGCGAACCCGTCATTTATTTCAACAGGAATATGCCTCACAACTTGAGCTGGACACCGCCGTTCAGGCCATGAAATCGGCCCAGGCACAACTGGAATTAACCCGCGCAACCGTGGAAAAAGACAGGGCAAATCACGCCTATTCGGTGATTCGCTCGCCCGTATCAGGCGTGGTGGTGGATCGTTCGGTGGATGTCGGACAAACCGTGGCGGCCAGCCTGCAAACCCCCACCCTGTTCAAGATCGCACAGGATTTATCCAAAATGCAAATTGATGCCAATTTTGCCGAAGCCGATATCGGCAGTATCCGCGTGGGACAGACGGTGCAATTTACCGTGGATGCCTTCCCTGACAGACGTTTTACAGGTGAAGTCACACTGGTACGTCTGAATCCGACCAATCAACAGAACGTCGTCACCTATGACGTGGTCATCAATGTCAGCAATCCCGATCAAATACTGATGCCAGGCATGACAGCCTATGTCACCATCGCCGTGGCCGAACGCCATGATGTGCTGCTGATCCCCAATGCCGCCTTGCGCTTCAAGCCTGCGGCCAATCCGGATGAAAAACCTGCCAATGGCAAAGCAAAATCAGACAAAGCGAAACACGATGGCTATTCGGGCAAGATTTATCTGCTTAAAAACGGTGAACTGGTAGCCGTGACGGTTAAACTGGGCATTACCGACAATCGCAATACCGAAGTCCTGTCAGGTGCCATCAAGGCAGGCGACAAACTGGTCACCGGCCAGGCGCAGGAAGACGGTAGCAGTCAGAACACGCAGCCGATGCGCATGAGAATGTTCTAACGGACATGCCCCTTCCTGTCATTCATATCGCATCGCTGAACAAGTCCTACCCGACTTCGGCAGGACTGTTCCCCGCATTGAAGCATATCGGCCTGAGCGTTGAGGCGGGAGAATTTGTCGCGATCATGGGTCCATCCGGCTCGGGAAAATCCACCTTCATGAATATACTGGGCTGCCTGGACATCCCCACTTCCGGCACCTACCGGCTCGATGGCCGCGATGTTGCCGAACTGGATCGTGACGAGCTGGCACGACTACGCAATCAGGCAATCGGTTTTGTATTTCAGGGATTCAATCTACTGCCGCGCATGACATTGCTGGAAAATGTAAGTCTGCCGCTAATCTATGCTGGCGTGGAGCTGGCACAGCGCCGCCATCGTGCCCACGAAATGCTCGAACGCGTAGGACTTGGCAGCAAAACGGACTCATTTCCCAACCAGATTTCGGGTGGACAGCAGCAGCGCGTAGCGATTGCCCGAGCACTGATCAACGCACCTCGATTGCTGCTGGCCGATGAACCGACCGGCAATCTTGACAGCCGCACCGGCGAGGAAATCATGGCACTGTTCGATGCGCTCAATCGTGACGGGATCACCATCGTACTGGTCACTCATGAAAATGACATCGCCGCACACGCCAGGCGCCAAGTGCATTTTCATGACGGCGAAATCATCAGCGATGAAGCGACTCAGGTAGAGCTGCCATGACACTCGCGATGCTGAGCGAAGCCTGGCGCGCGATGGGGGCGAATCGCATGCGCACCGTGCTGACCATGCTGGGCATGGTCATTGGTGTCAGCGCGGTTGTGCTGATGATGTCGATCGGCCAGGGCGCACAATACGCGGTTCAGCAATCTATCAGCGCGATGGGTAGCAATTTGTTTATCCTGCTATCCGGTCATACCTCCACGGGTGGCTTGCGTTCTGCCAGTGGCGAGGCACACACGCTGACGATAGAGGACGCAGTTGCCATAGCAGAACTACCCGGCGTGACGGTTAGTGCACCGATCCACCCAGGCAGCGCACAAATTGTCTATGGACCGAACAACTGGAACACTTCTGTCATCGGCACCACGCCAGCCTATCTGGATGCCCGTTCTTGGCCGGTGGTGAGCGGCTCGACATTCACCGCCTCTGATGTGCGTTCCGCCACCCGCGTTGCATTGATCGGCCAGACGACGGCACAAAATCTGTTCGGCGATGAAGACCCAGTGGGCAAAACGCTACGCATCGGGCAAAGCCCGTTCACCATATTAGGGGTATTGAGCCTCAAGGGACAGGGCATGGATGGACGCGATCAGGATGACAGCATCCTCATTCCCCTCACCACGGCACAACGCACCGTGTTTGGCACACCCTTTCCGGGCACGGTGCGCATGATCATGGTACAGGCAGACTCACTGTCCATCATGCCCTCGGTGCCGGCACATAGGAGGCTGTCACCCAGCCCACCAGCACACCCAAAATGCCCGCCGGGATCAGGATCTTCAGGTTCGGGGCGCTGTAACTGCGGCGGTACAGCCACACGCCGACCCAGTCCGACACCACATAAATCGGCAGCAGCAACACCGCGGCCTTGACCGGTGACATGACCAGCGCGAGGACCGGCACGGCCACCATGCCAACGGCCGGAATACCGCCCTTGGACAACCCGACCAGCAAGGCGGCCAGCGCCGCGAGCGCATCAACAAGTGTGAATGTCATGGCGACGATGATAGGGAACGGCGTGGCCGCCCGCTCCCCTGCGCCGTTCAGTCAGACAGCCTTGCCTGACCGGTTTTACGCGACGTCGGTAACGAAGATTTCCATCGGGTTGCGCACCTTCTTCAGACCGTTCAGCCAGTCACCTTCAGCGGCTCGGTAGCCCAATGGCAACAGCACGCACCGAACGCAGGCCGCGTGCACGCAGACCCAGAATCTCGTCCACCTTGGTCGGGTCGAAACCTTCCATGGGGGTGCTGTCCACTTCTTCTTCCGCGGCAGCGATCAAGGCAGTGCCCAAGCCGATGTAAGCCTGTCGCGCAGCATGCTGGAAGTTGGTCTCAGCATCTTTTTGCGGGTAGCTCTTGAGCAGCGACTGGCGGTAAGCCTCCCAACCTTCATTCTTGAAGCCGCGCTCGTCGTTGACCCGGTCAAACATGGTGTTGATGCGCTCGGCGGTGTAGGTGTCCCAGGCGGCAAACACCAGCAGGTGCGAGCAATCCGTCACCTGACCCTGGCCCCAGGCGTTGGGTTTGATCTGCGCGCGCAATTCCGGGTTGGTCACCACCAGCACTTCGTAAGGCTGCAGGCCGCTGGAACTGGCCGTCAGGCGAATGCTTTCCAGGATCCGCTGCAGCTTGTCCTCGGGCACCACCTTGGCGGGGTCCATTTTTTTGGTGGCGTAACGCCATTTCAGTTTGGTGATCAGGTCAGAGCTGGGTGAGGACATGGGTGTCGCTTTCGAGTGGATAAACCGCCTATTTGGGGGATCACCTGAACAAACTCAAGTGCGCCGCATCCGCAGCTACGGCAATCAGGCGGCGACGCCTGCAAATGCCGCCGGCTGCTCTGCCCGTCACGGCTCAGAAATGCTATTTATTCAGGAGCTGGATATGCATATTTTGATTGGGCTAGTGGGCTAGTGGGCTAGAGGGCTATTCAATGCCTAAAAAGGCCAAAAACTGCCTTGTAATGGCCTTGCGGCAAGCCGTGCAGCATTCCAACCCGAAAAAAAGGCCTAAATCTTCCCGATCGGGAAGATTTAGACGAAGCTCGGTGCGGGTCGGCAGGTGTGTCAGCCCCGCAGGCTGCGCATGCCGATCAAATGTTTTAGGTACCGGTTGGCTGAATCGCTGCTGGCAGAGCCTGCGCAAAGAAAGTCAACCGCTTCAGTCCTCGCGGCGGGTCCATCCACATCAGGTCGGCAGCGGCGCGCGCCTCGGTCGAGGTGTCGATCACGTCGGTCCAGGCGGCCATGTGCAGCCAGCCGATGGGCAGCGTGACCAGCAGCGCCTGCCACTCGTGCGGCAAGTGGTGCCACTCCTGGGCGGTGCGGGGCCGGATGCCCAACCAATAGCGCCTGCCACCGGCGATATCCAGCATCGCACCGGCAGCGGCGGCAGCGGCAGCGACCGGGCCCAGGCCAGTCCGGGCGATCCGTACTTCCAGCAGCTTCAACCGGCCGGACATGGCGTCCTGGCTGACCACGGCGGGTTCACGCGTCCACGGCAGCGCGGGTTGGCCTTTTGATTGGCGCACCAGCGCTACTCCCAACAGCACGGGCGCCAACACCGGCAGCAACGCCGACGCCAGCAGCTGCCCGCCGAATCGCATCAAGCGGGCTGCCACAGACGTCGTGTGCAGGCGCGACATGACGCCGTCGGCCTCGTTCAGCTCAATCCGTCCGCGCAGCACGACATGCTGCATGCTGGAGCCGTTGGCAATCGCATCCTGAAGGTCGAGCCGCTGCCCGACGATGGTTTCTGGCAAGACCAATGCATTCGACAGCCGCGTGTCGTCCCCGACGATCACGTCGCGGGTCAGTACCGAGTTGGCACCCAGCTCGGCGTTTGCGCCCACCGTGCAGCCAGGCCCCACCCAGGCGGGGCCAGTGATGCGGGCGCTGGGCGCGACGCGAGCGCTGGGACTCATGGCACCCCAGGGCATCGGGATCACCGGGTCGGCGAGCGTGGCTGACAGGTCGCTTTGCAGAGCGCTGGCCTGCGCCGCGAGCAAGGCGGCCGCCGTGTCGGCTGCGTCGCAGTCACCGGGCTGCAAAAGCAACCAGGGGCCACGGGTGCGCTCAACAGCTATTTCAAGCGACTCTTCGGCCGCCCGTACCGTCAGCTCCCTGAAGCCTTCCGCCGACAGACTCGTCCAGCCAGCCCAGTCACGTTGCGAGCCTTCCGGCAACACACACGCGGCCAGGTCGTGCGCCATCAGCTTGCCAAACGTGCTGGCGGACAGCAGCTTGTGCGCCTGGCCAAGAACTGCGCGCTGATGCGGCTCGAGCCGGACGTAGCGCAAACGCGCGGCGCCTCGTGGTCGTCTTTGACCAGGTGCCAGCTCAGGCGCACGCCCCAGGCGTCTCCATTGCCCAGCGCCTGACGCAGCAGGTCCGGCCGCGTGGCGGTCACCATGTGGACGTGGCGAATGCCAGCCTGCGCAACTCAATGCGTGG
>CAWASY010000123.1:0-28608 GCA_963784505.1 uncultured beta proteobacterium | reverse complement strand
AGCAAGTTGCTGCGCAAAAGCATGCAACTCAAGCCGCACTGCCGGATCAGCGCAATATTCAGTAACCGGATCACGGCTCTCCTCAACCCCAAATTCCGTGCGCAGTTCATCCATTGCAAATTGCAGCGATCGGCCACCCGCACCGTCCGTATAAGCCCACCATTCACTGCGCTTGCCGGCGAAGTTACGCAATAGGATTTGTGTATTGGCGAGCCCCAATTCACTGAACAGCACCATCATCGAGCGTGCAGTTTCACTCCCGTGCGCACTTTGCAGACCGTCCAGATACAACTGCCAGGCTTCCTGCCATAGCTCAGCTGTTTGCTCGACCAGTTGCGCCCCCCCCCCCGCTCCCCGAATTGAGCGGCGCGCGCTGCAATAGCTGCATGAACCAGCCGTGAAACGTACTGATGGTGATGCCGGGCCGCGCTTGCAAAAACTGCGGGTACAACAGGCGCGCACGCGGCAACAGGCGTTCGATATCGGCCTCGTCAACCGCGCGCTCACGCAAAAATTCGCGCACGAAATCATCGTCCTTTGCAGCCAGATCATAGAGCCAGTCGCGTAGACGCACCTGCATTTCCTGCGCTGCACGGCGCGTGAAGGTGATGGCCAGTATTTCGCCTGGCGGGATGCCATCGAGCAACAATCTCACCACGCGGGAAACCAGCAGCCAGGTCTTGCCGCTACCCGCGCAGGCTTCGACTACCACGCTTTGAGCGGGATTGAGCGCCTGATGATTATCCATGCGCCCACTCCCCTTTTCTGCACAGCCCCTTCATCTCACAATAGGAACAGATCTTTTCCACGCCATGGGCAGGAAGCGCTGTGCCGCTGCGCATCTGTTCAAACACTGATTGCAGGCGTTCGATATTGAGCCGCGACAATGCCGGCATATCCTCAGGCGGCGCAATGGCTGACACCACATCGCCATCCAGACTGATAAAGGCAGCCTCATCCGCCTGCATGGCATGGGTATAGCAGGCTAGCTGCACATCCTCGCCCGCCTCCTTCAGTTTATTTTTTAGCACAGTAACGGTCTGTGTTTTATAGTCGAGCACAGCCTTTTTTGCATCAAGCATATCCAGCCGATCGACTCTTCCTCGCAATATCAGATTTTCACTCACCTCGACACTGAAGGGCAATTCGCTGCCCTTATAATGCCAGCCCGCCTGCTCGTTTGCCAGCTGCCAGCCCAGATAAGCGGGGATTTGTCCCTGCCAGCGCAATAGCCAGGCTTGCGCCAGATAATCATGCGAAAGCGCCCCGGCAAAGACCTCGTTGCTGATGCGCAACATGGTCTGTTCAGCCTCATCCCTATCGACACGCAGGAGTATCGGCACGGCTTCGTGGAACCGTTGCAACACGTCGTGCACCCAACTGCCGTAATCGCGCTTATCGAGCGCCTCTCGAACCTCATCAAGCTCGTTCAGATGCAACACGTGCCGCGCAAAATACTGGTACGGACAAGCGACCAGCGAATTATAGGCAGAAGGAGAAATGGCTTGCGGCAGCAGATTTTCGGGCACAACTGCTCGCGGCATCTCCACCCCACTTCCCATCACGTAACAACTTGGGGCACAGCCCTCTAGTTGTGCGGGGAAGACCCTTGCGGTCTCACTCCCACTTTCCCCGCATCTGACTTTTGCCCATTCGGTCGCGCAGCCCAATTCACCGTCCATCAGATCATCCTGATAGGCCAGCAAATGCAGTGCGCGCAGCATTTCCAAATGGGGGCTGAGCAGATTCGGCTCACCATTTTGACTGGTCTGCCAGGTGACTAGCACCGTATTATTCATCGCCAGCAGTCCCAGCAAATCATCGCGAACCTGCGCCTGTTGCACACAGGACATGGGCAAACCTAGCGTCTGCCGTACTGCATCATTAAACCAACGTGCAGCCCGAACCGGTGCCGGCAGGTGTGTGGCATCGCAGCCAAGCAGCAATACGGCATCGAAGCTACGCCAGCGGGTAGCTTGAAGATGGGTAAAAATCACCGGACTCTCGCAGGATAAATCGCGATAGGTATTCAGATCGAGCTGCCCGGAAAGCCAGCGCCGCCATTGTGCAAAACTGCAGGTACTGGTATCCGTTAGCAACTCTTCCTGCCACAGGCTGAGCAACTGCAGCAACTGCTGACCTGCCGCATCCTGTCGCCAGCCCTGAATGACGCCTAGAATATCCATGCTCTGATGCAGTGCAGCCAGCCAGTCGGCGAGCTTTGCCGCCTTCATGGCTAAAACAGCTGCGGCCTGTCGCAGGCGAACCAGTGACCGCACCAGTTCAGGCACCCCGGTTTCCGCCACCGCGATATAGTCCTGCAAATGGGCCACGACCCCGTGCTTGCGCACCATCTGTTCGAACCGGTACGCGGCCTGTTTGCGGGCGGCCTGATCTTCTGCAAAAAGATACGGGGACTTGAACAGGTCGAGCACGTCCTGATAGTAGAAATCGCCCTGCACGGCTTCGAGCCAGCACATCAGCACCGTACTGACAGACAACGTGGCAAATGTCCAGCCCGTCTCGTCCTGTACCTGCACCTGTGCCCGTTCCAGCAGGGCACGCAGTCGGCGCGCCACCAGCCTGTCCTGCACCACCACCGCAATGGATTTTTTTTCCGCCAGCAGCCAGCGCCGCACTTGCACATCGGCGGCCATGGCTTCCTGTTCCATGCCGTGTGCACCGAACAGACGCAATGAGCGTGCGTGACCTGTCGCAAGCAGCTGTTCTGACCGTTCGACAGGGCTCACGACTGAAGGCGGGAGGGCAGCATGCAGCGCGGCCCAAGGTGCTGCTGCAAGCGATGCCGCCAAATTGCGCAGATTAGCCCCGTTTTGCTGCAACGCATAAGTCAGCAATTCACAATCAGGCGCATCGGCGACCATTTCGCGCAGATCGAATATCGAAACACTCACCTTTTCCCGACAGGATTCCAGAAAACGGACTTCGGGCACAGATAAATCGCAGGTTTGCATGACATATAGCGGCGCTTGCAGCTGCTGTGCCAATTGACTCAATCGCAGCTGATAGGCAGAAGAGGCATCGAGTTCACCGCTCGCCATCGCGTACCATAGCTCGTGCACGACGCGCGCCTCAAACTGCATGGCCTCACCACTGCGGGCCTGATAGGCATCAGTCAGTTGCCGGGCAAATTCTGCTTCGGATTCACCAAGGGGAACATGATGGCAGGTCAACTCGTCCATCAGCGAGAGCAACTCACGCGACAGCCCCCACAAATCCGCATCCGGAAACCAGTCGCGTTCACGCAAAGCCTGATAAAGCATGGCAATGCGCAGCGTGTCGGATTGCATGGGCGCATCGAGCGGCACACTGGCCGCCCAATCCGAGAGGGTGAGCATTCGCGGCAGCAGCAGCGCGGGCAAGCCGGCTGCATGGCTTAATGCCTTTACCAGCCCAGCTGCCGCATGATAGTTGGGCAACAAGACGGTCGCACCGCGCAAATCCGAACTGGGGTGACAGGACAGAATATGTCGAGCCACCCGGCTATAAAACTGTTCCGCACCAGCCAAACAGGCCCCCGATGTAGCATTCATGGGGCAAGGCCCATCTGTTATCGTTCGAGCAGATGCAGTTTGGATTTGACCGTCAGCCAATCATCGGCGTCATCAGGCGGGTCCTTCTTCTCAACGATAGGTGCCCACAATTTGGATAACTCGGCATTCAATGCAGTGAAATGACTTTGCTCCTTGGGCAAATCATCTTCGGCATAAATGGCTTCAGCAGGACATTCGGCAACGCACAGGGTACAATCAATGCACTCATCCGGATCGATCACCAGAAAGTTCGGACCTTCACGAAAACAATCCACCGGACAGACATCCACACAATCGGTGAACTTGCATTTAATACAGTTTTCCGAAACCACATAAGTCATGACTGCACTCCAATTAACAAAAGTTGCGACATTTTAGCAGAGCCCATCGCAAAATATTCGGGCAATTTTTAATGGGCATACGTAATGCGAACAAGCTGAATCCATTAGAAAATGCTTTTGCATCCATTCCATCACTATAAACGTGTAAGCGGCAATTTGCTGCACACACTTCACAGCGATGGATTTTTTAGATAGGATGACACCTGATAAAGCTGATTTTTGGCAAATTTCCACAGCAACACAGTTGAACACACCCCTAATTCAAAGCGAGATCCAACATGAGCGAACATATTCATTACGTTACCGATGCCACTTTTGATGCCGAAGTCACTCAGGCAGCCCTCCCCGTTCTGGTTGATTACTGGGCTGAATGGTGTGGCCCATGCCGCATGATCGCCCCCATCCTGGATGAAGTTGCCAAGGAATACGAAGGTCGCCTGACCGTTGCAAAACTGAACGTGGATGAAAACCAGCAAACGCCGCAAAAGTTCGGCGTGCGTGGTATCCCGACACTGATGCTGTTCAAGAACGGCAACATCGAAGCAACCAAGGTAGGCGCGTTATCCAAATCGCAATTGACGGCTTTTATTGACAGCCACATCTAAAGCGTTTATTCTCACACCCGCAATGCCTTTTGAGGCCTGCCTCAAGCCACAACAGAATAAAACAGGCCTTGCGGGTAATCGATTACCCCACAGTCCTACCTAACCTCTTCATTCAATCGCGCCTCACGCATTCCCATGCATTTATCCGACATAAAAACCAAACACATCACCGAACTCGTTGAAATGGCTGCGGCCGCTCAAATCGAAAATGCCAACCGGATGCGCAAGCAGGACCTGATGTTCGCGCTGCTCAAAAGCCATGCGAAAAAAGGCGAAAGCATCTATGGCGATGGCACACTGGAAATCCTGCCCGATGGCTTTGGCTTCCTGCGCTCACCTGACACCTCATACCTGGCAGGCCCGGATGACATCTATGTTAGTCCCAGCCAGATACGCCGTTTCAATTTGCATACGGGCGATTCCATCGAGGGCGAAATTCGCACGCCCAAGGATGGCGAGCGCTATGTCGCACTGGTTAAAGTCGACAAGGTCAATGACGAAGCGCCCGAGAATGCCAAGAACAAAATCCTGTTCGAGAATCTGACACCGCTGTTCCCGACCGAGGCACTCATTCTTGAGCGCGATATCCGCGCCGAGGAAAATGTCACCGGACGCATCATCGACATCATCGCACCGATCGGCAAGGGTCAACGCGGCCTACTGGTCGCCTCACCCAAGTCCGGCAAGACGGTGATGCTGCAACATATCGCACATTCCATTTCGGCGAATAATCCAGACGCCACACTAATCGTGTTACTAATCGACGAACGCCCCGAAGAAGTGACCGAAATGACCCGCACCGTGCGCGGCGAAGTGGTTGCCTCAACATTCGATGAGCCTGCCAGCCGCCATGTACAGGTTGCCGAAATGGTACTGGAAAAAGCCAAACGACTGGTCGAACACAAAAAGGATGTCATCATCCTGCTCGATTCCATCACGCGTCTTGCACGCGCCTACAACACCGTCATCCCATCTTCAGGCAAGGTATTAACCGGCGGTGTGGATGCCAATGCCCTGCATCGCCCCAAACGCTTCTTCGGTGCGGCCCGTAACATCGAGGAAGGCGGCTCATTGACCATCATCGCCACGGCACTGGTCGATACCGGTAGCCGCATGGATGACGTGATCTACGAGGAATTCAAGGGTACCGGCAACATGGAAATCCATCTGGACAGACGCATGGCTGAAAAGCGCATCTATCCTGCGATCAACATCAACCGCTCAGGCACCCGCAAGGAAGAATTGCTGATCAAACCAGACATTCTCCAAAGAATCTGGCTGCTACGCAAACTGCTCTACCCGATGGACGAACTCGAAGCAATGGAGTTTTTACTCGGCAAGATCAAGGCGACCAAGAACAACGCGGAATTCTTCGATTCGATGCGTCGCTAAACAGGTCAATCCGGACCGATCATTTAATTCATCATATTTTTAACAAAAGGTTTTTGACGCAGCGGGATTTTTCTGTATAATCCTCGCTTTCGCAAAATCCGCATTCAGAGGTTGTTATGTACGCAGTCATTAAAACCGGTGGCAAGCAGTATCGTGTCATTACCGGCGAAACACTCAAGGTAGAACTTATTTCCGGCGACATCGGATCAGCCATCGTGCTGGACAAGGTGTTGATGATTGCTGACGGCGACAAACTGTCTGTTGGCAAACCAATATTGGTCGGCGCAACCGTTGCCGCAACCATCGTTTCCCACGGTCGTGGCGACAAGGTCCGTATCTTCAAGATGCGCCGTCGCAAGCACTACCAGAAGAATCAGGGACATCGTCAAAACTATACCGAAATCCGTATCGACGGCATTTCCGCGTAATTTAAGGAGCACATACCATGGCATCAAAAAAAGGCGGCGGCAGTACCAGTAACGGACGCGACTCGCACTCGAAACGACTGGGTGTCAAGCGTTACGGCGGCGAATTGATCAATGCTGGCAGCATCATCATTCGTCAGCGTGGCACGGAATTCCATCGCGGCGAGAACGTCGGCATGGGCAAGGATCATACCCTGTTCGCAAAAGTAACAGGTCGCGTCGTGTTCGCCATCAAGGGCGCACAACAGCGTAGAACAGTTTCCATCGTCGCAGCGTAAGCTGTTTCGAATGGTTGCAAATCAGCCCTATCGCAAGGTAGGGCTTTTTTTATCGGCGGGAAAAAATGAAGTTTATTGACGAATCCAAAATCGAAGTCATCGCAGGCAATGGCGGCAATGGCATCGCCAGTTTCCGCCGTGAAAAATACATCGAAAAAGGCGGACCGGATGGCGGCGATGGCGGACGCGGCGGTAGTGTATTCGTAGAGGCCGATCGCAACATCAACACGCTGGTGGACTTTCGCTTTGCCCGCACCCACAAGGCGCGCAACGGCGAATCCGGCCGTGGCTCTGATTGTTACGGCAAGGGCGCGGATGATGTCATCCTGCACATGCCGGTGGGCACCGTCATCACCGACATCAACAGCGGTGAAGTGATCGCGGATCTGACCCATGACGGCGAACGCGTCATGCTGGCCGAAGGCGGCAAAGGCGGACTGGGCAATATCCATTTCAAATCCAGCACCAACCGTGCACCTCGCCAATGCACCCCCGGCACCGAAGGTCAGATGCGCGAATTGCAACTGGAACTCAAGGTACTGGCTGATGTGGGTTTGCTCGGCATGCCCAACGCCGGAAAATCGACCTTTATTCGCTCGGTATCCGCTGCTCGCCCCAAGGTCGCAGACTATCCGTTCACGACGCTGCATCCCAATCTGGGCGTGGTGCGTGTCTCGCATGAAAAGAGTTTTGTCATCGCCGACATTCCAGGCTTGATCGAAGGTGCCGCAGAAGGCGCAGGCCTCGGCCACCAGTTCCTGCGTCATCTGGCGCGCACCAGCCTGTTGCTGCATCTGGTCGATATCGCACCGCTGTACGAGGAAGGCAACCCGGTCAATGAGGCGAAAGCAATTCTCAACGAACTGAGAAAATATGATCACTCACTGTATGACAAGCCGCGCTGGTTGCTGCTAAACAAGGTCGACCTGCTGGAAGACAAAAACGCCACCGTTGCCGAATTTCTCAAGGCGTTCTCCGACTATGACCGCTATTTCGTGATCTCGGCAATCAGCGGCGAAGGTTGCCGCGAACTCACCTACGCTATCATGGAACACCTGCTGGAAGTAAAGGAACTTGAACAACAGGCGGCAGCTGACGGCGCACAGGAAATGGATGCAGGAAGCTTATAGCTAAGGAAGCGCTAATTTATTCGTCATCTCCGCGAATGCGGAGATCCAGCTTATTGATTTTACTGGGTTCCCGCCTGATAAAACAACTAGCCATTCCACTAAGCGCGGTGATACATGCGCTAAGTGGCTGGTTATGCGCGGGAACGACGAAAGTGAATAAATCAGCGTCTCCCTAGTAGCTAGTGGCATATTCTAACTTTTACAATATTGAATTCGACCATGAAAACAGTATTAACCGAATGCCGCCGCATCGTTGTTAAAGTCGGCAGTTCGCTGGTAACCAATCAGGGTGCCGGTCTCGACCTTGACGCACTGGGCAACTGGGCAAGACAAATCTCGTCCCTCAACGCCCGTGGTTACGAGGTCGTTCTGGTGTCTTCCGGCGCAATTGCCGAAGGCATGCAGCGTCTGGGCTGGCGTACCCGCCCTGTTTCCATCCATGAATTGCAAGCTGCTGCGGCAGTTGGGCAAATGGGGCTGGTACAGGCATACGAGTCCTGTTTCCGCAAACACGGCTTGCACGCGGCGCAAGTGTTGCTAACCCACGCTGATCTGGCTGACCGCGAGCGCTACCTGAATGCACGTGCAACCCTGACAACCCTCCTTAATCTTCGTGTTATTCCCATCATCAACGAGAATGACACGGTGGTGACAGATGAAATTAAATTCGGCGATAACGACACACTGGGTGCGCTGGTAACCAACCTGATCGATGCTGATGCACTAGTGATCCTGACCGACCAAACCGGCCTTTTCACCGCTGATCCGCGCAAGCATCCGGATGCCACACTGGTCAGTCTAGGGGAAGCAGGGGATGCAACACTGGAATCGATGGCAGGGGGCGCGGGCAGCAGCATTGGTCGTGGCGGCATGCTTACCAAAATTCTGGCCGCCAAGCGCGCTGCGCAAAGTGGTGCGCATACCGCCATTGCCTCAGGCCATGAACCGGATGTGCTGTTAAGACTGTTCGAGGGGGTCGCCATCGGCACTTTACTCACCGCACCCGCCCTGCCACTCGCAGCCCGTAAGCAATGGCTGGCAGGCCATTTGCAAGTCACGGGGCGACTGGTACTGGATGACGGCGCAATCCGGGCGCTAAAAAATTATGGCAAAAGCCTGCTGCCTATCGGCGTGAAAAGTGTATCCGGTGAATTTCAGCGCGGCTCGGTCGTTGCCTGCGTGAGTGAGCAGGGCGTCGACCTTGCACGCGGCCTGGTCAACTACAATCATATCGAAGCGCAGCGTATCTTGGGCCATGCCAGCAGTGAAATCTCAACCCTGTTAGGCTACGGCGGTGATGCCGAAATCATACACAGGGACAATCTGGTACTGCTGTAAGCAGTACCAGATTACGGTGCTTTCACTGCACAGCAGTGGCGAAATAACCACTGGTTTCCCGGATACGGGTGTAACAAGGAGCAATAAATGCGACTTAATGAGAAATGAGGAGCGTTCTTTGCGACTGGATGCCTACAGCTCGGCCATAGCACTCATTCGCGACGGACTGCAATCAGGAAGGCTGACTATCGCTTTGCATCACCCGCACACATGGAGCACAGCCGAAGTCGTAGCAAAAAAATTTTGATATCTTCCCCTCGCGTCCAATGGTTATTTCTCATCTGAGGGAAGGATATTTTCCTTAATGACACCTTCGGTCGCGTCCGGTCGCACCATCTATTAATGTTGTTGAATCTATGCAGTTGATTTGATGGGCAGAAGTTCGTCGATTCGTCTCATGGTTCAGACAGGAAGTTTTTCCAGTGTATCCTTAAACCTGGCGGCAGGTTCAATGCCGTTAAGCTTGGCGGTGGCAAACAGGCTTTGTATTGCAGCAGCGCGTTTACCGGCACGTTCACTTCCTGCAAACAGCCAATTCTTCTTGCCCAGTGCAATCGGGAGAATGACGTTCTCGACCGGGTAATGCCGCGTTCCGGATTATGCCGAGTTGCAGTAAATGACCATGATGTCGACTGGCGTTCGATGACTCAGGAGTCGGCATAACTTATATGATTTCTTCAGCCCGGCACTCATGCCGGTTGAGGAGAAATCAAATGACAACGAACGACACATTCGAAGATGGCGCGCCCCCCGGGCTGCGCGAATATCATATTGACGCGTTTCTTGAGCAACTACGCCAGGCTGGCTACTCCGAAGTAACTCTGGATAAAAAGCGACGGGTGCTGAACGCCTTTTCGCGATGGATGCGGAGTAAGTCGGTCGTTCTGGAACATTTGAATGAATCTGATATTGCCGAGTTTGCTAAAAACCCGCCTGGTGTGCGAGCGTCTTACGTTCGATTCAAACTATCTGTACTGCGGCTCCACCTTGCCTATCTGCGCGTCGAGTCGCTGGTGCGAGTGCCATTGCCGAATGCCGAGCCAGAAGTTGATTGCATCAATCGCCAATACGTGGAGTATCTGCGTCAGGATCGAGGTCTCGCGGAGAATTCAGTGAATGTCTACGCCCCCCTCATCCGTGATTTCCTTGACAGCCAGAACGCTGGGAGCGGCCGCATATCGTCTCGCGCATTCGACGCCGCGACGCTCCGTAATTATCTCCTGATTCGAGGTAATGGCAGATCAGGCGAGTATGTACGGCTTTTGGCCATAGCGCTCCGTTCATTTTGCCGTTTTCTCTTCCTTCATGGGGATACGGTGCGCGATCACTCGCATTTCGTGCCGACAGTTAAAACGTGGCGACAATCGTCCGTGCCGCCATTCCTCTCGCCTGAGCAGGAAGAATGTATTCTTGCGGCCACGGATCAATCGACACCTACTGGGCGCCGTGACTACGCGATTCTGCTTTTGCTGGCGCGGCTCGGCCTGCGCGCGTGAGAGGTCGTCGCGCTCGAACTCGGCGATATCCACTGGCGTTCGGGGGAGCTCGTAATCCACGGAAAGGGGCAAATGATCGCGCACATGCCGTTGCTGTCCGACATTGGTGAGGCACTTGCCCGGTATCTTCATGAGGACCGCGGCGCCAGCGCATCTCGCCGAGTTTTTCTGCGAATGTTGGCGCCTCATGTTGGCTTGACAGGACCCGCAGCCATTGGCCACATCGTACGATTGGCCTTCGTGCGTGCGGGCTTTCGTCCATCAAGTCGCGGCGCCGCACACCTGTTCCGTCACGGCCTGGCGACGATGATGATTCGCCACGGCGCATCCATGGCGGAAATCGCCGAAGTCTTGCGGCATCGCTCACAAGACAGTACCGCGATCTACGCGAAGGTCTCATTTGAATCCTTGCGTGGCGTCGCGCGAGCCTGGCCAACGACTGGAGGTGCATGATGAGCGCGATTCGTGATGCCCTGATTCAGTATGTGGCGATTCGCCGAGCCCTTGGAATGAAGTTTTATGAACCAGCGCTGGCACTTGATCACTTTGTCGACTTCCTCGAACATGAGGGAGCCGAGTTCATCACTATCAATCTTAGCCTACGCTGGGCGATGGAACCGAAACTTGTTCAACGTGCCACATGGGGGCGACGGTTTTCACAGGTACGGGGGTTCGCCGCGTGGCTCAGCGCCTTTGATATCCGTACCGAGATTCCCCCGAAGCACCTGCTGGATGCACGTCGTCGACGCAATACACCGCACATTTATACCGAACAGGAGATCGGCCAGCTCATGGCCGAGGCTCGCTGTCTGCATTCGCGTACAGGGCTGCGGGCTTTGACCTATTCAACACTCGTTGGACTTCTGGTCTCGACCGGCCTGAGGCCAGGTGAGGCATTCGCACTTGACCGCTCCGACGTCGATCTTGCGAACGGGATTCTTTCAATCCGAGAAACGAAGTTCGGGAAGTCACGCTTCGTTCCAATTGAAGAGTCGACTCGTATGGCGCTTGAACGCTATGGGCAACGTCGTGATGAACTCTGTTCGTTTCGGCTGACCGAGGCGTTCCTCATTGGCGAGAACGGCAAGAGGCTGTTGGGGTGTTCCGCCAGGCGCGTGTTTGCCAATATGTCCCGTGCAATCGGTCTGAGGGAAGCGACTGAGCATCACAGCAATGGTCATGGGCCGCGTCTCCAGGATTTCAGACACAGTTTCGCGACTGGGCGGCTTGTCGAATGGTATCGTGCCGGACTCGACGTGGCGCGCGAACTGCCAAAGCTGGCTACGTATCTCGGACATGTCGATGTCGCACTCACCTATTGGTATATCGAGGCGGTCCCCGAGCTTCTACAGCTTGCGGCCAACTATCCTGGTGAGAAATATACGGGAGAAAGACCATGAACTCCGCTGGCCTCGCGTCACTACTACAGCGCTTCTTTATGCAACGCCTGCTTGAGCAGCAAGGCGTCAGCTCGGAAACGGTAGCGAGCTACCGCGACACCTTCCGATTGTTACTGAGATTCGCTACGCAACATTTTGGTCGGACACCATGCAAATTGCTGCTGGACGAGCTTGATGGAATCTTCATCGAGAAATTCCTACGATATCTTGAATTGGAAAGAAACAACTCCGTGCGGACACGCAACACCCGTCTCGCTGCAATCCACGCGTTCTTTCGATTCGTCGCGATCAGCGAGCCTGCGCTCGTTCTTCAGTGCCAGCGCATTCTTGCGATTCCAACCAAACGCTGCGAACATGGTCCGGTCGAGTTTCTCACGGAGGAAGAGATTACGGCTCTCGTTGCGGCCCCTGATCCGAGAACATGGATTGGGGGCCGGGATCGCACGCTGCTTCTTGTCGCCACTCAAACCGGACTTCGCAATCACGAGCTCACCTCACTCAAGCGCCAGGATGTTGCGCTTGGTACCGGCGCCCATGTTCGCTGCTTAGGCAAAGGGAGAAAGATGCGATGCACGCCACTCCGCCCCGACGTTGTGGCGATCCTGAAACAGTGGCTGTCACGACAGCCTGGTGGACCTGGCTCACCCGTATTTCCGAGTTCGCGCGGTGGGCATCTTAGCGCCGATGCACTTCAACTGTTAGTAGCTCGTCACACCGCAACCGCGTGTACTACCTGTCCCTCGCTCAAGGAAAAAAACGTCACGCCGCATACGCTGAGGCATGCGGCCGCCATGGATTTGCTGCGACGTGGCGTGGATCTGACCGTGATTGCACTCTGGCTCGGTCATGAATCGTCCGAAACAACCCAAATATACTTGCATGCCGACATGCGGTTAAAGGAACGTGCACTCGCTCATGCCAATGAAAGTGGCCTCGTACCAACCAGATATAAACCGCAGGATCCCTTGCTCGCCTTTCTTGAAGGCCTTTAATTATGCCGACAATAGGAATGGCGAGGAGCAGGGATTCCCCCGAAAGAATGGCTGTACGCAACGTCGAATCGGCATAATCCGGAACGCGGCATTATCCGGTTTATGCCGTTATCGGCATAAACCGGATTATTATCGATCGGCAGATTGCCGGTCTGCGCATAGCGAACCAGACTCTCCCAGCGATTCAGCGTGTAGTCAATCGCACGCGCCATTCTCCTGCTGGACACCGGCTGGCCCTCTATTCAACTTTCTCCCAGAGGGAGAAAGGGCAATTGTATCCTCTCCCTTCGGGAGAGGAGAGCAAAGCGAGGAGTGGAGGTGAGGGTTTCTGGCCGGTGTGACGCAGTTTTGGTTCTAACAATGGAAAATCTCGGTTTAATTGTAACTAATTGTTACAAATTTAATTTGCTGTAAACCAATAAACTTACGGCACGTTGTATGCAGCGACACAGGCGTGTCGGCAAATATGCCAAGTATCATTAATCGACTTAATTTGGAGTTCACCATGAGCAAACTGTTATCCGTATTGATCGCTGCTGTATTCGCCGCTGTTTCTTTCACCGCTGTCGCTGCTGAAGCTGCACCTGCAAAATCCGCACCAACTGCCATGACTGCAGCTGCTGAAAAAACGGAAGCCAAGGCCGAAGAAAAGAAAGAAACCAAGGCGCAAGAGAAAAAAGAAGTCAAAAAGCATAAGAAGCACAAAAAGGCTGCAGCCAAGACTGAAGCAGCTGAACCAGCTGCCAAGTAATAGCCTGATCGCTGCAACAAAGGCAGGGGGAGACCTCTGCCTTTTTTATTTTCCGCACGTTAAGTGATACCATTACCCGAATCGCTACATCACCCAACTTGACATGATCTGGAAACCGAACGTCACCGTAGCCGCCGTCATTGAAAAGGATGGTCGCTTTCTGCTTGTCGAGGAAGTAACTTCGCAAGGTCTGCGCTACAACCAGCCCGCCGGACACTGGGAGCCAAACGAGACACTGTCCACTGCCGCCATACGCGAGACACTCGAAGAATCCGCCTATGATTTCGAACCCGACTGCCTGATCGGCATCTACCACTGGCACGCCGAAAAATCGAACACCACCTTTTTGCGCTTTTCCTTTAGCGGAAAGATCACAAATCACCATCCAGAACGCAAGCTGGACAAGGGTATCGTGCGCACTGTCTGGCTGACGATCGATGAAATTCGCGCAAATCAGGCGCTACACCGCAGCCCGCTGGTATTACGCTGCTGCGAAGACTATCTTGCTGGTAAGCGCTATCCACTCGATCTGCTAACACATTATGAATAACGAGCAAGCTCGCGCCCCCTATCCAACTTTGATGGAACTACTAGCCATTCGACTAAGCCCGCAAGCGGGCAAGTCGCTGGTTATCCCACGCAAGCGGAAGGAAGCGCAAACGTGAAAAACAATCACAAACGCCGCATTGTCGTCGGCATGTCAGGCGGGGTCGATTCCTCGGTCACCGCGCTGTTGCTCAAACAACAGGGTTATGACGTGATCGGTCTGTTCATGAAGAACTGGGAGGATGACGACAACAGCGAATACTGCTCATCCCGTCAGGACTTGATTGATGCCGTTTCTGTTGCCGACACCATCGGCATACCGATAGAGGCGGTCAATTTCGCAAAGGAATACAAGGATCGCGTATTTAGTTCCTTCCTGAGCGAATATCAGGCAGGACGCACGCCCAACCCGGACATCCTGTGCAATGCAGAAATCAAGTTCAAGGCCTTCCTTGATCACGCGATGAGTCTGGGTGCCGATACCATCGCCACCGGGCATTACGCACAGGTACGCGAAGTGGACGGGCTGTTCCAGTTGCTCAAAGCCTGTGATACGAGCAAGGACCAGAGTTATTTCCTACACCGACTGAATCAGGCACAACTATCCAAAACCCTGTTTCCGCTGGGGAAATTGCTCAAATCAGAAATTCGTAAAATTGCCGAGCAGCATCAGCTTTGCAATTTTTCCAAAAAGGACAGCACCGGCATCTGCTTCATCGGCGAACGCCCATTCCGCGAATTTCTGAGCGGCTATCTGCCCACCCAACCGGGCGAGATGCGCACACCGGAAGGCCGCCTAGTCGGTCATCACGTCGGCCTGTCCTTTTACACGCTGGGCCAGCGGCAGGGACTGGGCATCGGCGGCGACAGGCAATCGAGCGGTGAACCGTGGTTTGTTGCAGCCAAGGACATGGAAAGCAACCGCCTGATCGTGGTGCAGGGGCATGACCATCCTGCGCTACTGAGCTCCAGCCTGACTGCGCTCGATACCCACTGGATCAGCGGCAGCGCGCCACTGGTTGAACACACCTATGCCGCCAAGACCCGTTATCGCCAATCGGATGCGCCCTGTCGCATCACGAAACTGACCGTCGACAACTGCTCAATTTCATTTAATCAACCGCAATGGGCCGTCACCCCAGGCCAGTCCGTCGTGCTGTATAACGGCGAAGTGTGTCTGGGCGGTGCGATCATTGAGGCAGGACAGGCCTGATTCGCGTAAAATACACGTTTTACGATTTCGGGCACTGCCATGACAAAACTTACCGCACTTTCACCGCTGGACGGACGCTATCACGGCAAAGTCGATGCCTTGCGCAACTATTTCAGTGAATTCGGTCTGATCCGTTTTCGTGTACATATCGAGATCGAATGGCTCAAGGCGCTTGCCGCCCAGCAGGACATACCCGAAGTCGGCCCATTCTCAACCCAGACCATCGCTCAACTGGATGAACTCAGTGCCAACTTCACTGCAAATGATGCAGAACAGATCAAAATCATTGAGCGCACCACCAATCACGATGTCAAAGCCATCGAATACTGGCTGCGCGAACAATTGTCCGGCAATCCGGAAACCGCAAAAGTGCTTGAATTCATCCATTTTGCCTGCACTTCCGAAGACATCAACAACCTGTCCCATGCACTGATGCTCAAGAATGGTCGCGATGCCGTCATGCTGCCGACGTTGCAACAAGTCACAACCCGACTAACCCATCTTGCACATCAACTGGCCGATCTGCCGATGCTGTGCCGCACCCACGGTCAGACTGCCACACCGAGCACGCTGGGCAAGGAAATGGCCAACGTGGTGTATCGTTTGCAACGCGCCGAACAACGCCTGGCAGCGGTTGAAATCATGGGTAAAATAAACGGGGCAGTCGGCAATTACAACGCACATCTGGCAGCCTATCCCGACGTGGACTGGGAAGGCTTCGCAAAAAATTTCGTAACCAGTCAGGGCATCACCTTCAACCCCTACACCATCCAGATCGAACCGCATGATTACATGGCGGAACTGTTCGACGCGTTCGCGCGCATCAACACCATCCTGATCGACCTGAACCGCGACATCTGGGGCTATATCTCGCTGGGCTACTTCAAGCAGAAGGTCATCAAAGGCGAAGTCGGTTCCTCCACCATGCCGCACAAGGTCAATCCGATCGATTTTGAAAATTCCGAGGGTAATCTGGGTCTGGCAAACGCACTGCTACGCCACCTGTCCGAAAAGTTGCCGATCTCGCGCTGGCAGCGGGATCTGACCGACTCGACCGTATTGCGCAACATGGGGGTTGCACTGGGTTACTCCCTGCTGGCATACGAATCGTGTCTCAAGGGACTGAACAAGCTGGAAGTCAATGCACAGCGCGTGACCGACGATCTGAATTCAAGCTGGGAAGTCATGGCAGAGCCCATCCAGACCGTGATGCGTCGCTATAACATCGAAAATGCCTACGACAAACTGAAGGAATTGACGCGCGGCCAGAGCGGCATCAACCGCGATTCCTTGCAAGCCTTCATTGCCACGCTGGCTATTCCCGATGCTGAAAAACAGCGCCTGCTGCAACTCTCGCCCGGAACCTACATCGGCAAAGCAACCGAACTGGCCCGACAAATTTAAGAGCACATTGGAGGCGTTGCGGCCATGGCAGCAACGCCTCCAAACCAGACTAACGTGCTTACTTTAAAACGCTCCATCCTTATAATTCTGCTTGCCCTGACAGCGGGCTGTGCCAGTACGCCCGAGCAAGCAGCCCAACCGGCTGAGACCGAGTTACCCAAGGTACTGCAACACACACGAACCAAACCTGCGCCCCCCCCCGTTACGCCAACAGCCATCCCCTCACCCACGCCCGCCCCCGCTGAATCGACCGATACTCAAATTCACAAACTTGTTACAAAACTACTACCCGCCAAACTCAAGGACAAGGAAGGATGGGCAAACGACATTCAAAGTGCTTTCAAATCCCTGCAAATATCACCCAAACCGGAAAATTTCTGCGCGGTCATTGCCATCATCGAACAGGAATCGACTTTTCAGGCTGACCCTGTCGTGCCAGGCCTGCCTGCTATCGTAAGACGCGAAATTACCCAGCGCAGCCAGAAATACAGCATTCCGCAACGCGTAATCGACTGGATGCTAGAAACCAGTTCACAGAATGGAAGAAGTTACAGTCAGCGCATCGATGCGCTCAAGACCGAAAAGGAACTAAGCGACCTGATCGAGGAAATCGTCGATCGCGTGCCCGCCGGAAAGGATCTGTTTCCACACTACAATCCGATCCGCACCGGCGGACCGATGCAGGTGAGTGTCGAATTTGCTGAAGCCCATGCGCGAGTACGCCACTACCCCTATGCCCTAAACGGCGGTCTGCGCAACGAAGTTTTCAGCCGTCGCGGCGGCATCTATTTCGGCAGCGCCATTCTGCTCGACTATCCCGCGCCCTACGATAACATGCTGTATCGTTTCGCCGACTTCAACGCAGGACGCTACAGCAGCCGCAATGCCGCCTTTCAGCAGGCACTGTCTAAAATCAGTGGCAGGCAACTTGCAACGGATGGCGACCTGCTGCGCTATAAAAATGGCGCCGTTGCGCCCGAACCCAGTGCCACCTTGACCGCCCTGCTCTCCATCAGCCATCCCCTGAAAATGAACGAAGCTGAAATACAGCGTGACTTGCTGCTGGAAAAATTATCGGGCTTTGGAAAAAGCGCACTGTACAACCGGCTGTTCGCACTGGCCGACAAAACGGGTACGCAGGCTCGCGTCGCGATGCCACAAATCAATCTGACAAGTCCGAAGATTCGCCGTAAACTCACCACAGAATGGTTCGCAAATCGGGTGTATGGCCGCTACCAGCGCTGCCTGCATCAGGCTGAATTAAACAGTGAAATGTCGCCACTCAAAAACAAATCCGCCACTCATTAGCGGCACTTTCTTGTAAGATGCGCAGCATGAATAAATTACACATCGTCCTTGGCATCAGCGGCGGCATCGCAGCCTACAAGGCGGCGGAATTGCTGCGCCTGCTGATGGGGCAGGGATTTTCGGTGCAAGTCGCAATGACCGAAGCAGCCTGCCATTTTATTACGCCGACCACGATGCAGGGCTTGTCCGGCAGACCCGTCTATACCGACCAATGGGATGCACGCATGCCGAACAGCATGGCGCACATCAATCTGAGCCGTGAAGCCCGCGCCATTATCGTCGCACCCGCCAGTGCGGATTTCATCGCCAAGCTGGCCCACGGACTGGCGGATGACCTGCTCTCTACGATGTGTCTTGCGCGCAACTGCCCATTGCTGATTGCACCTGCGATGAACCGTGAAATGTGGCTCAATCCCGCAATGCAACGCAATATTGCACTTTTAATCAAGGATGGCGTACAGGTGCTGGGGCCGGACAGCGGCATGCAGGCCTGCGGCGAGGAAGGCATGGGGCGGATGCTGGAAGCGGAAGCATTGGCGCAAGAAATTGTAGGTCGCGTTTTAACGCGACACCGCAACGTCGGGTTGAAACCCGACCTACGGCTTTCGGGTAAAAAAATCCTGATGACCGCAGGGCCGACGTATGAGCCTATCGATGCGGTGCGCGGCATCACCAACAAAAGTTCCGGCAAGATGGGCTACGCCATAGCGCAGGCAGCACTGGAGTTGGGAGCAAAAGTCGTACTGGTGTCCGGCCCTACCGCGCTGGCGACGCCGCTTAACGCACAGCGAATAGACGTACAAAGCGCAGCGCAAATGTTTGACGCCGTCATGCAAAACGTCGCGGCCTGCGATATTTTCATCGCGGTGGCGGCTGTAGCAGACTACCGCGTAGCACATCCGTCCGAGCAAAAAATCAAAAAATCCTCTGCCAATCTGATCCTTGAACTCATCGCCAACCCCGATATTCTGGCGCAGGTTGCCAGCCTTCCCAACCCACCCTACTGTGTCGGTTTTGCCGCAGAGAGCGAAAAGCTGAATGAATACGCAGAACAGAAACGCCTGAGCAAAAAGCTGCCGTTGCTGGTCGGCAATATCGCACAGCAGGCGATAGGCTCGGATGACAACGAACTGATATTATTCGACGATAACGGCACAACGACCTTGCCGCATGCCGACAAACTGACTCTGGCAAGACAACTGATTCAACACATTGCGCAACGTTACGAAGGAGCAAATGAATGAAACACCCCAAGGTAGACGTCAAAATTCTGGATCATCGCCTGCATGAAAACATGCCCTCCTATGCCACCAACGGTTCGGCCGGTATAGACTTGCGCGCATGTATCGACCATGCGCTGGTCATTCAGCCCAAGCAGTGCGAACTGATCCCCAGCGGCATCGCCATCCACCTGGCTAACCCGGGCTTCGCCGCGATGATCCTGCCCCGTTCGGGTCTGGGACACAAACACGGCATCGTGCTGGGCAATCTGGTGGGCTTGATCGATTCGGATTATCAGGGACAGGTATTCGTCTCGCTTTGGAATCGCAGCCAAATTCCTTTCACGCTGATGCCGCTGGAGCGCATGGCGCAACTGGTCATTGTGCCGGTCGTGCAGGCTCAATTCAACATCGTTGATGAATTCCCGTTAAGCGAGCGCGGCACGGGCGGATTCGGCAGCACCGGAAAACACTAGCAGCGGATAGCGGATAGCCAATACCGAAAAATAAAAAACCGCCAAAGGCGGTTTTTTATTTTCTACCAGCTACCAGCACAAGCAGCCAGCGTTATTTACTTATCAAGATTCAGTTCCAGTTCGGTGTTATCACCGCGACGCACTGAAACCTTCTCGGTCACCATATTATATCCAGCCAGCTTCACGCTGATCGCATGAATGCCAGGCTCCATTTCCAGACGTAACGGCGACATACCATAATACACGCCATCCAGATAAACCTTAGCGCGTGAAGGGTTGGTATTCACCATCAACAGCCCATTGGTCTCGCTGGCATGAGGCTTGTAGGACGATACCGGTGCATCCGCACCCTGCTGCACACCATAGCTTTGAGCCATCGGTGCAACCGGTGCCGCCTTGGGCAAGGAAGGCGCAACATAAACTGTCACCCCTTTAATAGGCTTGGTACCAGGCGTCAGATTGAACAGATCGGGACGGGACGCCATCAAAGAACTGCTAATCGCCTCAACAGTCTTGGTACTGACAACCTTCAACTCCCTGTTCAAATAATTCATGATATCGTCTTTATTGTCACCTGAAACGCCAGCGAACCGATCAGCCTTCTCCATCACCAAACCTGACCAGACAACTTTGCCTGTTGCAACATCCTTCAAGGTGGTTTCTATTGCAATGTTGATGTAATCACGCTCCTTGATGTCCAGCGACAATTCCTTGACCACGCCTGACACCTCAAAGAGCGCGTTATTGGCACTGACGCCTTCCATCACCTGGAAGCCTTCAGCATCAAAATGCTTCTTGATGGAACCGGTTGCAATCAGCGATACATCCTGATCCGCAAGTAATTCATGGCCACTGAGCCCACTAACCTGCTGCTCCATCTGCCCGAGCAAGCGCGGATTGCCCACTTTGCGCTGATCAACGTAATTGCTGACCCGCAAGGTTGCGCCATACTTGAGCAAAGGCCCTGTACCGCTTCTGGCAGACACCTTGGTCGAGTCAAGCGTATTGCTGTCAGTGCTGCCTATCCAGCCACTCACCGTAGTCTTGGCATCCTTGAGGGTGGAACATCCTGCAATGGCAGACAATACTAAGAGCAGCGCAATATTTTTTGCTAATAAACGCATAAAACTTTACCTCGGTTATTCAATCAGGCACGTGGAACTGCGGCTTCAATTTCTGCAAAGGTACGCGCCAATTCGAAGTTGTGCACCTGCGCGCCCAACTGACGGGCGATCTGCGTGATTGAGAACAAACCACACATAATCTGCCTGCCATCCGCACCTTCGGTTATCACCAGCGCATGCTGACGGTTTGAGTGTTTCATGCTGACAACAATTTGTCCGACAGTTGCCTGCTTCACATCCTCGATCTTCAATGCGCTCAGTTCGCGCGGCGTGCTCATAATGTCGCGCACCATGATATCATCATGCGTACCGCCCATATTTTGCAAAAAGCGCATTGGCTTCTCGCCCAGCACATCCGAAGCAGTGAGCAAACCGGCCACCTGTTCATTGTCATCGAGCACCAGCAACATACGCACGCCATAACGGATCATTTTGGCATTGGCTTTGTCCATGGAAGTTTTGGCACGAACACTGACAACAGAAACCTTGGTCAAATCGGTCATCACATTCATTGCCGGATCGGTCAGCTTGACACGTTCGGGCAATGTCTGCACAGGACGCACAAAGGATGCGCCTGATTTAAGCGGGATGGACTGCAATGCGGCATATTCTTTAATCATGTTTTCACTCCAGTTGTTCAAAATAATTATCTGTGCACAGGCAACAAGAAATCGTCTGCATGCGATGAACAGACACACCTATTCCCCACCTCGGGAAGATAGCGCACCAACTCGTTCAGCGCCTTGGTATAAACATCGCGCTTGAATTCAATAACAGCCTGAATATCAAGCCAATAGTCATTCCAACGCCATGCATCAAACTCTGGATGCGCGCATGCACGTAAACAGACATCACAATCACGCCCTACCAAACGTAACAAAAACCAAATCTGCTTCTGTCCACGGTAACCGCCACGCGACTCCCGCTTGGTCCAGCTCTTCGGAACTTCATACCGCATCCATTCGCGCGTACGGCCCAGGATTTGCACATGTTCCGGGCATAAACCGACTTCTTCATACAGCTCGCGATACATTGCCTGCTCGGGGTTTTCCCCATGCTGTATTCCACCTTGCGGGAACTGCCAAGCGTGTTGCCGAATCCGCTTTCCCCAGAACACTTGGTTTTTGTCATTTGTGATAATGATGCCGACATTCGGGCGGTAGCCGTCTCGGTCTATCATTTGCCACTCTATCAGGTTATTTCAATAGTCGGATTCTTTCACATTTCACCTTTATTGAAAAGCGATTATGCGCGACAAACACAATACTTGATACAATTCCTCATTGCTGGCAGGCAAAGTCAGCAGCAGGGAATGCGCAAGCTGCACCTTAGTCGCGAAATCGAACAGGATTTTCTAAGTACAAGCTGAATAAATCAGCGCATCCTTAACGCGTTTGGCCGCAAGCTCGAAACATCGCTACGCTCGTTTTCCTGTAAAATCGCCTTCTGTTCAATTTACTACCCCATCCATCATGCGCGTTTCACAATTTTTCATTTCCACCCTCAAGGAAGCCCCTACCGATGCCGAACTCCCCAGCCACCGCCTGATGGTGCGCGCAGGTTACATCAAGAAACTGGCCAGTGGCTTGTATACCTGGATGCCGCTCGGACTGCGTGCGCTGCGTCGCGTTGAAGCTATCGTGCGCGAAGAAATGAATGCCAGCGGCGCAATCGAACTGCTGATGCCTGCCGTTCAGCCATCCGAGCTCTGGGATGAAACCGGCAGATGGGAAGTGTTTGGGCCACAGATGCTCAAAATCCGCGACAGGCACAACCATTCATTCTGTTTCGGGCCCACTCACGAAGAAGTCATTACCGACATTGCACGCCGTGAACTGCGCAGCTATCGTCAGTTACCGGTCAATTTTTATCAGATACAGACCAAATTCCGCGACGAAGTTCGCCCCCGCTTCGGCGTGATGCGCGCGCGCGAATTCCTGATGAAGGATGCCTATTCGTTCCACGCCGATTTCGAGAGCCTGGAAGCAACTTATCGTGTCATGCATGAGGCCTACAGCCGAATTTTCACGCGTCTGGGTTTGCAATTTCGCGCCGTGGCGGCGGATACTGGCGCGATCGGCGGCAGCGGTTCGCATGAATTTCACGTGCTGGCCGATTCCGGCGAAGATGCGCTGGCCTATTGCCCAACCTCAGACTACGCGGCCAACGTGGAACTCGCCGAAGGCATTACAGCGGCAACCGCTCGTGCAGCAGCAACTGAAGTCATGCGCAATGTCGACACGCCCAAACAGACCACCTGCGAACAGGTTGCCGAACTGCTCGGCATTCCACTTACCCGCACCGTCAAACTGCTGGCGCTGATGGCCAATGACCAGTTGCATATCCTGCTGCTGCGCGGCGACCATAGCCTGAACGAAATCAAGGCGGCAAAACTGCCCGGTCTTGCAGATTTCCGTTTTGCCAGGGAAGATGAAATTCGCGCTTTCTTCAACTGCCCACCCGGCTTTCTGGGCCCCATCGGCATAGATCGGACAACTGTTCGCGTCATCGCCGATTCAACGGTTGCACTGATGAGCGATTTTGTTGCGGGCGCCAATGTACCCAAATTTCACACAACCGGCATCAACTGGGGACGCGATTTGCCCGAACCGGATATGGTGGCGGATATTCGCAACGTCATAACAGGCGATGTCTCACCGGATGGCAAAGGCACACTTGAAATTTGCCGAGGCATCGAAGTCGGTCATATTTTTCAGCTGCGCACCAAGTATACCGAAAGCATGAATGCGACCTTTCTTGATGCACAGGGCAAAGCACAACCTATGGAGATGGGTTGCTACGGCATCGGCGTCTCGCGCATCGTCGCTGCGGCTATCGAACAAAACTTTGACGAACGCGGCATGATACTGCCCACCGCCATCGCCCCCTTTCATTTGGCCCTGATACCCATAGGCATGAACAAGAGCGACCTGGTCAAAAGCACCGTCGAACAACTGTACGCCCAGTTCAGGGCAGCGGGCATAGACGTCCTGCTCGATGACCGGGACGAGCGTCCGGGCGTGATGTTTGCCGATATGGAACTGATCGGCATCCCACATCGTATCGTGGTGGGCGAGCGGGGTCTAAAAGAAGGCAAGCTCGAATATCAGGGCAGACAGGATACCGCCTCCCAATCACTCCCCTTGCAAAACGCGCTGGAATTTGTACAATCAAAACTGGCGTAGAATCGGAAGTGGGGAGTAGCAAATGCGAATTAAATCCATACTGATTGCGGCAGGACTATTGCTTGCCCCCGGCGCATGGGCAGGCGCACAGGATTATGAGCCGCTTGCCGCCAGTGTGCGTGCAGTCTTGCAGCACAGCGTATCGGACCTGGCAGCCACCAAATCCGCATTTGCCACACAATATGAAGCCGACGTCTGGATGAACGAGATGTCGCGTCGCCTGGCCAAACGCCTGCCTGACACAAATTACCGCAGAGATTTTTTAGCCACCGTGCATTACGAAGCCAAAAGAGCCGGGCTAGATCCACAGTTGGTGCTGGGTCTGATCGAAGTGGAAAGTGGTTTCAAAAAATATGCGGTGTCATCAGTGGGCGCACGCGGTTACATGCAGGTCATGCCATTCTGGGTCAAGGAAATCGGCAACAATGGACAGGATCTGTTTCATATGCGCATCAACCTGCGCTATGGTTGCACGATACTGCGCCATTATCTGGACATCGAAAAGGGCGATTTATACCGCGCACTGGGTCGATACAACGGTAGCCTCGGACGCCCCGAATACCCGAATCTGGTGCGCGCTGCCTGGCAGGGACACTGGGCATTGCCCGAGCACACCGCCAGCTACGTCGGCGCTTCGGCTAGTTAACCCGCCGTATATAGTGCTCGACACTTTCCCGAGTCACCTCACCCTGATGCGAGGTAATCTGTTTGCCATGAGGATCATACAGATAACTGGTAGGCAACACGTCCAGGTCACCGATTTGCGAGACAACCTTGCGGTTACCCAGCACAACCGGATAGCGAATATTCAATTTCTTGACCGCATCGGCAACAGACTGAACTGAACTGTAATCCATCACGATACCGATGACCACCAGATCGGTATGCGCAGCAGACAAGCGATTCAACTCGGGAATTTCGTTCAGACAGGGTGGACACCAGGTCGCCCAGTAATTCACCAGCACCCACTTGCCCCGATAGTCCGATAAATGATGCACTTTTCCCTGCATATCCTGCAAGGCAAAATCAGCCGCAATGCTGCAAAAAGACAGGAAAAACAGCACACACCCTGCGCAAACCCGAACCAGAAAACGATTTATACTTTCAAGCACCGCAACTTTTCCTGGCACAGCGCTAATGCCCCTTATGCCCTGACTCGTCAGTCACCGCTTGTGCATGCGAACCCGCACTTTCAGCGGCATGACTAAAATACAGCGCCAGTGCAATCAGCGTAATACTGGCACCCAGATAAACCAAATCAAGCGGCGTATCCAGCTTCATGCGCAACGCTTCCTTAAACAGCGTAACGATCAAGATCATCAGGATCACCTTGGCCAGACGGCCCTTGAGATCATCCAGATTATTGATGACCAGAATATTCCCTGATGCCTTGCTGCCGTGAGCCTGATCGATATCACTGATGAACAATTCATACAAGCCAAGTGCAAATATCAGCATCACGGTCGCCAGCAGATAGCCGTCCACCACCTCCACGATATGCGAAACCGTACCATCATGCAGCGCCTTGCGCGCTTCATCGGTCAGACTGGCATCGGTATAATGAAGCGCATGCACCAACAGAAAATACACGTCCACGGTAGCCATGTAAAAAATCACAAATCCCGCCACCAGACTACCGATCACGGCAGCCAGAATGACAAATCGGCTATTCCACAAGCCACCTTCAAACAGTTCTTCAATAAATTTCATTATAAAATTACGACAGTTAAAAACGTGCGTATTAAAGCGCAATTAGTGCCTAGGGGCAAGCGCATTGGCAATATGCTCCTTCGACTGGCTCAGGACAGGCCTATATACTTTGGCTTATTGACGGTAACGAATGCAGGCGCATACTACGCAGCATGTCCTCACTCTATCTGGATTATTTCGGCCTGCATTCGCCACCCTTTTCCATCACCCCGGATCCTGGATTTTTCTTTGAAGGGGAGAACAGGGGAATGTTCATCGCCGGTCTGTTGCACGCCGCCATGCAGTGCGAAGGGATCATACTGGTCATAGGGGAAGTTGGCAGCGGGAAGACGCTGATGAGCCGCTTGCTACTGTCACGGTTGCCAGCGCACATCGATACCGTTTACCTGCCGAATCCCGCCTTCTCGCGCGATGAAATCATCGATATCATCGCCCGTGATCTGGGTGTGACAAGCACAGGCATGCGTCTGGAGGCGTTACAGCAGGAGCTGATCAAACGTCACGCACAGGGTCGACAGGTCGTCGTGCTGATCGACGAGGCACACGCCATGCATTCAGACTCCCTTGAGGAGGTCAGGCGCCTGTCCAACCTGGAGACCGACCACCGCAAACTGGTCCAACTGGTGCTTTGCGGCCAGCCGGAACTGGACACGCTACTGGCAACACCGGCACTGCGACAGGTACGGGATCGTGTGGTCTATCGACTGATGCTGCGCAAATTATCTTCTCCGGATTCCCGCGCCTATCTGGATCACCGGCTAAGGGTTGCAGGATGGCATGGCGGGCGCATGTTTTCGATCATGGCTGAAAAATTATTGCTCAACGACGCGGGTGGCCGTGCCAGACGCCTGAACCTGATCGCGGACAAATCACTGCTGGCCGCTTTCGCGCAAGGCAAACGTCAGGTCGGGGCAAACCACGTCAGGATGGCGATTCGGGATGCAGGCAGCAACTTTTCCACGCGAACGCTCAATCCGGCATTCATCTTGCTTATCCTCCTCTTTATTGTGGCAATGGCATTCATCTGGCTAGGCTAGCCCGCTATACATAGACCTAATTATCTAGGCATTCTGGCATATTGACCCTGTTTGCCTGAAGTGAAAGACTGCATGCCAGACAGCCTGACTGTTTTTTATGCACAGACTGATAGTGCCAATCAGAATTTCCGGGGGGGATCATGCTCGAAGCGCAACTGTTAACCGTACTGATTGCCCTGTCGGCAGGACAGGACAGATATCCTCAGCCACACACCAGCCAGCTGCACCTTACAAACCCGCACGGCAACACTCACCACGAAACGGCACAAATCAAAGGGGAAAATTTCCAGCTTGCCAACACACTGGGTGCGAATCAGCGCGTCCGTGCATTGCCTGCAAAAGTAAAGCAACAGGATCAAACGCAATACAGACAATGAGGTCGCATGACCACCCGAAATAGTCGCAATTAAAGAGGAACAGACCATGCAGCTTAGTCCTGACCGCAAGATTGACGGCAAGGCGATTTTCACCCTGCTGGCCCTGCTCTGCCTCCCGCTGGGGGCCTGTACCCACCTGCCGCAGGCGATGACCCCGTCCTCACAGCATATTGTCCTGCCCGAAACCTCACCTCCTGGCACGATCCCGCCACTGGTTAATACCGCACCGTTACCGCCACCGCCCAAGTCAAGTCCTGCAGCCGAGCGTTACAGTGTGGTGGTCAACGGGGTCCTTGCCCAGGAAATCCTGTTTGCACTGGCAAGGGATGCAAAACTCAACATCGAAATCCATCCCAGTATCACCGGCACGGTGACGATGAATCTGATCGACCGCACCCTGCCAGAAATTCTGGATGCCATCGCAAGACAGGTGGATATGCGCTATGAACTCAATGGTGCCAATCTGGCCATCATGCCGGACACCCCTTACCTGAAAAACTACCAAGTCGAATATCCCAACGTGGCGCGCAATGCCAAAAATTCCATCAACATGTCCACTACCATCGCGGTAATCGGCAAAGGACAGGGTGGCTCAGGCGGCAGCAATGGTTCTACCTCCAACATCGACAATCTGTCCAACAATGAATTCTGGGAAACCCTGACCGAAAACATCAAGGATTTATTGCGCGAAACCGACAAAAAACTGCCGGAGGGATCGAGCGAAACCGTCGTAGAACAAAACAATCAGCAACAGATCACGCCGCAGACAGGCACGACGGCAACCGATGCCACGGGCAAGAAGAGCGCCATCGCGACCCTGCCGGCACAGATCCAGAGCCAGAACACCAGCCGTGCACGCCGCGTCACCTATCGCGAAGCCGCCTATGTGATCGCCAACCCGGAAACCGGCATCATCAGCGTGCGCGCCACCTCCCGCCAGCATGCCTTCGTGCGTGAATTCATCGACAAGGTGATGAACAACGCGCGTCGCCAAGTGTTGATTGAAGCGACCATCGTCGAAGTTACCCTGTCCGATCAGTACCAGCAGGGCATAGACTGGTCCTTGCTGCGCACACTGGGACTGAGCCTGACCCAGATTGCCCCGGTATCGGCCAATGTACAGAATCTGGCCGCAATGGGCACCATCAGTTACACCAATCCGGGCAGAGCCGGCATGTTCAGTCTCTCGGGTTCGATTCAGTTACTGGAAAACTTCGGCAAGCTGCATGTGCTGTCCAGCCCAAAATTGTCGGTACTGAACAATCAGACCAGCCTGCTCAAGGTCGTGGATGAGTCTGTCTATTTT
>CAWASY010000122.1:0-20820 GCA_963784505.1 uncultured beta proteobacterium | reverse complement strand
GATGACAAGGTGGTGACATCGGGCGGGCGTGTGCTGTGTGTGACTGCGCTGGGCGAGAGCGTACGCATGGCGCAACGTCGCGCTTATCAGGTGGCCGGAGAAATAAAATTTGACGGCTGTCAGATGCGTCACGACATCGGCTATCGTGCGATTTTGCCTCGGCATAAATAAGCGAATTGAAATTCAAGCCTTTCATACGCGCCGACCTTTTCCCACCTTCGGTCTGGGGCTAAACGGGTGGCGTCTGTTCATCCCCCCTATCGCCAAATCGCGGCTCATCTCGCTCGCGGCGGATTAATCGCCTATCCGACCGAGTCCTGTTATGGTCTGGGGTGCGATCCTGCCAACCGTGCTGCGGTGCAAAAGTTGTTAAGGCTCAAGCAGCGCCCGCAACACAAGGGGTTGATTTTAATCGCATCGTCCTATTCTCAGGTGGCGAATTACCTGAAACCGCTAAATAGGGAACAACAGCAGCAACTGTGTGCGGCGGGCAGTCAGGCAATCACCTATCTGATGCCCGTGCGAAACAACACACCGCGCTGGTTGCGCGGTGTATACGATACACTGGCAATCCGTTTAACGGCTCACCCTCAGGCAAAAGCACTTTGCCAGGGTGTGCATAGCGCGCTGGTTTCCACCAGCGCCAACCGGAGTGGCATGCCCCCTGCCAAAACTTATACCGAGTGCCAGCGACTGTTTGGCAGCGAGGTTTGGGTCTTGCCAGGGCGGGTAGGAAAACGCAAGCTGCCATCGACCATACTCGCATGGGCCGATGGTAGAATCATACGCAACTAAACAACCTGGCCGGAGATAATATGAGCAATATCGTGAATAGTGCAGACGTTAAGGAATATCTGCTTGAGTTGCAGGAGTTGATCGTTGAGCGCCTTGAGCAGGTGGATGGCAAAAAGTTCATTCGGGACAAGTGGACGCGTCCTGCTGGCACTTCAACTGCGACAGGCACGAGTATCGGCAAAGGGGAAGGCATCAGCTGCATACTGGAAGAAGGCAATGTGCTCGAACGCGGTGGCGTGGCATTTTCGCATGTGCAGGGTGACAGTATGCCCGCCTCCGCAACTGCGCACCGTCCCGAACTGGCTGGCTGTTCGTGGGAAGCGATGGGTGTGTCGCTGGTGATGCACCCGAGAAATCCCTATGCACCAACCACTCATGCCAATGTGCGCATGTTCATGGCACACAAGCCCGACGGCGAAAAAGTCTTCTGGTTCGGTGGCGGCATGGATTTGACGCCTTATTACGGTTTCGAGGAGGATGCGGCGTATTTTCATCAGATCTGCAAGGATTCACTTGCGCCATTTGAAGGCAATCTGCACGCAAAATACAAGAAATGGTGCGATGATTACTTCTTCTTGAAGCATCGCAATGAACCGCGCGGCATCGGTGGTATTTTCTTCGATGATCTTTCCGTGCCGGATTTTGAAACTGCATTCGCCGTACAACAAAGTGTAGGCGATCACTTTCTGTCCGCCTATGTGCCGCTGCTGGAAAAACGCATGAACACGCCATATGGTGAGCGCGAGCGCGATTTTCAGCTATACAGGCGAGGCCGCTATGTTGAATTCAATCTGGTTATCGACCGCGGCACCATCTTCGGCTTGCAGTCGAATGGCCGCACCGAATCCATCCTGCTGTCCATGCCACCGCTGGTGAAATGGCGTTACGACTGGCATCCTGAGGCAGGCACGCCGGAAGCTGAACTGTACGACAATTTTTTGCAGCCCAAAGACTGGGTGTAACGTCCATACTATTAAATAGTCCATAACGATAGGTTAATCATGATCGTACGCGGCAGGCCTTCTGGCCTTGGGTTGTTTCTGGTTTTACGTGGTTCGGTGCTGAAACAAATATGGAAGGTGCTACTGGTGAGCATCGTCTTGGCGACCCTAGTGACAATGAATCACGGCGATCTTTTCAGGCTTAAAATCACGCTGACCGCGATCCCGTTTACGCTGATAGGCTTGCCGTTGGCGATTTTTCTGGGGTTTCGCAACAATGCGGCCTACGACCGTTACTGTGAAGGACGCAAGTTGTGGGGGGAAATCGTCCTGCAGACACGTAATTTCTCGCGTCAATGCCTGACACTGATTGAGTATGCCGAACCTGTCAGGATTGAATCCGACTTGAACGATGTGCGGGCCAGGATGATCGTTCGCACCATCGCATTTTCCCATGCGCTCCGTCATTTGTTGCGCGACACGGATGCGATCAGTGAACTCAAGCCGCTGTTGTTGGAAAATGAGTGGCATCAGATCAGAAAAACTTCCAACATTCCCGATTATCTGATGCACCAAATGGGCCGTGATCTGCGCCAGTGTATGGATGAGGAGCGCGTCGATGGCTGTCTTGCGGCATCAATAGATGCGAGCATCTCCGCAATGTCAGGTGCCGCAGCAGCCTGTGAACGCATCAAGAGCACACCCATTCCTTTTTCCTATACGCTGATGTTGCACCGGACGGCCTATTTGTACTGTTTTCTGCTGCCTTTCGGTTTGGTCGATACAATCGGCTTCATGACGCCATTTGTTGTCGGGATAGTTGCTTATACTTTCTTCGGCCTAGATGCGCTGGGTGATGAAATCGAAGAACCTTTCGGCAACGCGCCCAATGATTTGGCACTCGACGCAATTTGTCGTGCTATCGAGATCAATCTGCGCGATGCGATGGGCGAGCCACATGAACTATTGCCGCTCGTGCCGGTAAATTATTGCCTGATGTAAAGTGAAAAACGGTTAACGTGAGAATTTCGCAGCGAGATTTGAAAAATGTAAATGTGCATGGTGGATTGCGGCATTCATTCCATACCCGTTAGACCGAAATTTGCGCTTCAGGCATTTTGCGCAGTACGATGCCGCGAAACCAGCCACCCAACATCATCGGCACATCGCTGATCACTTCCAGCTCCGGCACTTCGCGCAGTAAATCTTCGAATACCACGTCCATACGGGTGGCAATACGACCGGACAAGGGGGTGAGCAGGCGGCGCAGCGGTGCCGACTTGTTGGGTCGCAGGAACTTGTCGAACAGCACAATCGTGCCGCCCGGTTTTAATACTCTTGCCGCTTCGGACAGGCAGCGATGTGGTTCAGGCACAACGGCGGTGATGAGGTGCAGCACGACATGGTCGAAATGCGCTGCTGCAAAAGGCAATGCCATACTGTCCCCCAAAATCCAGTCCATCTGCAAATTTTCCCCGCGTGCCTTGGCACGGGACAACATGGCATTGTTGAAATCAAGCGCCGTGTAGTGGTGAAGTTGAGGTAGAAATGGCAGATCCAGGCCTGTGCCGATACCGCTGATCAGAATTTTCTGGGCAGCCTCTGCGGGCAGGGCGTGCAGCGATTGTTTGCGCGCTTCGCGCATGGCTCGTTCGATAACCAGATCGTAAAGCGGCGCGATCAAACTGTAACTTCGACGCAACATGCTGTGTGGAGTGATCATTTTACGAGCAGATAGTCAAAGAAAATGCCGGCGAACACCGCAGCGCCGAACCAGTTGTTATGCAGAAATGCCTTGAAGCAAGATTCGCGCTGGCGGTGTTTGATGAGGGTGTAGTGATACAGCGCAATGCCAGTAGCAGCAATCAGACCAAGATAATACGCGATGCCCAGCCCATGCATTCTTCCTGAAATGGCCAGCAGTATCAGCGTGGCCGCATAACAACCCATCACGGCCAGCACATCGTATTTCCCGAACCACAAGGCCGAGGAATGGATGTCCAGATGAATGTCGTCGTCCCTATCCACCATCGCATATTCGGTATCGTAGGCAATCGCCCAGAATACATTCGCCGCGAGCAGCAGCCACGCCACCGGCGGCACGCTGTTCAATTGGGCGGCAAAGGCCATCGGGATGCCGAAGCCAAACGCCATGCCTAGATAAGCTTGCGGGATGACGAAGAAGCGTTTGGTGTAGGGATAACTGGCTGCCAGAAAAACGGCGGGGATGGACAACAGCAGCGTCAGCATATTAAGCGGCAAAATCAGTGCGAAGGAAACAAGGGCAAGCACCGCAGCCACTATCAGTGCTTCCCTGTGCAAGATGCGACCACTGGTGATGGGGCGGTGCTGGGTTCGTTCCACGTGAAGATCGATGTGGCGGTCGGCATAGTCGTTGATCGCGCAGCCTGCCGAACGCATCAATAGGGTGCCCAGTGTGAATATCAGCACGATGTGCCAGTCCGGATGACCGCTTCCTGCGATCCAGATTGCCCACAGCGTTGGCCACAGCAGCAGCAGTATGCCGATAGGCTTGTTCAGGCGGGTGAGTTGATAGTACAGGTGTAGTCGTTCGGAAAATTTCATGTTGTAATTTTAACCTGTCCTGTCATGCAAGTTTTAGCATTCCGGGCAAAAACACTTCCGTGACCAGCAGCGGTGCATTGTGCAGATAAAACAGGGATCTGCGTGCCCATAGTCGATCGAGGTGCTCGGGTAAAACTGCAGCGGCGCGGCGGTACAGCGGATGATGCACATGCAACGCCTTGTAATGCAGCAGCTGGCGCACAACTTGAGGATGCGAGAACAGCAGCGCACCGAGCGGTTGATTGCCCAGCGAGTCCAGCGACGACCAGGCGCCGCGCAAATCTTTGGCTGCGCAGGCGCTGTGGGCAAATACCACGGGCTGATCGTCGGCGCATAAAAACACTTCGCGTGACCAGGCCAGTTGCCGTGGCGGAATGCCCAATACGCACGCCTCATCCAGCGCGATGCGTGCCAATCCACTCCGGACATTACGCACGGAAAAACGCGCACAACGTTGCGCGATGCGCTGCGTCAATGATCCGTGATCGCGCAGCCAGGGCAGCAGCGCGGGCGGTGCGCCCAATGCTGCGCCATTCCAGAAAGAATCCTTAAACGTGTAAATAGTCATGTTTGTTCGCCATCCAGCGATGTAAGTAGGCACGTGCAGCCTCGGGATAATCCCGCAGCAATTCGTCAGCGATGACTCTTGCGTGATCCAGCAGATCTTCGTCGGCATCGATATCGGCAAAGCGTAACATTGCCACACCACTTTGCCGTGCGCCCAACAGTTCGCCGGGGCCGCGCAATTTCAAGTCCTCCTGCGCAATGATGAATCCATCGGTGTTCTCGAAGATGACTTTAAGACGGGTTCTGGCAATTTCAGACAGCGGTTTTTGATAGAGCAGAATGCACAAGCTATGCGTAGCACCCCGTCCCACCCGACCGCGCAGTTGATGCAATTGCGCGAGCCCCATGCGCTCGGCATGGTCGATTACCATCAGGCTGGCATTGGGCACGTCAACGCCCACTTCGATTACGGTGGTTGCGACCAGCAGTTGCAACTTGCCAGCTTTGAAATCCGCCATCACGCTGACCTTTTCCGAGCTGTCCATCCTGCCGTGAACGAGCCCCACGCGCAGTTCCGGGAAGGCGACGCACAGCATTTGGTAGGTATCTTCAGCATTTTGCAGTTGCAGCACCTCCGATTCCTCGATCAGCGGACACACCCAATAGGCTTGTTGACCTGACAGACAGGCATCGCGCACCCGCTCGAACACCTCGTCCCGGCGCGATTCGCTGATCAGTTTGGTCACAATGGGCGTGCGCCCCGGCGGCAATTCGTCTATCACCGACACGTCCAGATCGGCGTAATAGCTCATCGCCAACGTGCGCGGGATCGGTGTCGCGCTCATCATCAACTGGTGTGGCTCAACGAATTTCGAATCGACAGCTTGCTTGCCCTTGGCATGCAGCGCGAGGCGTTGCTGAACACCGAATTTGTGTTGTTCATCGACAATCGCCAATCCCAGTTTATGAAAGACGATTTGTTCCTGAAACAACGCATGGGTGCCGATGGCAAGCCATGTCTCACCCGAGGCAATTTTATCGCTTGCCAGTTTCTTGTCCTTTTTTTTCAGGCTGCCCGACAACCAGACGGGGATAATGCCAAGCGGTATCAGCCATTCCGATAGTTTCAGATAATGCTGTTCTGCCAGTATTTCGGTGGGCGCCATCAGCGCGACCTGATAATAATTTTCGATGGCTTGCAGGGCTGCAAGCGCGGCAACGATGGTTTTTCCGCTGCCCACATCGCCCAGCAACAGTCGCTGCATCGGATGCGGTTTGGCAAGATCCGTGCGGATCTCGGTAAAGACTTTTTGCTGAGCACGGGTCAATTCAAACGGCAGGATTTTGAGCAGCGCCGCCGTGTAGTTATTTTGCGAATTAAGTCTGGGCGCGATGCGCAAACTGCGTTCCCGATGATGCACACGCATCGAGAGTTGTTGAGCCAGCAATTCGTCGAACTTGATACGCTGCCAGGCGGGATGGCTACGATCATCCAGGCCACTGGTCGCAGTTTCCGGTGTATGCAAGATTTTGATGCTGCCTGAGAATTCCGGCAGACGCAATGTTCCGTGATATTTTTCCGGTAACGGGTCAGGCATCGCGATAACTTCCAGCGCGTTTGCGATCAGTTTGCGTAACGTGGTTTGCGACAGCCCTGCCGTAGTGGGATAAACAGGCGTGAGGCAGGATTGCAGGGGCGTGTCATCATTTACTGCGCGGCATTTTGGATGGACCATTTCCAGACCGTAATAGCCCATGCGCACCTCGCCGATTGCGCGTATCTGATTACCCACCGACAAGAGTTTTTGCTGGCTGGGATAAAAGTTCAGGAAACGTAAATACAATTCCTCATGCCCATCCTGCAGACGGCAGATAAGAATACGGCGCGGCCGATGGACGATCTCAGCGTGGCTGATGATGCCTTGCACCTGTACCGTCCCGCCGGGCTCCACGTCCGCAAGAGGTGTTAGCTGTGTTTCATCCTCATAGCGCAGAGGCAGATGCAGCAACAGCTCGGCGCGATGGTGTATCCCCAGCTTGGCCAATTTAGCCAGGGTGGCAGGGGAAATTTTGGCAGGGGTAGCCAACTCGCACCCCAATTAACGAGCGACCATGAATGTCAGGCCTGAACAACCAGCACACCATCCATTTCCACCAGTGCGCCACGCGGCAGGGCAGATACACCGACCGCAGCGCGCGCCGGGTATGGCTGCTGGAAGTAGCTTGCCATGATTTCGTTCACCATCGCGAAGTTTTTCAGGTCTATCAGAAAAATATTCAGTTTGACCACATCGTTCAGGTCGCCGTTGGCGGCTTTAGCCACGGCAAGCAGATTCTTGAATACGCGGTGGATCTGCGCTTCAACGCCGTCCACCATCTGCATGGTGGCAGGATCAAGACCGATCTGCCCTGACAGATACACGGTGTCGTTTACGCGTATCGCCTGCGAATAGGTGCCGATAGCGGCGGGTGCGTCAGGTGTCTGGATAAATTGCTTTACCATGTTGAATATCCTGTGAGGTTGGTGGTCGAGAGATTATAACCGACAGCGGGATTTCTACATCCCGCTATACAGTTTCAAGTTAAACCGCAATTTTGAATATCACCTTGCGTATCGGACCATTTCCTACCAGCGGCGCATGGGCATCTTCGGGGAAAAAGATGCAAAAATGATCGGGCGGCACCGGCACCCATGAAGCTGGCGCATCGGTGAAAAACTGGATGTCTTTTTCGTCGCTGAATTCACCAACCGGATTAAAACAGTCCGCCAACGGTTTCCAGCCCATGGTTTCATCTCCGTCCAGCACCAGCTGAATGTCGATGTAGCGGCGGTGACATTCGAGGCGCGCATCGTTGTGGGGGCGACCGTTCACATGTTCGACAATGGCGATCAGATCGTCACCTTTGATGTGGTAACGCCCCGGCGCCATATTGTACAGATCGTTGTCACGGATATAGTCGAACACAAGTGCAAACAGCGGATGCAGCGCCGCATAGCGGGAAGATTGGGAGAGGGAGGAGAAGATCATGATTGAAAATTAGCCGACAATTTTGGTAGGATTCTAGTCTGCTGTCTGAAGATCAAGGCTTCCTTGTGAAGTGCTTACAGGGAGTGGCAAATCATCAGTTTTGATTACAACAAGATTCGCACGTTTACCATATCGTGCAATATCGTCATCATCTGAGTAAATAACAGATGTATCGTGACAGGCGGCTATTGCCACAATTTGCCAGTCAAATTTAATTTTTGATTTGGCAATCTGACGTTTCCCCGCTTTGTCCAATGCTTCTTCAAGCAATAAAGAACACTCTACTGCGGCCCTTGAGTTGAAAGGTGTGATTTCGAATACTGATCTACCAGATAATTTTTGAAGTATTGCGCCTCTTGCTTTGCCCGCACCAATCAATAGTTCGGTAAGCGCAGGGGTGGGGATCAGAATTTTGGTTCGTTGTTTTTGTAATTCATTGACCAGATTGTCAAGTTTGGCTCGTCGATCTCCACCAAGGCGAGGGTTGAATAAATCTATCAGTATGGAAGCATCGAAGGCGACGGACATCAATCGCCCCTTAGCTTTTTGAGCTCCGCCTGAGGATCATCCATTTCGTTCCACAGATTACCTTCTACCTGTCTCAGCTCGTTAATGACTTCGTCTAGTGGGCGGTCATCAAGGACCTCAAAACTACTTATCTTAAATTCCTTGAGCTCCCATTTTCGTTCTGGGGTACGACACCACTTGCCGTTTCCTGTTACACGGAGCGGCTGTCCAAAAAGATAATTTGCTAGCTGCCGCGCTATATTTCTGCTGACCGAACAATTTTTATAGACGACCTTCCCTTCGCTCTCAATCCATACGGGAACCGAATCATCTTTGCCACCAACACGTATCACGATTCCATCTAAATCGCCTTTCTCGTGAACAATCACCTCTTCTGTAAGAGCTGTTTTCTTTCCGGGAAAAACCAAAATATTCTCGCCATGTTTGATTCTGAGCGTAGCAGAGGCATTATCCTCACGCAACATGCGATTGACTTCTAGGTTAGCTTGTTCCAATTCCTTTGGGGCATTCGGTGTGCCCACTAGCCGAAGGCGTGCTATTACGTTTGTTGCTGCTTCAGGTTCAATGGCATTTTCAAGAACAGCACTGCCTTTACGTACTTTAATAAAATGAACGTGTTCCTTGTGATCAAATAAAGTCGACAACTTTGTCAAATATTCGGCGAGCCTAGCCATTGGAAGCGTTTCGGGCTTCCAAGCATCAATACGAAAATCATAATGGACTAGGTCATTCATAGTCTGTGGCTTGACAATTAGCCAATAAAATCGGTTAAGATAACGGCGGTATTGTGCATCTGTGGAGCGACAAGCGTCAACAGATATACTGTTGTCGGTTTATAAAAACCGCGCAATCATACCGCGAGTCAGCTCGCCCTGTAGCGGGATGCGTACCTGGTGGCCGCTGCCTGGGGCGACCGTGACGTACTCGCCCTTCTGATTTTTAATCTCGGCAAGATCGATGATCTGATTGCCATTGGGGTGAATGATTTCCAGCCTGTCCCCTACCGAAAACTTGTTTTTGACGTCGATTTCGGCGTATCCGTCCGCACAGGAGACGATGTCGCCGACATATTGCTGACGGAAACTCTCCGAATGTCCGCGCATGTAGTTTTGCTGTTCGTGGGTGTGGTGGCGTTCGTAAAAGCCGTCGGTATAGCCGCGATTGGCCAGGGCATCAAGCGCACCCAGCAGCTTCAGGTCGAACTGATGACCCGCGACCGCATCGTCTATTGCCTTGCGATAAACCTGTGCAGTGCGTGCGACGTAATAGATCGACTTGGTGCGCCCCTCCACTTTGAGTGAGTCGATGCCGATTTTGGCTAATCTTTCGACATGCTCGACTGCGCGTAAATCCTTGGAGTTCATGATGTAGGTGCCGTGCTCGTCTTCCATCACCGGCATCAATTCGCCCGGATGATCCTGGCGTGAGATCACATAAACACGGTCGGCCATCGGGTGGCGTTTTTGTCCGCCGCAATCTGACAGCGCACTTTGACCCAGTGCTTTGTCGAAATCGAAGTCCAGTTTTTGAATGTCGCCCGTGCCATTTTCCTCGGCGTTGTCGATGTTGTAGTCCCAGCGGCAAGAGTTGGTGCAGGTGCCCTGATTGGCGTCGCGGTGGTTAAAGTAACCAGATAGCAGGCAGCGGCCCGAGTAGGCGATACAAAGCGCGCCATGGATGAAGACTTCCAGCTCCATGTCGGGACATTCCTGGCGGATTTCCTCGATTTCATCCAGCGACAGTTCGCGCGACAGGATCACGCGGGTCAGGCCAAGCGACTTCCAGAACTTGACGGCCGCGTAGTTGACGGTATTGGCCTGTACGGATAGATGCACGGGTACTTCCGGCCAGCGCTCGCGCACCATCGCAATCAGCCCCGGATCAGCCATGATCAATGCATCCGGACGCATTGCGATGACAGGTTCCATGTCGGCCATATAGGTCTTGATCTTGGCATTATGCGGCATCAGATTGCTGGCGACGAACAGTTTTTTGCCCAAGGCATGCGCTTCGGCAATGCCGATTTGCAATTCTTCCATCTTGAATTCGTTGTTGCGCGCGCGCAAGGAGTAGCGGGGTTGGCCTGCATATACCGCATCCGCCCCAAAAGCATAGGCGGCGCGCATTTTTTCCAGGGTGCCAGCGGGCAATAACAGTTCGGGAGCGCGCATTTTTATAACCCCAACCTTTCAACGATGGCGATGCACGGCGCTGCCTGATTCAAGGTGTAGAAATGCAATCCGGGCGCGCCACCGGCGAGTAGTTTTTCGCACATGCGGGCTACAACCTCCTGACCGAAGGCTTGCACCGATTCATTGTCATCGCCAAAGCCTTCCATGGTTTTGCGCATCCAGCGCGGAATTTCTGCCCCGCATGCATCCGAAAAACGCGCCAGTTGCGAGTAGCGCACGATGGGCATGATGCCCGGCACGATGGGTGCGGTGATGCCCAGTTTCTGGCATTCGTCGACGAAGTGAAAATAACTATCGGCGTTGTAGAAATACTGGGTGATTGCAGAATTTGCACCTGAATCGATTTTGCGTTTGAAATTCAAAATATCGTCGTGTGCCGATTTTGCCTGCGGGTGAAACTCAGGGTAAGCTGCTACTTCCAGATGAAAATGATCGCCTGTCTCGGCACGGATGAATTCCACCAATTCGTTGGCATACTGAAATTCACCGGCAGTGGCCATGCCGGAGGGCAAGTCGCCGCGCAATGCGACGATGCGCCTGATTCCTGCGTCCTGATAGGTCTTGAGGATCGCGCGAATGTTCTCACGGGTGGAACCGACGCAGGACAGATGCGGTGCTGCATCAAAACCGTCCGCCTTGATCTGGGTAACCGTTTCAAGGGTGCGATCACGTGTCGAACCGCCTGCACCAAAGGTCACTGAGAAAAATTCGGGATTCAGCGCTACCAGTTGTTTGCGCGCTACAGTGAGTTTTTCAACGCCTTCTGTTGTCTGGGGTGGAAAGAATTCAAAACTGATATGTGAGTGACTCATTCGTATCTCCTCTTATTTTCTCATCAATTGTGCGGCAGCTGCGGACAGCGCCCAGGTAAACAGGCTGTACAGAATGGCGCCTAATACGCCATGCCAGAAACTATCAACGATGAAGTCGCGTAATACCGACCCTACCAGCCAGAACAGCAGGCCGTTGATCACAAAAAGGAACAAACCCAGCGTAACGAGCGTCACCGGCAGCGTGAGCAGCAACAGCAGCGGGCGGATCAGCGCGTTCACCAGACCCAACACAAAGGCGGCAACCAGCGCGGCGGTAAATCCTTCGACATGAATGCCGGGGACGAAATTTGCCACCGCGATCAATGCCAGCGCGTTCAGTATCCAGATCAATAATAGTTTCATCGTATTTTTCCCAGGTTTATATGGCAAAAGCCGCCTTACCTGAACATGTTCAGGGAGGCGGCCATTGCTATGTTACTGGTAGCTTAGTAGCGGTAATGATCAGCCTTGTAAGGGCCATTCTTCGGCACACCGATGTAAGCCGCCTGCTGGTCAGTCAACTCGCTCAATTGCGCATTGAGTGTCGTCAGTTGCAAACGTGCAACCTTCTCGTCCAGATGCTTGGGCAGCGTGTAGACACCGACTGGATAGGCTTCCAGGCGCGTGAACAGTTCGATCTGTGCGATAGTCTGATTCGCAAAGGAAGAAGACATTACGTAGGACGGATGACCTGTACCGCAACCCAGGTTGACCAGACGACCTTCAGCCAGCAACAGGATACGCTTGCCGTCAGGGAAAATCACGTGATCGACCTGGGGTTTGATGTTTTCCCACTGGTATTGCTTGAGCGATGCGACGTCGATTTCGTTGTCGAAGTGGCCGATGTTGGATACGATCGCCTGATTCTTCATGCGCTTCATGTGGTCGTGCGTGATCACATGGTAGTTGCCGGTGGTGGTGACGAAGATGTCGCCGTGCTCACATGCATAATCCATGGTCACCACACGATAGCCTTCCATCGCAGCCTGCAGTGCGCAGATAGGATCGATTTCCGTGACCCAAACCTGTGCTGACAGTGCACGCATGGCTTGCGCCGAACCCTTGCCCACATCGCCGTAACCGATAATAACGGCAATCTTGCCGGCAATCATCACGTCTGTTGCGCGTTTGATCGCATCAACCAGTGATTCGCGGCAGCCATACAGGTTGTCGAACTTGGATTTTGTGACCGAATCGTTCACGTTGATCGCAGGGAATTTCAGCTCGCCACGCTCGTGCATCTGATACAAACGGTGTACGCCGGTAGTGGTCTCTTCTGTCACGCCCATAATGGCGGCCAGACGGGTTGAATACCATGACTTGTCGATTGCAAGTTTTGCCTTGATTGCATTGAACAGGCAGATCTCTTCTTCAGAACCTGGGTTGTTCAAAAGCGTCGCGTCTTTTTCGGCACGAGCACCCAGATGCAAAAGCAAAGTTGCATCGCCGCCGTCATCGAGAATCATGTTGGACAGGCCGCCATCGGCCCACTCGAAGATGCGATGCGTGTAGTCCCAGTATTCGGTCAGCGTCTCACCCTTGACAGCGAAAACGGGCGTGCCGGTCGCGACGATGGCCGCCGCAGCGTGATCCTGTGTGGAATAGATATTGCATGACGCCCAGCGCACTTCTGCGCCCAGTGCTGTCAGTGTTTCGATCAGCACGCCGGTCTGGATTGTCATGTGCAAGCTGCCTGTGATACGCGCGCCCTTGAGCGGCTGACTGGCTGCATATTCGTTGCGGATGGCCATCAGGCCGGGCATTTCGATTTCGGCGATTGCCAGTTCCTTGCGTCCCCATGCTGCCAGTGACATGTCGGCGACGATGTAGTCGGTAAATCCGTTTGCAACAGCGTTCATAAGTACTCCATTCATTAAATTAGGAAAATGAATAGGTGCCGTTGATGCGAATTACGACTTCGAGCCTGACGGGGTATAGATAACCGCTGCAGCACCTCTCGAAGAGTGCGAATTATAAACTAAAAAACTGTTTTGGCTAAGGGCTGTGCCGGGCACTCGCAGCTACTCCACTCCACAATTCCTGAAGATCAGGAATATTCCACTTTGCTGGCTCTTCGAAAGAGGTGATTTTATCCTTGCAGGCAGGATGGGACAAATCCAGCAGCTCAGGTACGATACGAGCATTGGATTTTGTGGAAAAGAAGACCTTCACCTTGGGTGAAAGCAGTGATTTTTCGGACTGTTCGACGACCACAGCGAGTCTGGTTGATTCAAGTTTAACAAGCGAGCCGGTCGGGTAAATGCCAATGCTGCGAACAAATGCCTGGAAAATGCGCTGATCGAAATGCCCTTCACCCCACTCGGCCATCTTGCGTATCGAATCTGCGGGCTCCCAACCATTTTTGTAGGGGCGATTGGAGGTGATGGCATCATAAACATCGCACACTACGCCCATTTTGGCAAATAGACTGATCTGATCGCCGGCCAATTTTTCAGGATATCCGCTGCCATCATTTTTTTCGTGGTGATGCAGACAGACATCAAGGGAAATATCGCTGATGCCTGTGCTAGCCAAAAGGAGTTTGTGGCCTTCGGTCGGGTGATTCTTGACGATGTGAAATTCCGTGTCAGTCAGCTTTCCAGGCTTGTTGAGTATTTCAGGCGGAATCATCATCTTGCCCACATCGTGCAGTAGTCCGGCAAGGCCAGCCTGACGAATCTGCTCTTCGTCCAGGTCAAGTTGCTTGGCCAGCGCCACCATCAGCGCGCAGACTGCCACTGAGTGCATGTAGGTGTAATCGTCCTTATCCTTTAGTCGTGCCAGACTGATTAACGCGCCGGGATTACGCATAACGGATGTGGAGATTTCTTCGACTACAGCCAATGCATCCTCCCCATTCAAAGCCTTCCCCATCCGTGCCTCGTGAAACATTGAGGTGACCGCCTCCCTGGACTTTGCGCAAATTTCGACAGCACGAGCGGCTTCCTGAGTTGTGCTCAGGCGCTTTATATGCTTAGAGGGGAGACTGGCAATACTTTCGGTTACAACCGTTTCAGCCGCTTCAATTTCTTCACCTTCTGCGTCTGCGCTTTCACTTTCAATATCTAGCCCCTTGGATGTATCTATCAAGACCGTCTTGAGACGGGAAGCACGGATGGTTTGCAAATCTTTCGGATTGTCGAGTAAAAAAGCGCTTTTCCAGAACGGATGATCCATCCAGGAGCCGCCCAGTTCATGTATGTACATGCCCAAGCGTATTTGCTCGATGGTGATCTTTTTTAACATGAGTGGCTCGTGAGTTTGTTTGATGTGTCATTGTAGTACAAAAAAAACCCCGCACTCATTCAGTTTGCGGGGGTGTTTATGTTTTGCTGCACAGACATATCAACCAGTTATAAATTGGCATCCGCTCTAAGTGCGGCAGCCTTGTCGATATTTTAGCTACGCCAAATCACCTGTGAATTAAATATTTGCAGGTGATTCAGGTTCATAAAACATCGACATATCCAAAGGCGCGACCTTACAGGTCAGCGTCAGCTCGTAATGCTGACGCTTTGTCGATATTTTGACTACCCCAAAATGGCTGTAAGTGCCGAATTTGCGGCCATTTCAGCGTTACAAAACACCGACAAATTATAAGTCTGCATCAGCCCTAAGCGCAGCGGCCTTATCGATGTTTTAGCTACGACCAACTTTCGCTTACGCTCAAATTGGCCTGCGCTGAAATATCGACTAAATATCTGCGTCAGCTCGCAATGCTGACGCTTTGTCGATATTTTCCCAAGTGAATTCGGGTTCTTCGCGACCGAAATGGCCGTAGGCTGCGGTCTTTTCATAGATCGGGCGCAGCAGATCGAGCATTTGCACGATACCTTTTGGACGCAAATCGAAATGACGCAACACCAGTGCAGTCAGCTTCTCGTTGGAGATTTTTCCGGTACCGTAGGTGTCGATCATTACGCTGGTTGGCTTCGCAACGCCGATCGCGTAGGAAACCTGTACCAGGCACTTGCTGGCCAAGCCTGCTGCGACGATGTTTTTGGCTACATAGCGGCCTGCATAGGCAGCGGAACGATCCACTTTGGATGGGTCCTTGCCGGAGAATGCACCACCGCCGTGCGGGGCTGCGCCACCGTAGGTGTCCACGATAATCTTGCGACCGGTCAGACCGCAGTCGCCTTGCGGGCCGCCGATAACAAAGCGACCGGTCGGATTCACCAGATAATTGATGTTGCCCTTGATCAACTCAGTGGGCAGCATCGGCTTAATGATTTCTTCAATCGCAGCTTCACGGATCGCTTCCAACGTCATTTCCGGCGCATGTTGCGTGGAAAGCACCACGGTGTCGATGGAGTGCGGCTTGCCGTCGACGTAACGGATAGTGACCTGTGATTTTGCATCGGGGCGCAGCCACGGCAAGCGGCCATCGTGGCGCAATTGCGCCTGACGCTGTACCACCAGATGAGACAGGTAAATCGCCAACGGCATCAGCGTCGGTGTTTCATCGCAGGCATAGCCGAACATCAGTCCCTGATCGCCCGCGCCCTGATTCAAATAATCGTCGGAGGCGCGATCCACGCCCTGTGCGATGTCTGGACTTTGTTTGTCGTAGGCAACCAGTACCGCGCAACCCTTATAGTCTATGCCGTATTCGGTATTATCGTAGCCGATGCGCTTGATGGTGTTGCGCGCAACCTGAATGTAATCCACGTTTGCGGTGGTGGTGATTTCACCGGCCAGAACCACGAGCCCCGTGTTAGTCAGTGTTTCGGCCGCAACACGTGCATAGGGGTCTTGCGCTAGAATCGCATCCAAGATTGCATCGGAAATTTGATCGGATACTTTGTCTGGATGGCCTTCGGATACGGATTCTGATGTAAAAAGAAATTCGTTCATGGTTCCCCGCTTAAAGTTATATAACAAGTTAAATAGTAGATCATTCTAACAAATTCCGTAAAACTTGGTAGCATTGCACAAATGAACGCCTTCATTTTCACAATTATTTTTAAATTGCTATCGGCATTGCCGCTGCGACTGTTGCACCGTCTGGGTGCACTGCTGGGGCGGCTAACCTACGCCTTGTCTTCTACTTATGAGGCGCGCACGACTGAAAACCTTCGCCAGAGCGGCCTGGCATGCGAAAATTTTGCCATGTTGCTGCGACAAAGCGTTGATGAGGCGGGTAAAGGCAGCATTGAATTGCCCTGGGTGTGGCAGCGCCCGCTGGAACAGATATGCAATACCGTGCAACGCTGTGAAGGCTGGCATTTTCTGCTTGATGCGCAATCACGCGGCAAAGGCGTTATCCTGTTGACGCCACACTGGGGGTGTTTTGAAGTGGTGGGTTTGTATGTGGGACAAAAAATGCCGTTGACCAGCTTATATCGTTCGCCCAAACAACCGTGGCTGGAAAAAATCATGCGCAGCGGGCGTGAACGCGGCATGGCAAAGCTCGCGACAGCCGATGGCAGCGGTGTACGGGCGTTGCTCAAAGCACTGAAACGTGGTGAGGCAATCGGCATATTGCCAGATCAGGTGCCTAGCTCAGGTGAGGGCGAGTGGGTCGATTTTTTCGGCAGACCAGCCTACACGATGACCTTGAGCGGGCGCCTCGCGCAAAGCAGCGGCGCTGCGGTATTGCTAGCCTGTGCCGAACGATTACCCAAGGGACAAGGTTATGTGCTGCGCATCGAACCGTTGACGCTGGACTTCGATTTGCCTATTCCGTTGCAGATCAACCGGGCGCTGGAAAAAGTGATCGCCCGTGCACCCGCTCAGTACCTGTGGAGCTATAACCGCTATAAGGTAGCACGCGGCGTTCAGCCCCCGGCAGGCGTATCGTAATGGGCGTACGGCTTGGTGTGCTCATACTCTGGCTGATTCATTTTCTGCCGTTTCGTCTCATCGTCGCCATCGGTAATGGCGTCGGCTTATTGCTCTACGTTCTGGCCGCTGAACGCCGGCGCGTTGGCCTTATCAATTTGAGACTTTGTTTTCCGGAAATAAGCGAGCAGGCGCGCTGTCAATTGATGCGCGACCATTTCAAAATGTTTGCCCGCAGCCTGATTGAGCGCAGTGTGTTGTGGTGGGCCAGTGCTGAACGTATCAGCGGCCTGATACACGTCGAGGGGGAAGAGCATTTCGAGGCAATAAAGGGCCGAACCGCCATCCTGCTCACCCCGCATTTTGTTGGTATGGACGCGGGTGGACAGTGGGTTGCGCAGCATGCCGACACGGTGTGTATGTATGCGAATCAGAAAAATGTTTATCTGACCGAATTACTCCTGAATAAGCGCGCTCGATTTGGCAATCAGTACCTTTATTCGCGCCAGCAGGGATTGCGGCCTATTATCAAAGGGATGCGTGCAGGGATGCCGTTTATCTACCCGCCGGATCAGGATCAGGGCGTCAAGGATGGCTTATTCATCCCCTTCTTTGGCGTACCGGCTGCGACCATGACCTCGGTGTCGCGCATCGCGCAGATGACAGGTGCTCAGGTTGTACCCAGTATCACCCGTGTGCTGCCGGGGGGCGGCGGGTATGTACTGAGCTTTTATCCTGCGTGGGAGAATTATCCCAGTGGAGACGATGCGGCTGATGCAAGGCGTATGAATGAATTCATCGAGTGTCGTATTCGGGAAATGCCGGAGCAATATTTCTGGCTGCACAAGCGCTTCAAAACCAGGCCGGAAGGCGAAGAAAAGTTTTATTAGCCAGTAGCCAAAATTGTCTTGGCTACCCGTGAGGAGATTTGAATGAAATATCGTGATTTGCGCGATTTTATAGCACAGTTGGAAAAGATAGGCGAGCTTAAGCGCATTACTGCGCCAGTCTCAACGCATCTTGAAATGACCGAGATCTGCGACCGGGTGTTGCGCGCTCAGGGACCAGCCTTGCTGTTCGAGAACGTCGTGGGACATCGCTTGCCCGTGCTGGCAAATCTTTTCGGTACGCCACGTCGTGTTGCCTTGGGAATGGGCGAGGAGGAGGTCGCTGCGCTTCGCGAAGTAGGCAAGTTGCTGGCCTATCTGAAAGAACCGGAACCGCCAAAGGGATTGAAGGATGCCTGGGATAAATGGCCGGTACTCAAGCAGGTGCTGAATATGTCGCCGAAAATTTTATCCAGCGCACCCTGTCAGGACATTGTGTGGGAAGGCGCGGATGTGGATTTGAACCGGTTGCCCATCCAGCACTGCTGGCCGGGTGATGTGGCGCCCTTGATTACCTGGGGGTTGGTGGTCACGCGCGGGCCGAACAAGGCGCGGCAGAATTTGGGCATCTATCGCCAGCAGGTGATCGCGCCGAACAAGGTCATCATGCGTTGGCTGGCGCATCGCGGCGGCGCATTGGACTTTCGCGACCACTGCCAAAAACATCCGGGGCTGCCTTTCCCGATTTCGGTCGTCATCGGCGCCGATCCCGCGACCATCTTGGGCGCAGTAACACCTGTACCTGATAGCTTGTCCGAGTATCAGTTCGCTGGGCTGTTGCGCGGCAGTAAGACAGAGTTGGTGAAGTGTATAAACAGTGATTTACAGGTACCCGCTTCTGCCGAGATCGTGCTGGAGGGCGTGATCTATCCTGACGAAATGGCGCTGGAAGGGCCGTATGGCGACCACACCGGCTACTACAACGAACAGGATAGTTTCCCGGTGATGACGATAGAACGTATCACGCAGCGCAAAGATGCGATCTACCACTCCACCTATACCGGCAAGCCGCCCGATGAACCGGCGATGCTGGGTGTGGCGCTGAACGAGGTATTTGTACCTATCTTGCAAAAGCAATTTCCCGAGATCGTAGATTTTTACCTGCCACCGGAAGGGTGCTCCTATCGCATTGCGGTAGTTAGCATCAGGAAGCAGTACGCAGGCCATGCCAAGCGCGTGATGTTCGGTATTTGGAGTTTCTTGCGTCAGTTCATGTACACCAAATTCATCATTGTGGTGGATGAGGATGTCGATGTGCGCAGTTGGCAAGAGGTGATTTGGGCGGTGACGACCCGCATGGATCCAGTACGCGACACCCTGCTGGTAGAGAACACGCCGATCGACTATCTCGATTTTGCCTCTCCGGTGAGCGGTCTGGGCGGCAAGATGGGGATGGATGCGACCAATAAGTGGGAAGGCGAGACGCAGCGCGAATGGGGAACGCCGATTGTGATGGATGATGCAGTCAAGGCCAGAGTCGATGCGATGTGGAGTGAGCTAGGCTTGTAATCGTAAAAAAGCCGGAAATTCCCGGCTTTTTTACGTGAAGTCCGATCAGAACTGGAACACCGCGCCTAGAGAATAGACGTTGGCATTGTAGTTGGATTTTACGCCAGCCAGATTCGAAGTGGCTGCTCCGTAACGATCCCAGCCCAGACGAACGCCAATATTTGGCGTTGCGTTGTATACGCCCCCCAGTCCATAAGTAGCTGTTCCCCTGGTTGCACTGGCAAGTGCTGCGGGCACGGAGGATGCAGTCGTTTTGGTACTGGCATAGCCTAGTTTGCCATACAGGGCAAATGAATCGGATAACGGTAACGTACCAACAGCGGCCAAGCCGAAGGCATCTGCCTTGCCGGAACCGGTCGTTGTTGTCCATTTGCCAGCTCCGCTATAAAAGGCTTCAGCGCCCCAGTTTCTGGTGAATTGATAGCCCGCCAAAAGGCCGAAAACGGTATCGGTAGACTTGGTCATGGCAGCAGCACCCGCAATATTTCCCGTACTGGAGCGTCCCAGATCAACACCTGCATAAAAACCGGATTCGGCAGCGAGTACAGGTGCCGCAAGAACGGACAATACTACAACAGCAAGAATCTTTTTCATGATCATTACCTCCTGTGGTTAACTAAAAATACGGTTTGAAATCTGAACGAACGGCGGAAGATATTGCCGGATAGGTGTGTGTATCCTATTCGCTGTTGTGTGGGATGGGAATAGGCCAGAAGGCCTAGTGTGGTAAAAATACAACACTAGGTCAAATTAGTTTTTTTGTTGAATCCAGGCTATTAACGCGTCCTGAGCCTTCTGGCCGAATTTTGCGTTGGGATGGTTAATAATGAAGGTCATCACCCACAGCTTTCCACTTTTGGCATGAACGTAGCCCGCGACGGATTTTACGTCGTCCAGTGAGCCCGTTTTGAGGTGGGCCTGTCCTGCCAACTCGCTGTCGCTGAAACGGCGCTTGACTGTGCCATCCATTCCCAATATCGGCAGGGATGCCTCCAGCTCGGCGAAAAATGGGCTGCTTGCAGCATGCTGTAGGATGTCGGCCAGATGATGCGCGCTGATGCGATCAATACGCGACAATCCGGCACCATTTTCCACAACCAATTCAGGGAAATCCAAGTGTTTTTTAGCCAGCCATTGCGCCAGAATCGCGTTGCTCTTTGCAATACCCGCAGCCTGTCCATCGGCAGTACCCAATGTCAGGAACAGTTGTCGTGCCATGGTGTTATTGCTGAATTTGTTGATGTCACGTA
>CAWASY010000121.1:0-14149 GCA_963784505.1 uncultured beta proteobacterium | reverse complement strand
CCCAGCGGATGACGAAACAGCGCAACTACTGCGAACCAGTCGGCCAGCGCCCCTATCATGGCAGCTTCCGCAAAGGCGGCCAGATATGCCCAATGATATAGCTGGCTGATCACATACAGGCATAACGCAACTCCGAGCAAGCCTGTCGCTATCCATTTCATCCTAGCAAGGTCGCCTTTTCGCAAGCTATTTTCCGCCGCAACGGCGCGTTGTGCTATGTCCATCGGTCAATTTCCTGAAAGTGAGTGGGTGAACAATTCTATATCGTATAGCGTAACGTAACGAGTTGAACTATGCCATGGAAAGTGGAATCAATCCTCCTTGTTCGGTTACCATTGTCATATGGCGAAATCTACCTTGCCCATCTTTCGTGCAATAATATGATTTTATTGTAATCATTAAAAAATGTATCTAGTACGGAAAATTCTATGCGCTATTGGTTAATGAAATCCGAACCCTCCGACGTCAGTATCGACGATCTGGCCAACTTTCCCGATCAAAGCGTGGCTTGGTATGGCGTGCGCAATTATCAGGCGCGCAACTTCATGCGTGACCAGATGCGTATTGGCGATGGCGTGCTGTTTTATCACTCTAATTGCAAGATTCCCGGCATAGCCGGAATTGCGCGAGTGAGCAGTACTGCCTATCCGGACGCAAAACAATTCGACAAATGCAGTAAATATTTTGATGCCAAATCTACGGACGAGCAGCCGCGCTGGTTTAATGTGGATGTGCAACTCGTCAAAAAGATCCAGCTCATTTCACTGGCCGAGTTGCGTCTGCACCCTGAACTGGCAGGTATGCGTACGCTGCAGCAGGGCAATCGATTGTCCATCACACCGCTTGATCCGGCGGAATGGCAGTTCATCATCTCAAGGCTGGTCACAGAATGAAGCACCTTGTTCCGGTCACCTTTAATGCATAACCCCGTAAATTCGAGTAAACATGGTTTCCGTTAATCACCAGATTGAAGCAATGCATGTCGATATGTCAGCGTGGCTAGCTGCGTTGAATTCGGTTTTCCCAACAGTCGAAGTGGCACGTATCCGCTTTGCAGTGGAATTTGCAGCGCCGCTGTATGCCGACAAAGTCGAGCTGACCGGGACGCCCTTGCTGCAACATGCGCTGGGCACTGCCAAAATCTTGCTTGGCATGAATATGGATGCCAATGTCATTTGTGCCAGCATTTTGCATGCGGTACCGGATTATCTGAACGAATGGGCTGAAATTCTCGGTGCGAAATTTGGTGACACGATCCAAGGCCTGGTGGCAGGAATTTTTCGTCTGGAGCAAATTCAGCAATTTAGCGAAATGTCGCACACGCTCGATAGCGACAGAAAAAATGGTGATCATGCACAGCAAATTGAAAGTCTGCGCAAGATGTTGTTGGCGATGGCTCAGGATATTCGCGTGGTGCTGATCAAGCTGGCCGAGCGCACACAGACGCTGCGCTACCTGTCTGGAGCTGAACCTGCACAACAGAAATTGATCGCACACGAGACACGCAGCCTGTTTGCACCGTTGGCCAACCGTTTGGGCGTATGGCAAATCAAATGGGAACTTGAGGATCTTTCCGTGCGTTACCTTGAACCGGCGCTTTACAAGAAGGTGGCGGGATTGCTCGATGAGCGGCGAGTCGATCGCGAAAAATACATCAGCGATGTGTTATTGCGCTTAAAGCAGGCGCTGTCAGATGCGGGTATTGCTGCAAGCGTAACCGGACGTCCAAAACACATCTATAGCATCATCAACAAGATGAAGCGTAAGCATCTGGAATTCAATGAATTATACGATGTGCGTGCTGTCCGGATACTGGTTGATGACGTGCAAAGTTGTTATGCGGCGCTAGGACTTGTGCAAAGTATGTGGCCGCCGATTGCCAGCGAATTTGACGATTACATCGCTCATCCGAAGAGCAACAATTATCGCTCGCTGCATACCGCCGTCACGGGGCCGCGCGGACAGGCTTTTGAGGTGCAGATACGTACACATGAAATGCACCAGCACTCCGAACTGGGTGTGGCAGCGCACTGGCGTTACAAGGAAGGGGGGAAATCCGATGCCGGTCTGGATGACAAAATTCTCTGGCTGCGTCAACTGCTCGAATGGAAAGAGGATATCGTCGAGAAGTCCGATCTGCCGTTAAGCAACGAAGTCTTTCAGGATCAGGTATATGTGCTGACACCGCAGGGCAAGGTTGTCGCTTTGCCGGCAGGCGCTACGCCGGTTGATTTTGCCTACGTTCTGCACACGGATCTTGGACACCGTACACGCGGCGCGAAAGTGGATGGAAATATTGTCTCGCTCAATTATCCTTTGCAGAATGGACAGCGCGTGGAAATCCTCTCAAGCAAACAGGGTGGGCCCAGTCGAGACTGGATTAACCCGGGGTTGGGGTTTCTGAAAAGTGCAAGTGCGCGGGCGAAAGTGCGCAACTGGTTCAATAAACAGAATATTGATGAAGCCATCGTGCAGGGAAGAATACAGCTGGACAGGGAGCTGCACCGATTAGGCGTTACCTCGGTCAATCAGGAAAAGCTCGCTCAGCGACTGCACTACAACAAACTCGATGATTTGCTTGCAGCCATCGGGCGCAATGCGGTGACCCAGCGCCGCATCGCACTGGCGTTGCAACAGGAGTTGCCGACGCTGGTGATCGTCACCGCGCCGCCAGCACCCGTCAGAGCGCCGGCTGAACGCAAATCGTCTACAGGTATCCTGATTGAAGGAGTGGGAAATCTTGTCACGCGCACCGCGCAATGCTGCCATCCTGCCCCACCCGATGCGATAACGGCTTACATCACGCGTGAGCGCGGTATTACCATTCACAGGCAGGATTGTACGTATATCAAACTTATGTCGACGCACAATCCAGAGCGCCTGCTTGGTGCAGCATGGAGCGAATAGGGGTTGATTCGGAATAGGGCTGGTCAGGTTCCACTCGCGCTGATTATTTTTCCAGCAGGGTTTTGATGACGGCACCCGCCAGCATGTAGCCGAACAGCGGCGGCATGTAGCTGATTGTGCCATTGACCGCGCGTGGTCGCCCCTGTGAGGTGGGCTGCGGAGGCAGGGGCGATTTTGGGTGCTCATCGGAAAATACCGTGAGAATGCCGCGACGAATGTGGTGGTGTTTGAGCAGGCGTTTGCGCATCTGGCGCGCCAGCGGGCACATTTCGGTTTTGCTGATATCGGCCAGCCTGATACGGGACGGATCAAGACGATTGCCCGCACCCATGCTGGAAGCAACCTTCAGGCCGCGCTTGTAACTCTCGGCCACCAGCGCTTCCTTGCAAATCAGCGAATCAATGCAATCGATCACATAGTCGCAATCAGCGGGTACCAGCTCATTAACGTTTTCGATGCTCAGAAATACGCGTAGCAGCGTTACCTGACAATCGGGATTGATGTCCAGAATGCGCGCTTTCATCAGTTCAGCCTTGGACTGTCCGACGGTGGACAGCAATGCGGGTAACTGGCGATTGATGTTGGAAACGACCACCACATCGTGATCGAGCAGTGTCAGTCTGCCGATACCGGCGCGTGCCAATGCCTCTGTGCAGTAGGAGCCAACGCCGCCCATGCCGGCAACAAATACATGCTTGCCTGACAGTCGCGAAATACCTACATCGTCGATCAGGATTTGCGTACGTTCGAATTGGGGTGAAATTTTCATGATCTAATTATAACGGGATTTACTGTTCAGTTTTGGCATTATGGCAAGCGCGTTTGCAGTCGTAGCCTGGGCGATTTCATTCGTTGTGACACCGCGCAGTTCGGCCAGAAGTTGGGCATAACGTTGCAGATATTCTGGACGGTTGGGCTGACCATGTTCGATGAATGAAGGAGCCATGTCGGGCGCATCGGTTTCGAGCACGATGGATGAGAGGGGCAGGGTGCTGGCCAGTTCCCGCACCCGCGTGGCGCGCGGGTAAGTCATCGTGCCACCAAAACCCAGTTTGAAGCCGAGTTTGATGAATTCTTCGGCCTGTGATCGGCTGCCATTGAAGGCGTGAGCAATGCCACCCGGCACTTTTGTATGGCGCAGGTGTTTTAGTACCGTGTCCATAGCCTGGCGAGTGTGCAGCAATACCGGCAGGCCAAATTCACGTGCCAGTTTGAGTTGGCTGGAAAACAGGGCTTCCTGTTGTACCTGATCAAAATCCCGTTCGTGGTGAGCTTGTCGAACCATGAAAAAATCCAGACCGATTTCGCCGACTGCGACTGCATCGCCATATTCGAGATAGTCGCGTAATTCGGCCATGTCCTGAGGGGTTGTAGCGTTCGAATAGATCGGATGGATGCCGTAAGCGGGAGCGCAATTTGCATACCGCTGGCATAGCGCACGCACACGGGAAAAATTGGCGCGCATAACCGAAGGCACTACTAGGCGTTCAACACCCGCTGCCTGTGCTGTCTTGAGCAATTCGGGCTGCCTGCCTGCAAATTCGGCAGCGTCCAGATGGCAGTGGGTGTCGATGAGCATGATGGCTTTATTGGCTTATCGTCAGAATTGTTTTGCCGGTTATGCCGCCAGACTCCATCAGTCGGTGCGCTTGAGCTGCTTCTTCAAGCGGGAAACGGTGTGTGACCAGGATGCCGAGTGAACCTGCTTCAACCAGTTTTGCGCATGCCTCAAGTATTTTGCGCTGGCGTATCCGTTCCTCATGCAGACCGAATAGCTGGGGCGTGAGCATCAGTTCATAGCAAAGCGACAGGTTGCGCAGTCTGGTCAGTTGCGTGTCGGCCAGTGACAGTGGGGTTGACAGCAGCGTGACGATTTTTCCTCCCACGCGTGCCGCATTAAAAGACTTGATGAAGGTCTCGCCGCCCACCATATCGAATATCACATCGACGCCGCTGCCATGTGTCCATTGCAGGGCTTTGTCAACGAAATCCTGTTCCAGGTAGTTAATGGTCATTGAAGCGCCTAGCGCCTGTGCCAGCCCCGCTTTTTTTGGGCTGCTGACCGTTGCGGCAATTTCTGCACCCAGATGATGGGCAAGTTGTACGGCGACATGTCCGACACCTCCTGCCGCCGCGTTGATCAGAATGGATTGTCCTGCTTGCAGATTGGCGCGTTCAATCAGCGCTTCCCAGACCGTGATGCAAACCAGCGGCATGGCGGCAGCATCTGGTAGCGAAATGTTGGCAGGTGCAGCAGCGCAGTAAGCTTCGTGCAGGGTGGTGTATTCGGCATAGCAGCCCGCCTCGTCGCCGATGCCGCCGTTGCAGAAATACACCGCATCGCCGATCCTGAAGCGCGTGACTTCGCTGCCGATGGCCTCTACCACGCCTGCACCGTCGCAGCCTAGTATGGCGGGCAGCTTGTCGGGGTGGTAGGCGGGTTTTGCGCGCAGTTTGGTGTCCAGCGGGTTGATGCCGGCCGCAGCGAGTTTGATGCGCACATGATGCGGGGTCGGCAGTTCGGGTTTTGCTACCTCATGCAGTTGCAGTACGCTTGCCTCACCTGCGGCAGTCATCAGTATGGCTTTCATGGCAGGGCTCGTTTTTTATGGGGAGGGGCGGATATGTTAAACTGCACGGACTTATTTTGCGAGAGACACTATGTCAGGAAATACCTTTGGTACCTTATTTACCGTGACTTCCTTCGGCGAATCCCACGGCGCGGCGATCGGCTGCGTGGTTGACGGCTGCCCGCCGGGATTAACACTGTGCGAGGCAGACATCCAGCATGACCTGGACAGGCGTAAACCCGGAACTTCACGGCATGTCACGCAGCGCCGCGAATCGGATACCGTGGAAATTCTCTCCGGCGTGTTTGAAGGAAAAACTACCGGTACACCGATTGCGCTGTTGATCCGTAATGAAGACCAGCGCAGCAAAGACTACGGCAATATCAGCGAAACCTTCCGCCCCGGACATGCCGATTACACCTACACGCAAAAATACGGTTTTCGCGATCATCGCGGCGGCGGGCGTTCTTCGGCACGTGAAACGGCGGTGCGCGTGGCTGCCGGTGCAATTGCCAAAAAATGGCTGTCGGAACGTTATGGTGTGGTGATACGCGGTTTCATTTCCCAGTTGGGCGAGATCAGCATGCCGTTTGTAAGCTGGGATGGCGTGAACGACAATCCGTTTTTTGCGGCTGATCCTGCCGTCGTTGCACCCCTGGAAGATTACATGGATGCGCTGCGAAAATCCGGCGATTCGATAGGCGCGAAGCTGACCGTGGTGGCCGAAAATGTGCCGGTGGGTTGGGGCGAGCCGGTCTATGACAGGCTGGATGCCGAGATTGCCTATGCGCTGATGGGAATCAATGCGGCGAAGGGGGTCGAGATTGGTGCAGGTTTTGGCTGCGTGACGCAAAAGGGCAGCGAACATGGCGATGAGATGACGCCGCAGGGTTTTCTGTCGAATCATGCGGGAGGCATACTGGGCGGTATTTCCACGGGTCAGGATATTGTCGCTCACCTTGCTATCAAGCCTACTTCCAGCATACGCATCCCACGCCGATCCATCAATCTGGCCGGTGAGGCGCAGATGGTAGAAACGCACGGACGCCACGATCCCTGTGTCGGTATTAGGGCTACGCCCATTGCCGAGGCGATGCTGGCGCTGGTGTTGATGGATCATGCCCTGCGCCACCGCGCACAGAATGCCGATGTGATTTGCGCAACGCCAAAAATTACGGGGAAGACTGGTCAGGGTAGTGCTGATTAAATAGCGTCCTTGGGCGGAATAAATCAGCAGTTTCCTTACCCTGGCAGCGAAGTATTTTAATGGAGAACATGACTGGAGATCGACAATGATTGAATCTGCAACACTGTTAACCTTGTGCATGCTTTATCTGATTTTTTTTCGTCCGGGCAAAACGCCGCCGCTGGAAAATCCGCTGGTCATCGAACGGCCCGGTCAATATCACCTGACCCTGGCACCAAAACTTAACCTGGCACAGCCGTTTGTCGAAGCCGTAATCAACCAGTTAAGAAGCTCTGGCGAGCCTGTCCAGAACAGCAAAACCTGTTACTTCGAAGTGCGTGATAAACAGGTCGCAGCACATGGCTTTGATTTTTACCTGCTTGCCATTACCGAGCGCGACGGTATGGTGTTGGTTCAGGCATCAAGGCCTTTGTCGAAGGATGCGGCAGGCCAGTTACAGAATATCAGCGAATTCGCCCATCCGGTGCTGGCAAAATTTCCCGAAGATGACGTGCAGGTTTCGGGTGAAAAAATTGCGGAGGTCGTGCAAAAAGTGGCCCGCCTGCGTCAGGTGCAGGTCAAAATGCTGACTACCTGAATGTTCGATGTATCCGATGATGAGTGGAATCCGGTTACGTGGCATGCCCTGTGCGGCTATCTTGTCGCAGCTTTGTTGATCCTGTGGTTGGCGCATACCGAAGGGCATTGGGTGTTTTTGCTGGACAACGCCAATCTTGCCTTTCACGAAGCGGGTCATCCGCTGTTCGGTCTGTTCAGTGAACGGCTTACGGTCTATGGCGGTACGCTGGGGCAGTTAATGTTTCCGCTGGCCGTCATTTTTTCATTTTATCGCGAGCGTGCCACGGTATCGGTGGCCTTCGCTGTGCTCTGGCTCGGTGAAAACCTGTTCAATATCGCCGTTTACATGGCCGATGCGCGCACTCAAATATTGCCGCTGGTCGGAAACGGCGAGCACGACTGGACGGAAATCTTCAGCCGCTGGGCGGTGCTGAATCACGATGTGGGGATAGCCGCTGCGGTGCGCTTTTTTGGCTGGCTGCTGATTATGGGTGCCGGCTTATGGCTTGTGCGCCGCAAGCTGGAACAGGCGTAATGGGCGTATTAACCTGCTGTGTAAAGGAGGCATCATGACCAACAGAATCACCCTGGCAGCATCGGAAGTGCAGGTGGGCGACCATATTTATAACGGCATCGGCCACAATGCGCACCCTACCAACGCATGGGAAACCATCACCGAGATACGCCTGGAGGACGGACTGATTCTGATCATCGGCGGCGATAAAAGAGGGCCGCACGGCGAATTCTGGTTCGAAGCCGAAGAACAAGTCGTGGTTATGCGGTATCCCAAAGCGGGGGCATAAAATTTGCCAATACAAAACGCAAGCCACGGTATTTTACAGATCAATCGAGTCTGACCCTATTGATTTGCTATTGATTTCTATTATGATTAACTCCTAGAATGGCAAGATGAATAATGACATTAAAAATTGAAAAAGAGAAATTATTTTACGAACTAAATAATTGGGCTGGATACCAAACTATTTCCAATTTGTTAGATGATAAGAATACTAAAATATATTTAGCGGGAGGCGCAGTAAGAAACAGCATTATTGGCATTCGTGAAATTAAAGATTTTGATTTTTTTATAAAAAGCGAAGATAAAACAAAGATACTCACTCATCTGGGAGAGTTAGGATTTGTTACATTTGGCCCCTTTGGTTCAGCAAGGTGGCATCCAAAGGATGTGACAGATGTCTATTGTGACTTAATCTGGATCAATGAATTTAATAATGGACTTTGGAAATGCGAAGACATTATCGATGTGTTGAACCAATTTGACTTTACTGCAAATGCTATAGCATTTGACATAAATAGCGGTGTTATATTTAACCCTGAGAATGGAATTAGAGATATTGAGAAGAATACAATCAGAGCGGTAAGGTTTGACTATCCTAATGAACCAATATCAGCGAATTCCTTATTAATAGATTAGAGGTGCTTTGGTTCAGACTCATACATTACGCTAACAAATACAATTTCAGTATCGACTCAGTGACAAAAGAGTGGCTAATTAAAAATAGTGCTTTCTCAAAAAAAATAGGCGAATTTGAAAAGCTGTTTTTCAAGCCGGATATTAAATTATGAACATTTCGAATTTATATAACTCAGCCTTTAAAGTAAACATTATTCACGCAGTTATATTGACTGCGCTTACTCTCGCTGCAACTTTTTTTTATGTTTCGTGCTTAGTAAAACTTAATGTGGTGCTGCAAACTGATTATGAAACCCCTTTTGGTTCTAGCTTACCTACTGAATTGGCAGCGGGGCCTATTTGGTTTTATTATGACAAGGCTGCAGGCAAAGTTTTATCATCAAAGCCTATCTCAAATGAAGATAAGGTAACACTATTATCGCTTATGTCAAAAGATAAATCTGAATCGGCATCATACACAGCAGCTATTGATAAACTTGCATATATATCAAATAAAAAATCCAGTGATATATTTTTTCTGATTCTCATCCTTGGCAGCTTAGGTGGTCTTCTAGGTGTGATGATCAGGTCTCTTTCAAGCTTTATCTTTCACTCCTGCGTTATGAAAGATATTGAAATGAAGCAATGGTGGCCATGGTATTACCTACGACCAATTATGGGTGTAGGGATAGGAATTGTGATAGTTGTTTTATCAAAGTCTCAGTTACTAGTTGTTGATACACCAGGCGAATTAACGAGTTTTTGGATTTTGGGCTTATGTATCCTAGCGGGTTTTGCAACAGAGGAAGTGACGGATAAATTCTTCTTTTCAGCACAAGCTTTGTTCGGTAGTCAACATGGCAAACCAATAGGGAAAGATTGAGTTTATAGCGCACACGGCATTTTAGACGGTTGCTTAAGCTGTTGTTTGAAAAAGTGGGGGCGGGCGATGACAAGGTGACGCCGACGAACGGTGAGAATCGATGGAGTCAGACTCGGAGAATAGATGGAAATCGATGGGGTCAGACTTCATTGATTCGCAACCAACAAGCCTGAATTGATTTTCAACTATGCCCAAGCCCTTGTCAGCAATTCATCCATTGCATTGGTGATGCGGTCGCCTTCTTCGGCAAGTGAGGCGACCTTTTCTCCCAATTGCTCGGTGGCGACGGAGACGATTTCCAACGGATGCAGCACGACTTTTATTCCTTGGATGGTGAACGCGGGATTGAGCGATGAACTGGTTAGCATTGCGGCGTTATCGAGATGGCTGCTGCGCACGAGCGGAATGACGACGCGGCGGCGATAGCTGTCGAACAGGGAGGATTGAACGATAACGACATAGGGAATGGCTTCCCGTTGTTTGCCGATATTTTTATGGACGTCGAACTGCGCCATTACAAGGTGGAGTGCTCGTCGGCAAACGAACCGGCGCGTTCGTTAAACGCATTCCATGCCTGTGCGGCGACTTCAGCAGAACGGACTTTTTCCTGCCGCACGTTGTGCTGCTTCATTACGAAGTCAGTTAACAGTTGTTCGACCACGCCGGACAGATTGTCGGTCATCTCTTTGGCCTGTGACACCAGTGCTTCGTTTAATGTCAGGTTGACCGGGCGCTTGCGCGTTTGATTGCCTTGTATTGATTTCATGAGCAGCCTCCTGTGCGCATGGTATGCGCATTGTGCAATTTTGTGAAGCCGGAATTTAATGCGTTATGCGCAAAAAAATCGGCATCGCCGAGCGTTCTCTTTTATGCCGTCATTGATAAAACCACTAGCCATCCACTGATGAAACGACCCTAAGGCGATAAAATATGCACCAAGTGGCTGGTTATCCGGCGAGGCGGGAATCCAGTGGGTTTAAATTAAAGGCAATTTTTTAGGCTCGTCAATACGCAGCAAATTTACATCAGATACAGTATAATTATACAATTGATTTAATTGATGGTTTCCAGTGGTGGCTTGGGAATACGACTGTTAATTTGCAGGTTGTAGATTCTAAGCCTACTCGGGGAGCCATGCAAAGCAGGCAATCAGGCCATCCTTCGCGGTGGCTTTTTTTCCGAGCGTATCAGTCCCTGAACGCCGGTGACGATGCGTTTAAGATCGACTTGGGCGCAAGACATAATCGCTTCGACACTTTTTTGGCAGTCCAGGAGTCCAGCGTGTGATCCCTTTAGTGAGGGGGCACCAGTGGGCTTCAACTAAATATAAGGAACAATCCCAGTGACCAATGCACAACGCAAAGCACTCAGACGCATGGCTGAAATGAATTTATCCAGTAATGACCGTAAGCCTGAACCAACGCCCAGCAACGCGTTCTGCCCGCATGAGGCAGGCGCGTATTACATTGCGACGGTGCAGACGGTCGGCAAGGTTATCAATCTACTCGCCAATGAAATCGAGCCGCCTGTTTTCACCTATACCATCACCCCAATTCTTTTTGAACAGGATTCTGATAGCGGTAAATGGATCTGGTTTGATGGAGAGAAAAATCAATCCCCGCGCAAGAATCAGGATGGTTGGCGGCTTGGCAGCAATAAATTATATGACTCACGCGAAGTCGCGGAGGTTGAGCTTCAGCGTATGATGGAAAAAAACGGTGACCGGGTGACCCGTGTACATGACCTGCCCGACGATATGACAAAACTAAAAAAAATCCGTAGTGCCCATCATCCAGACCGCAACAACCACGATTCAGACCATGACCTTTATCAGGCTGTTATCGAGAAAATCGACAGGATGCGTGCGGCTGCTTAGTGATCCATACCGAAGCCTGACCGGATAGCCGATCACGATCACCACCTCGCAGGTATTGATAATCACAGGAAGTGCTATGTCCATTACCTTAGAAGACCGCGCTCAGGCGCAGGATTTGCTAAATTTTATCGATGCGAGCCCCAGTCCGTGGCATGCCGTGCAGTCCATCACGCAACGCTTGCAGGCGCAGGGGTTTGAGTCACTACCAGAGAAGTTGCGCTGGAAACTGGAACAAGGCATGGGTTATTACGTCGTGCGAGGGGCATCGCTGATCGCTTTCAGGATCGGTGAGCAGCCTTTACCTGAAACTGGCTTCCGCATGATAGGCGCGCACACCGATTCGCCCGGCTTGCGCCTTAAGACGAATGCGGCGCAGGCCAGTGACGGCGTGGTGCGTCTGGGGGTGGAGATATACGGCGGGCCGATACTGGCCACCTTTACCGACCGCGACCTGAGTCTGGCCGGACGCGTCAATGTGCGCACGGCACAGGGGTTTGATTCACGTTTAATCAACTTTGAACAACCGTTGCTGCGCTTGCCGAATCTTGCCATTCACATGAACCGTGAAGTGAACGAGCAAGGTCTTAAACTCAACAAACAAACCGAACTGCCGCTGCTGTTTGCCATTAATGATGACAAACTTTCTGCACGCGAGCAATTTCTCAACCTGCTAGCGGATAAATTGGAAGTCAAGGCAGCAGACATTCTCACCTATGAGCTCACCGTGACCGACACTCAAGCCGCCGCCTTCTGGGGCACTGAGCAGGAATTCATCGCCAGTAGTCAGCTCGACAATCTTGCATCCTGTCACGCCGCACTCACCGCCCTGCTTGCAACCGACGCGCCGTCTGCTACCTGCATCGCCGCATTCTTCGACCATGAAGAAGTGGGGAGCGAAAGCGCGGCAGGCGCGGGCGGCAGTTTTGCCGGTGACGTGCTAGCACGCATTTCACTGTGCATGGAGCTGGATCAGGAACAACAGCATTGCGCTGCGGCACACAGCTTTTTTATCAGCGCCGACATGGCGCACGCCTGGCAGCCAAATTTTCCCAGCGCCTATGAATCCAATCACCGCGTGATGGTGAATGCAGGGCCTGTGATCAAGACCAATTCGAACCAGCGTTACAGTACTGATGCGGATACTGCAGCGCGCTTCATGATGCTGTGCGAATGTGCCGGCGTGCCCTGTCAGAACTACACCCACCGCACCGACTTGGGGTGCGGCAGCACCATCGGCCCAGTCATCGCGGCCAGTTTGGGTATCGCCAGCGTGGATGTCGGCTCTCCCCTGTGGGCCATGCACAGCTTGCGCGAAAGCGCTGGCGTGCAGGATGTGGCCTATATGATCAAGGTGATGAAAGCCGCATTTGGCAGTTGACGTTCAAGGGCGCTGTAAAAAATTCGACCCAGGCGCGCTATGCTGATTTTTTTCGTTGTCTGCCCAGATGTTTCTCACCCCGTTTTTCGGATAGCGCGAGCTGTTTTTGTCGCTCAAGCGCAGCAGCGCGTTTTTCCGGTGTCAGATTATCAAAGCATTTCGGGCATGAAATGCCCGCCTCGAATTTCTCGGAATTTTTCTCTGCCAACGTGATCGGGCGCGAACAACCGTAGCACAGTTCATAATGCCCTGCGGTCAGGCCCTGTCCGACGGCGACGCGTTGGTCGAACACGAAGCACTCACCCTGCCACAGGCTTTCGTCTTCAGACACATTTTCCAGATATTTCAGTATGCCGCCCTGCAGGTGATAGACCTCGGGGAATCCCTGTTGCAGCATATAGGAAGAGGCCTTTTCGCAGCGTATGCCACCGGTGCAGAACATTGCAATGCGGGGCTTTTGTTCCGGCGTGAAATGATTCCTGACGTATTCAGGAAATTCTCGGAAGGTGGTGATGCGCGGATCAATCGCGCCCCTGAAGGTGCCGACCTCCACTTCGTAATCGTTGCGCGTGTCGATCAGCACCACATCCGGATCGCTGATCAGGGCATTCCAATCTTCAGGCTTGACATACTGACCGACGCGATCGGTGGGGTCTATGCCTGGCACGCCCATCGTGACGATTTCGTTTTTAACCTTGACCTTCATGCGGTAGAAGGGGGCATGTTCGGCAGTCGATAATTTGTGTTCCAGATCCAATAGTCGCGGGTCGCAGCGCAAATAGGCCAGTATTTGTTCTATCCCGGCATGTGTGCCCGCGATCGTGCCATTAATGCCTTCGCTTGCCAGCAGCAGCGTGCCGGTAATACCCAGCTCATTGCATCTGGCCAGCAACGGTTCGTAAAGGGCGTCGCAATCGTCCAGTTTGACGAATTTGTAGATGGCTGCGATGTAAAACTCAGTCATGGCTGCTTTCCTTGGCGGATTCGATCAGTTTGTATAGCCGGTATTGTTCATCCCTGTCAGCCATGCGGCTGCCTTCCCATATTTTTTGGTAGCGCGTCTCGTCCATCAGTGGCCTGGATATTTTGTCTCCCTGAATCAGCCGCAGTGTGCAGAGGCGATCCGGATCACGGCGGGTGGTAAGGTTGCCAAAATATTCCAGCATCGCGCGCTGACTTTCGCCCAGGCCGATGTTGCGGGCGACGCAGTTGTATTCGCTCGGCATGGATTGCTTGAGCGAAGCGATCATGTTGCGATAACTTTTTCCGGCGTCCAGCCAGGGTAGCCAGAGCGTCATGGTCAGTATCCAGATCAGCGTGATGCCGGAGGCCCAGTTGACCACGGCGCGGCGCATG
>CAWASY010000120.1:0-25844 GCA_963784505.1 uncultured beta proteobacterium | reverse complement strand
CACGGGCAACATCTCCAACTTGTTAAGGTTGGATTTTACACGCCCGTGGTCTCGTCCTACAGTTGCGGATGCAGTTAATGTGGTAACCCCCACTCCTGTTAAACTTACTTGATTACCACTAATAGTTGCCACTGATGCATTGCTACTAGTATAACTAATAGCACCAGTACTATTACTATTTGCAGTGGTGCGCATACCAAAATCTGGATCTAGCCTTAGTCTTGGTTAGACTAGACAAACTAATGGTTGGGGTAAGTTTACTTACTGCTATACTTACGGTAGCACTGATGCTACCTGCCGTATTACTTGCCGTAACCGTATACACAATCTACTGCAGGTACAGTACTGTAATTGTGTATACGGTTACGGCAAGTAATACAACAGGTAGCATCAGTGCTACCGTAAGCATACAAATATAAACTTACCCCAACCATTAGTTTGTCTAGTCTAACCAAGACTAAGGCTGATCCTAGTTTTGGTATCACTGCAAATAGTAATAGTACTGGTGCTATTAGTTATACTAGTAGCAATGCATCAGTGGCAACTATTAGTGGTAATCAAGTAAGTTTAACAGGAGTGGGGGTTACCACATTAACTGCATCACAAGCTGCAGACGCACATTATCTAGCGGGCACTGCAACTGCAAGCTGTGAATGGTTAAGTTATGCCATCTGGTTCTAAGTTATCCACCATCCTTTTTGATCAGACGAATGTCGAAGACATGTCGCTCATTGTCGCCCGATATTTGCTCGAACATCTGCATGTAGGTACTACGCCAGTCAACAGGCGCGAGGTCGAATACAGTCATCCCGTAGAGCGCTTCACGGTCGTACCCCAGCAACTCGATCACGCTGTCGTTGACGTAATCGATGGCGCCGTCACCTTTGCAAATAAACACGGCATCTGGCGCATGCTTTAGGGTAATGCGTAATCGCTCCTCGCTGACCTGCAGCAGGTGCAGCTTGCCAGTACGGTCATGCTTGAGCAGGTAAAAAAGCAACGAGGAAGCGAGCAGTGCAGGCAGCACGGACAGCGTGGTCAGGATGGGATCGAAGGCAATCGTCGCTGGAAGTTGCCAAGCCAGCAAGCCGACAAGCTGCATTGCCCATATCGCCATGCCCAGCGTAATGGCACATGTCCACATCCAGATTAGCGCCAGACGCACGACATTGTCGCACATGCGTTGCGCTTGCGTGAGTGCCGCAAAGATTCCAGTCACGACCAACAATACGGACAGCACCGCCAACGAGATATTCCAAGAAATCTGCATCATGAAAACCGCGTCAAAAATTGGATAATAATACCCCTTTTTAACAAATTTACTGCAAAGAATGCCGATTTAATGATTGCCAGCCTGGACTTAATTCAATTCGCGATCGCATTTCCCTAACGCGCAGGCAATCTAGGGAACGCTACCTTTGGTGTAGCGGCCAAACCGCCAAAATCAAGTTCAACCAGAGCGCCTTGACTTAAACGAATTGGGCAATAAAAAAGGCACATGAATAATCAGGTGCCCAGTTTAACGGTGATTGGCGTCCCCAACGAGATTCGAACTCGTGTTACCGCCGTGAAAGGGCGATGTCCTAGGCCTCTAGACGATAGGGACTCGAAAGATAATCGGGGTCTGACCCCGATTTTACAATTGAATTTGGCGTCCCCAACGAGATTCGAACTCGTGTTACCGCCGTGAAAGGGCGATGTCCTAGGCCTCTAGACGATAGGGACGTTGGTGCTGCTTTCTTCTTTGGTGGAGATAAGCAGGATCGAACTGCTGACCTCTTGCATGCCATGCAAGCGCTCTCCCAGCTGAGCTATACCCCCTCTTACCTCGAAAGAGCGCGCATTATAGGGAGGTGACGCCTGCTTGTAAAGAATAATTCACAAAAAATTTAAAGGTGCTTCTGTATACGCGCCAGTACGGTTTCGCGCGAAAACAAGGCGAGCACCGCATCGACCGATGGCGTGTGCGTCTGCCCTACCAGCATCACACGCAGCGGCATCGCCAGTTTTGGCATTTTCAGATTATGTTTTCCCAGCAACTCCTTGATCAGCGCAGCCAGAGTCGGCGCCTCCCATGCGACATCGGCAAAACGCCCGGCGAGCTCCTGCAACACAGGCAATATTTCCGGCGTCAGGTGTTCAGCCAGCAGCGCCTGCTCGGGATGCACGTCGCGATAAAACACCTCCGCCTCATCCGCCAATTCAATCAAGGTGGACACCCGCCCCTTGTACAGGGCGATCACGGCTTCTAACGCGGGCGTGTCGCTCACGCTCACACCACGGGCGAGCAGATGCCCGCCCACCAGCTCGGCCAGTCGCGTATTGTCAGCCTGCTTGATGTAGTGCCCATTGAGCCAGCGCAGTTTTTCCGGGTTGAATTGCGCCGCCGATTTGCTGATATGCTCCAGATCGAACCAGTCAACAAACTGTTCGACCGAAAACACTTCCTCATCGCCATGCGACCAGCCCAGTCGCGTCAGGTAATTGACCAGTGCCTCGGGCAAAAATCCGTCTTCGGCGTATTGCATCACACTCACTGCACCGTGGCGCTTGGACAAACGCTCGCCATCGCTGCCCAGTATCATCGGCACATGCGCGTATTGCGGCAAGTTTGCCCCCAACGCTTTGAGAATATTGATCTGGCGGGGCGTATTGTTGACGTGATCGTCGCCGCGTATCACCTGCGTAATCCCCATATCCAGATCATCCACCACCACGCAGAAATTATAGGTGGGCGTGCCGTCCGGCCGAGCGATGATCAGATCATCGAGCTCGCTGTTCTCGAAAACGATCCGTCCCTTGACCATATCGTCCCATGCCGCAACCCCATCCACAGGATTCCTGAAACGCACGACGGGCTTCACCTCTGCTGGCGGCACAGGCAACACCTTACCCTGCTCAGGGCGCCAACTGCCATCGTAACGCGGCTTTTCGCCACGCACACGCATCGCTTCGCGCATCGCTTCCAATTCATCTGGCGTGGTATAGCAATAATACGCATAGCCTGCGTCTATCAGCTGCATCAGCACTTCCTTATAGCGATCCATACGCTGCATCTGGTAAAACGGACCTTCATCGTAATCCAGACCCAGCCAGGACATGCCATCCAGTATCGCCTGCACCGATGCCTGACTTGAACGCTCAAGGTCGGTATCCTCGATGCGCAGGATGAACGTACCGCCCAGTTTTCTGGCATAAGCCCACGAAAACAGCGCAGTGCGTGCACCGCCGATATGCAGGTAACCGGTGGGACTAGGGGCAAAACGGGTACGGATTGTCATGGTAAATTCTGAAAAACAAAGAGGGGGGACATTTTACGGGCTTTACACCCGACACGCATAAATAAATTGACCGTGATCTGGACATTATGCTTAAATTCCGCAACGTCCAAGGGCGGTTAGCTCAGCGGTAGAGCACTGCCTCCACACGACAGGGGGCACTGATTCGAACCCAGTACCGCCCACCAGCTTGACCAAATAAAATATTCCGGGCCGCAGCCAAGACTAAGCGCTCACATCCACCTTCCACCCGAGCCGAGTATCATATTCGCTGGCAGGATACGTCTCATGCACCGATTCACGGCCAGCATCATCGGCAGCGACGGGATGATTCTTTTTGGCGGGGCGCGGTCGACCCTGATCAGCCTTGCGCTTTTCCAAATCATTATGGATCAATCCGATGCTGGCAATAAGATTCATGATAGCCTCCCCTGTTACTCAGGATATCGGCAAAACCACAGCATCCTTTAGCCATTGCGCCGGTTTTCCGACCTGCCCGACCTGCCAGACCTGCCAAAGCGCCGCTTTTTACACGCAATTTCACCTGCCCATTTATAATTAGACGAACCAGCTCCCACAATAGGCTTCCATGACAACCATCCCCGAAATAAAACCCCATCAGTCCATCGAGTTACTTAAGGATCTGCATATCCTGACGCGCGACGGAAAACTCAATCAGGATAGCCGCCGAAAACTGAAGCAGGTTTATCATCTGTATCATTTCATCGAACCGCTGCTCGAATCGATCACCTCGAACGATCCGACACTGGTGGATCATGGCGCGGGCAAATCCTATCTGGGCTTCATCCTTTATGATTTGTTCATGAAACAGCGCGAGACCGGCCATGTTTACGGCATCGAAACGCGCGAGGCGCTGGTTGAAAAATCCCGCGATCTGGCCGCCAGACTGAATTTTTCACGCATGTCATTCCTGAATCTTTCCGTGGAAGCATCAACCCGCTCACCGCAACTGCCCGAACGAATTGATATCGTCACGGCATTGCATGCCTGCAACACCGCGACCGATGATGCCATTAAATTCGCACTGCACAAGCAGGCGAAACATGTCGTGCTGGTTCCCTGCTGTCAGGCCGAGGTTGCCAGTGTACTGAATAAAAACAAAAACCAGTCCTTCGGCAAGACACCGCTCTCGGAAATCTGGCGACACCCCATCCATACCCGCGAATTCGGCAGCCACCTGACCAATGTGCTGCGCTGCCTGCTACTGGAATCGCACGGTTATCAGGTGACCGTCACCGAACTGGTTGGATGGGAACACTCGATGAAAAACGAACTGATCATCGCCAGTCATAAGGGCGCACCGCGCAAGGACGTTGGCGCAAGACTGGCATACCTGTTGCGGGAATTGAATCTTGAATCGCTTCATGATCGCTTCATTTATTAACAAAACCTGCGCGCAGATGGGTTTGTCGTAACAAATACCCTATAATTCCCAATTTATCCCCCAGTAGATTTTTTGAGGAAATCTGCCCGGGGCAATGGACACAAGGCTCAGGCAACAAATGGATGCAATCACATTACCGGGGGGAGTACATGCCGTGCTGCTGCTACACGGCCTGCAAAGCAGCCCCGCCGAACTTCAACCGATCGCCAAACGCCTTAATCAGGCGGGCTATACGGTACATGTACCACATATTGCAGGCTACGGCTTCATGCAGGGCGACACACCGCGTTCAGTCACGCACTGGCAGGACTGGCACGCCAAGGCGATAGCGGAATTTCGCACGCTCAAACAGCAATACGATACCGTGGCAGTCGGCGGATTATGCATAGGCGCCACCTTATCATTGAGCATCGCCGCCGAGCTGGGCGACGACGTATCCGCCCTGACTTTACTGGCCACCACCTTGTGGTACGACGGCTGGAGCATCCCCTGGTATCGTTTTTTACGCCATATCGGTTATTACTCGCCCTTTCGCTACATTTACAGCTACCGCGAACGTGAACCGTTCGGTCTGAAGAACGTACAATTGCGCAAATGGATAGCACGCGAAATGAGCCACAAGAATTCCTCCATCGTCGGTGCCAGCAAACTGAATTTGCCCGCAATTCAGGAAGCTGAGCGCATGATCAAGGCCGTGAAACTGTCCATGCACCGTATCAGTTCACCTGCCATCATCATTCATGCCGAAGAAGACGATGTTGCCTCACCACGCAATGCACGCTATGTCGCTGAACATATAGGCTCGAAACAGGTGGAAAGCGTGATGCTGCATAACAGTTACCACATGATCACCGTGGATAATGACCGCGAACGGGTCGCCAGCGAAACCATACGTTTCTTCAACCATATCCATCGCTTGTAGCTTACCGCCTATGGCCGGATTTCGGCAGCGTTACGCACACGCTGCGACATCAAATCAATCTGTCAAACGCCCATTTTACAGCTTGAAAGTAGCGCCTATCGGCAGATATTCGGTTACAATTGGAAACAAACAAATACGAGTATATCAATTCACATGAGTTCACTACCCACCATACAGCGCATGATGGTCGAACAGTTCGATCTGAAACTGGAAAACCTGACGCCAGATGCCACACTGGAAAGTCTGGGTCTCGATTCCCTGTCCGTCATCGAATTCATGTTCAATCTTGAAGACGAACTCAAGATTAAACTGCCTGACGAACGTGTCGAGATCAAGACGCTGGAAGATGTCGTCAAACTGGTTGATCGCGTCGTCGCTGAGCAATCGGCGTAATTCACGATGTCAAGGCGCGTCGTCATCACCGGACTAGGTATCGTCTCTCCGGTCGGCTGCACTGCCGAACAATTCTTTAGCAACCTGATGGCGGGTGTTTCCGGCATCAGGCGGCTGCAAAGTCCATTCGCCGAACAGCTCTCCATACGCATTGCCGCATCCGTTACAAACTTCAATCCGGCTGATCATTTTTCCAAGATACAGCTAACCGGCATCGAACGCTTCAGCCAGTTCGCACTGGTTGCCGCCGAACAGGCCGTTGCAGATGCCAAGCTGGTACTGGAGCCATCAGAATATGACCGCGCTGGCGTGTATATGGGCTCCTGTCTGGGCGGCGCCGGCACGCTGGAAGACGGCTATATCGAAGTGTTCAAAAATGCCAATCCGCGCATCAAACCACTAAGCGTCCTATTGAGCATGAACAATGCCGCAGCCTCGCACCTGTCCATCAAATATCATCTGCAAGGCCCCAACATCACCTATTCGACCGCCTGTTCCTCCTCGGCGATTGCGCTGGGCGAAGCCTATCGCCAGATCAAACACGGCTATGCGGACGTGATGCTGGCGGGCGGCTCTGAAGCCATGCTCACCCTGGGCGCAATGAAGGCCTGGGAAGCACTGCGCACGCTGGCACAAGAAGACCCAACCGACCCTGGCGCCTCCTGCAAACCCTACGCCAAGGATCGCACCGGTCTGGTATTGGGCGAAGGCGCTGCGGTGCTGGTACTCGAAGATGCAGCGCGCGCGATCAAACGCGGCGCCCGGATTTATGCAGAACTGGCAGGCTACGACTGTTCATCGGATTCGAGCCATATCACCAAACCCGATTCGAACGGGCAGACCCGCACCATCAACAATGCCTTGCGGGATGCGCGTTTGCAGCCGAGTGAGATCGGTTATATCAACGCGCATGGCACGGCCACGCTGGCAGGGGATATCGAAGAAACGCTCGCAATCAAACAGGTTTTTGGCGATTATGCCTATCATCTGCCGGTGAGCTCAACCAAATCGATGCACGGACATCTGATGGGTGCAACCGGCGCAGTCGAATTCATGGCAGCCGTGCTGGCGCTGAAAAATCAGGCCATTCCACCGACCATCAATCTGCATCAACCCGATCCTGATTGCGATCTGGATTACGTGGCCAATCAGGGCAGAACAGACGTACCGCTTAATGCGGTGATGTCGAATTCATTCGCTTTCGGGGGCACCAACGCGGTATTGATCGCAAAACGCTTCATCGCCTAGTCACCCACCTTATTACACGAGGTAGATCATGCATCTGAAGGAATTCAACCTTTCTGCCTGGGCACTCAGGCATCAGGCGCTGGTGCTCTACGCACTGTGCGCGCTGTTGTTCGCAGGCGTGTACTCCTACAGCCAGCTTGCACAAAAGGAAGATCCCGACTTCACCTTCAAAGTCATGACCATCAAACTGCTTTGGCCGGGTGCCAGCGCGCGCGAAATGGAATTACAGGTCACTGACCGGGTGGAACGCAAATTGCAGGAAACCCCCTGGCTGGACAATGTCAGCAGCTATTCCAAAGCGGGAGAAGCGGTGGTTTTCGTCACCCTCAAAGACGCCATGCCGCCAGACGAGCTTGAACACTCGTGGAATCTGGTCAGAAAGGAGATGTCAGATATTCGCCGCAATTTGCCCGATGGCGTACCAGACCCGGTTATCAACGATAATTTTGGTGAAACCTATGGCTCCATCTATGCATTCACCTCTAGCACGCTGAGCAATGCCCAGCTGGCCGAGCAGGCAGGTTTAGTACGCGAGGAATTGCTCAGAATCAACCATGTCAGCCGGGTCAGACTGATTGGTGTTCAGCATGAAAAAATCTATATCGATTTTTCCACCCGGAAAATGGTCGCATTGGGTATAGACCCTTTGCAGGTCGCCTCGGCGCTCAAGGCACAAAACGAAATGGAACCCGCCGGAGAAATGCTCTCCCATTACGATATCACCCGCCTGCGCGTAAGCGGCGATTTCAAATCTCTTAAAAGCATACAGGATATCGGCATCAAGGCGGGCGGCAAAATTTACCGTCTGGGCGACATCTGCCATGTCTATCGCTCCTATGCCGATCCTGCCAGCTTCAAGATGCGCACCATGGGCCAGGAAGCCATCGGCCTGGCAATTTCCATGTCCCCGCAAGGCAATGTCACGGCATTGGGCCGGGAACTGGATCGCGAGTTCGTGCGCATCAAAAAGCAACTTCCCCCGGGGATCGAAATCCACCAGGTCTCCAATCAACCGGCGGTCGTTAAGAAATCAATCAATGAATTCATGCGCGCCTTGCTCGAAGCGCTGGCCATCGTGCTGTTGGTCAGCTTTGTCAGTCTGGGAAAACGCGCAGGGCTGGTGGTAGGCTTGTCCATCCCGCTGGTGCTGGCAGGCACCTTTTTGTTCATGCACGTGTTCGGCATCGATTTGCAACGCGTCTCGCTGGGCGCACTGATCATCGCACTCGGCCTGCTGGTAGATGATGCCATGATCGCCGTGGAAATGATGAAGGTCAAACTGGAACAGGGTTACAGCAAACTGCACGCGGCGACCTTTGCCTACAAAAGTACCGCTTTTCCGATGCTCACCGGCACACTGATTACAGCGGCCGCTTTCCTGCCGGTGGGTCTGGCCAAATCCTCCGCAGGTGAATATACCTATTCGATCTGCGCCGTGGTCACCATCGCACTGCTGGTATCCTGGCTGGTTGCCGTAATCTTCACCCCTTACATCGGTTACCATCTGCTCGCGGAAAACAGTCAGCATACGCCCGCAGAAGATCACTACCACCGTGGTTTTTACGCACGCTTTCGCACCCTGGTCGAGTGGTGTCTGGATCACAGAATCAGTGTGCTCAGCCTCACCGTGCTGGTTTTCGCCCTGTCAGTTGCCGGATTTGACCAGATTGAACAGGAATTTTTCCCGCCATCCGCGCGCCCGGAATTGCTGATGGATGTCTGGTTACCGGAAGGCAGCAACTTTGCCACGACCGAAATACTCACCACCGAACTGGAAAAGAAACTCAAGAATATACCGGATATCGTCAATTACACCAGCTATATCGGCGGTAGTACGCCCAGATTCTACCTGCCGCTGGACTTGCAACTGCCCAGCGTGAATTATGCGCAAATCGTCATCACTGCCCGCAATGGCGATACACGGGAAACGGTACTCAAACAGGTACGCCAGATGCTTGACAAGGATTATGCAACGCTGGGCATCCGCATCGCCAGACTGGAAAACGGCCCGCCTGTCGGCTATCCCGTGCAATTTCGGGTGGTGGGTAGCGACCCTGAAAAACTGCGCAGGATTGCGCAGGATATCGCCGATGTCGTCAGACAAAACCCCAACACCAAGAACGTGAGTCTGGATTCAAATGAAAAAATCCGCATACTCAACGTGGACGTCAATCAGGAAAAAAGCCGCAGCCTGGGTCTATCCTCGCAGGCCATCTCCAGAAACCTGCAGGCCTTCCTGTCCGGCCTGTCCATCACAAACCTACGGGAAAACGATCAGCGTATCGAAATCATTGCACGTGCCGAATCCATTGAGCGTGGCGATCCGGAATATCTCAGCCAGTTGAATATCTATACGGAAAACGGCAAATCCGTACCACTCAATCAAATTGCCAACATCAGCCAAGCGGATGAGGACGGCATCATCTGGCGCATGAATCGCCAGCCTGTGGTCACGGTACGCGCCGATATACCCGACACCGTACGCGCACCGGATGTGAGCATGGCGATAGACCGAAAACTGACTTCAATACGCGCGAAACTGCCCGAAGGCTATCGTATCGAAATTGGCGGCGCAATGGAGGACAGCGATAAGGCACAAGACTCTATCATTGAAATTTTACCCTTGGTCGCCTTCCTGATCGCAACCTTGCTGATGTTGCAATTGAAACGCTACAAGCAGGTCGGGCTGGCCTTGCTGACCGCCCCCTTGGGCATCATCGGCGTAACCGGCGCACTGCTGGCCTTCCAGGTACCCTTTGGATTCGTCGCGATGCTGGGCATGATATCGCTCGCAGGCATGATCATGCGAAACTCGGTCATCCTGCTCGACCAGATTGCCCAGGATGTCGCCTCGGGTATGCATCAGTGGGATGCCATCGTCGATTCCACCGTGCGTCGCTTCCGCCCCATCATGCTGACCGCCGCCGCTGCCATTCTGGCCATGATCCCGCTGACCCGCAGCGTATTCTGGGGGCCGATGGCCATCGTCATCATGGGCGGCCTGCTGGTGGCAACGCTGCTGACACTGTTCTATCTGCCCGCACTGTATGCAGTCTGGTTCAAGGTCGATCGTCCGGCGGCACCAACGACAAAATAACGGGATGATAAGCCTGAAATATCAGTCCAGTGCATCCTGTAGTTTAGGCAAAGTAACAGCACTCACCGGTGACGACAGCTCGGCCTTATGAAAAGCTTTGCATAAAACCGAGCTGCGGGGACAGGCAACAACAGGCGATGATAAGTTGCCGCCTATAACAAATAGCAGGACTATGCCGTAGTCAATTGGCGAATGACATCCGCAATGCGCTGTGCACAATTTTGTACCAGCAGCTTGTCTTCCCCCTCCACCATCACACGCAACAACGGCTCGGTACCGGAAGGACGCAGCAACACGCGCCCCTTGCCATCCAGCTGCCGTTCAGCTTCGGTAACGGCCGCCAGCACATCCAGATGTCCCAGGCAATCCACCCCCCGGGCGACACGCACATTGATCAGTACCTGTGGATATAACTGCAAGTCGCCAGAAAATTCTGCAAGCGATTGATTGTTGCTGCGCAATGCATGCAGCACTTCCAGCGCGGATATGATGCCATCCCCAGTGCTATGCTTATCCAGACAGATGATATGCCCCGAGTTTTCGCCACCCACCTGCCAGCCCTGTTGTTGCAACAATTCCATCACATAACGATCGCCCACGCGCGCACGCAAAAACGCAATACCCATGCGCATCATGGCATGTTCGAAAGCCAGATTGGTCATCAGTGTTCCCACCACACCGCCGACCATACGACCCTGCGCTTTGCGATGTTTGGCAATCACATAGAGCAACTGATCGCCATCGTAGAGTTTCCCTATACCATCCACCATGACCAGTCGGTCACCATCGCCATCGAGTGCGATGCCAAGATCAGCGCCATGCTCTACGACAGCCTTTTGCAAATTCGCAGGTGAGGTTGCACCATAGCCATCGTTGATATTCTTACCGTCCGGTGCAACACCGATTGCGACAACCTCCGCACCCAGCTCATGAAATACGCTCTGGGCAATATGGTAAGTCGCACCATGGGCACAATCCACCACGATTTTCATGCCGCGCAAGTTCATTGCGCTCGGAAAAGTCCCCTTGCAAAATTCGATGTAGCGTCCGACCGCATCATCCAGGCGCCTGGCTTTACCCAACTGATCAGAAGATTCGATCTTGATCTCACCATCCACACCGGCTTCAATGGCGTACTCAATTTCGTCGGGCAATTTCGCCCCGGTGGCAGAGAAAAACTTGATGCCGTTATCTTCAAACGGATTGTGTGATGCGGAAATCACAATCCCTGCCTGCAAACGCAGCGTGCGGGTGAGATAAGCCACAGCGGGGGTCGGAATAGGGCCGGCCAGATACACGTCAACGCCAGCCGCAATCAGGCCGGCCTGCAGGGCAGATTCGAGCATATAGCCCGAGATACGCGTATCTTTGCCGATCAATACTGCCGAGCGCTCGCCTGCAGTATGCTCAGCTTTGGCTAATACACGGCCAGCGGCATAACCCAGATTCATCACAAAATGGGGCGTAATCGGAAAATCTCCCACCCGACCGCGTATACCATCCGTACCAAAATATTTTCTGCTCATCGCACTTCTCCGTTTATTGCACTCCATATCTTCAGGACATCCACCGTTGCCTGCACATCGTGCACCCGTACAATGGCAGCGCCTCGTTGCACGGCGATCAAAGCCGCTGCAATACTGGCAGGCATGCGCTGCGAAGGCTCATGTCCTGTCAGCGCACCCAGCATGGATTTTCTCGACAGACCTGCCAATACCGGCACACCCAATTCGGTTATTTTTTTAAATTCGCGCAACAAGGTCAAATTATGCACCAGCGTCTTGCCAAAACCAAATCCCGGATCAATGACGATACGGGAGCGCGCAATCCCCGCAGCTTCTGCATCCTTTATGCGTGCAGCCAAATACGCACTCACCTGCACCAGCACATTGTCATACGCCGGACCGGCCTGCATAGTTTGCGGGGTGCCTTGTTTATGCATCAGACACACGGCAGTACCACTTGCAGCAACAGTGGCCATCGCCGCCTCATCCTGCAACGCATTGATATCGTTGACCATGGACGCACCCGCCGCAATCGCCTGCTTCATCACTTCGGGCTTGAATGTATCTATTGAAATCGGCACGGACAGCTCACGCAATCCCTCGATAATGGGCAACACCCGATCCAGCTCTTCCTGAAGGCCGACCGCCTTCGCACCGGGACGGGTGGATTCTCCGCCGACATCAATGATGTCCGCACCCTCTAAAACCAACTGATGCGCATGCGCGATGGCGATATCATGCCGAACGTACAATCCGCCGTCCGAAAAGGAATCCGGAGTAACATTAACTATCCCCATTACCAGCGGGCGGGAAAGATCGAAGTGGTGTGAGCCGCAATGAAACATCGGGGAAGTGAAAGGCGCCAAAACCAGAGAAGGGGGAAGAGTGAAGGGATAAGGGTAAAAGCACAGCCCTTCCCTCTTCTCCCTTATCCCTTCCCAGCTCTCAGATTTCCTGAGCCGGTTCTGCTGGCGGCGTTGTAGGCGTCACCGCAGGTGCGGTTGGTGCATCATCCTTGGGCGGCTTGGGCGCTTGCGTGGACTGACTTGGCTTGGGTGCACGCGGCAATTTTCCTTCCATAATATCGTTAATCTGCTCGGCATCAATTGTTTCCCATTCAAGCAGCGCATGGGTCATGGCCTCGATCTTGTCACGATTCGTTTCAATCAGCTGACGTGCCAGCGCATACTGCTGATCGATGATGCGACGGATCTCCATGTCCACCTTCTGCATGGTCGCCTCGGAAATATTCTTGTGGGTCGTAACCGACCTGCCCAGAAATACTTCGCCCTCGTTTTCGCCATAGACCATCGGACCGAGTGCGTCTGACATCCCCCATTGCGTGACCATCTTGCGCGCCATATCGGTAGCACGTTCGAAATCGTTCGAGGCGCCGGTTGTCATCTGGTTCATGAATATCTCTTCAGCAATACGCCCACCGAACAGCACGGCAATCGTCGACAGGATACGTTCCTTGTCCATACTGTAGCGATCTTCCGAGGGCAACTGCATGGTCAAGCCCAGCGCACGACCGCGCGGGATGATGGTGACCTTGTGTACCGGGTCGGTTTTCGGCATCAATTTTGCGACCAGCGCATGACCCGATTCATGATACGCTGTGTTGCGACGCTCCTCTTCAGGCATCACCATGGAACGACGTTCCGCACCCATGAATATCTTGTCCTTGGCCGCCTCAAAATCATCCATTTCAACAAAACGCTTGGTGCGACGTGCAGCAAACAACGCCGCCTCGTTGACCAGATTGGCCAAATCCGCACCCGACATACCCGGTGTACCGCGTGCAATGACATTGGCATCCACATCCGGTGCACAAGGTACTTTACGCATATGTACCATCAAAATTTGTTCGCGCCCGCGAATATCCGGCAAGGGTACCACCACCTGACGGTCGAAACGACCCGGACGCAGCAAAGCCGCATCCAGCACATCCGGACGATTGGTCGCCGCAATCACGATAACGCCGGAAGCCCCTTCAAAACCATCCATCTCGACCAGCAAGGCGTTAAGCGTCTGTTCGCGCTCATCATTGCCACCACCCAGACCCGCACCACGCTGACGACCCACCGCATCGATTTCATCGATAAAAATAATACAGGGGGACTGTTTTTTGGCTTGTTCGAACATGTCACGTACGCGCGCCGCGCCCACACCAACAAACATTTCCACAAAGTCCGAACCCGAAATCGAGAAGAACGGCACCTTGGCCTCGCCTGCGATAGCCTTGGCCAGCAGCGTTTTACCGGTACCGGGACTCCCCACCATCAGCACGCCGCGCGGAATCCGTCCGCCCAGATTCTGAAATTTGGATGGATCACGCAAAAAGTCCACCAGTTCGGAGACTTCTTCCTTGGCTTCATCGCAACCGGCCACATCGGCAAAAGTCACACGCTCCTTGGCTTCATCGAGCATACGCGCACGCGACTTGCCAAAAGAAAATGCGCCGCCCTTGCCGCCACCCTGCATCTGGCGCATGAAAAACACCCAAACACCGATCAGCAATATCATCGGAAACCAGGATACGAAAATATTCATCAGGAAGGACTGTTCTTCCTCGGGCTTCGCCTCGATATTCACGCCGTTTTTCAGCAGATCAGAGACCATCCACAAGTCGCTGGGCGCATAGGTACTGACGCGCTTGCCATCCGTCGTTGTCGCATTCAAAGTACGTCCTTCAATCACAACCTTGGCAATCTGTCCCTGTTTGACCTCGATTGAGGAACTGGGAATAGTCCAGATGTGACTGAGCAGATTGTTGCTGACGCGTATTGAACTGGTTGAATACCGTCATCAACACCAGTGCGACAACCAGCCAGATTGCAATACTTTTAAAATTGTTCAAAATAATTCCTTATACGCACGACAACACAAGATTGTCATTAGACTATGTATCGGCTGATTACTCAAGTTTTCCAGTGCCCAGCAAATACACTTCGCTGCTGCGATCACGCGATGCATGAGGTTTACGCGCCACAACTCGGCGAAATCGGCTGCGCATCAATTTCATGTATTCCTCAAAACCCGCCCCCTGAAACACCTTAACCAGAAAGCTGCCCGATGGCGTCAGATGCTCATGGGCAAACTCCATTGCCAGCTCCGCCAGATGAATGCATCGATCCTGATCTGCGGCAGCCACCCCGCTGAAGTTGGGGGCCATATCAGAAATTACAAGCCCAACTGGCATATTTTCCAGGCAGACTTCCAGTTTTTTCAACACTGCCTCGTCGCGAAAATCGCCCTGAATGAACTCCACACCGCGCAATGGATCAATTTCCAGCAAATCCATTGCAATGACCTTGCCACTTTCCCCGACCTTGTTCGCGACCACCTGACACCAGCTACCGGGCGCAGCGCCCAGATCAACCACCACCATGCCCGGCTTGATCAAATGATCTTTTTCGTCGATCTCCAGCAACTTGTAGGCGGCACGTGCCCGATAGCCATCCTTTTGCGCCATTTGTACAAATGGATCATTTATATGCTCGTACATCCACTGTTTACTGGTTTTGGAAGGCTTCATCGTTTAGAATCCACACCTTAAAAAATATTGAGACAATTATGCTAGCCCTAACCGTAACAGAACGCTTAACCCTCAAGGGTCGCGCACACCAATTAAAACCTACCGTCATGATAGGCAATGCCGGTTTGACAGATGCCGTATTGAAGGAAATAGCAGCCACCTTAAAACTTCATGAACTCATCAAAATACGGGTGATGGCAGAACGGGATGTCCGTGTAGCCATCCTGAACGAGATCTGCACAAACCTAGACGCAGCCCCCGTACAGCATATCGGCAAAATTCTGGTTGTCTATCGCCCCAATCCTGACGCAAACAAAATCGAAATCCGCCAGATGCCCAGACACCGGGGTAAAAAACCGCTTACCAAGAAGCAACTGGGCAACCGGGGGTAAAGCAGTCGGAAGACGTAAGTCTTGAGTTGTTAGTTGAGCATGTCGCTATGCGGCTTTAACTAACGACTTCCACTTCCGTCTTACGTCTGCCTTTAGATGTATTGCACTTCTACCACTTCGTATTCCCTGACGCCCTTGGGTGCCTGAACCTCGGCCACATCCCCGCTGTATTTTCCGATCAGTGCGCGTGCAATCGGTGAACTGATGGATATCTTGCGCTCGCGTATATCCGCTTCATCATCGCCGACGATCTGGTAAGTCACCACATCTCCGCTGTTTACATCTTCCAGAATAACCGTTGCGCCAAAAACGCAACGTCCATCGGCATTAAGTGTCTTCGGATCGATGATCTGTGCACTGCCCAGCTTACCTTCCAGCTCGATGATGCGCCCTTCAACAAAACCCTGCTTATCCTTGGCGGCTTCATATTCGGCATTTTCTGATAAATCCCCCTGCGCACGCGCTTCGGCGATCGCATTGATTACCCAGGGACGTTCTACCGTTTTGAGTTTGTGCAACTCTTGACGCAGCTTTTCAGCGCCAATTAAAGTCAAAGGAATCTTGATCATGCAAATGCTTTCTTAAATAATTTGGTCGCTAGTCCTGAGGAGCTAGCGACAGTGGGTTAATTTTTAATAAGTAGCTAACGGGCATGTAAGTGAGCCAACCTTGATTATTAAGGCCACCATGCCCGCTTCCCTCGCCTCAACCCTCTCCCGCAAGCGGGCGAGGAGGCAAACGAGACGCTACGCGTATTTCACGTTATCGACTAGCTGCTAACGGCTGCGGTTCTTTTATGCTGCGTCTGCACGTCATAAACCTGCAAGTCTTCCAGATGATGCATACCCACACAGGCAGCGCGTGCGCCGGCCAGCGTCGTGTAATAGGTCACCCGCCCCTGCAAGGCAGCATTACGGATGGAGTAGGAATCGCGCATCACGGCAGGCTTACTGTCCACCGTATTCACGATCAGACTCACCTCACCATTTTTGACCATATCGTTGATATGCGGACGGCCTTCGGCCACCTTGTTGACCACGGTGACAGCCACACCGGCTGCTGCAATAACCGCTGCCGTACCGCGTGTGGCCAACAGGTTAAAACCGAGTTCCTCCAGCGAACGGGCGACTTCAACCACACCCGACTTGTCAGCATCACGCACACTGATGAATACATTACCCTCTTTCGGTAATTTGACACTGGCAGCCAGTTGCGATTTAACGAAAGCTTCGGCAAAGGTCTCACCCACGCCCATCACTTCACCCGTGGATTTCATCTCGGGGCCAAGAATAATATCCACACCCGGGAACTTGATAAACGGGAATACGGCTTCCTTCACAGAATAGAAAGGTGGCACGACTTCGCGAGTGATTCCCTGCGCTGCAAGAGACTGTCCTGCCATGCAACGCGCAGCAATCTTGGCCAGCGGCACACCCGTTGCCTTGGAGACAAAAGGCACGGTACGCGAAGCACGCGGATTGACTTCCAGCACATAGACCGTCTGGCCCTGAATCGCAAACTGCACGTTCATCAGGCCGACCACATTGAGCGACCTGGCCATCGCCACCGTCTGACGACGCAATTCATTCTGCATGGATTGCGGCAAACTGAATGGCGGCAATGAACAGGCTGAGTCCCCGGAATGCACACCGGCTTCCTCGATATGTTCCATGATGCCGCCGATGATCACATCAACCCCATCAGACACGGCATCCACATCTACTTCAATGGCATCGTTCAAAAAACGATCAAGCAGAATGGGCAATCGCTCGGGATAGGTTTTTGACATTATCTCGGCATCGCGCATGTAGCGTTCCAGATCAGCCTGTTCGTGGATGATTTCCATCGCACGACCACCGAGAACATTGGAAGGTCGCATCACCAGCGGATAACCGATTGCTGCGGCACCCGCCAGACCTTCAGAGACCGTGCTTGCGGTACGATTAGGCGGCTGTTTCAGATCCAGCGCCATCAGCATCTGCTTGAAGCGCTCGCGATCTTCCGCACAATCGATCATGTCAGGACTGGTGCCGATGATGGGTACGCCGTTCTTTTCCAGACCACGCGCAAGAGACAACGGTGTTTGCCCGCCATATTGCACGATCACGCCAATCGGCTTTTCGACGGCAACCACTTCGAGCACATCTTCCAGTGTCAGCGGCTCGAAATACAGCCGATCCGACGTGTCGTAGTCGGTCGATACCGTTTCGGGATTGCAGTTAACCATAATGGTTTCATAACCATCCTCGCGCATCGCGAGCGCGGCATGCACACAGCAGTAATCGAACTCAATACCCTGCCCGATACGGTTCGGCCCGCCGCCAAGCACCATGATTTTTTTGTTACTGGTGGGCATAGCTTCGCATTCCTCTTCATAAGTGGAATACATATATGCCGTATCGGTCGAAAATTCGGCAGCACAGGTATCTACGCGCTTGTACACGGGACGCACACCCAGCGCATGACGATAGGCGCGCATCGCGGCCGTATCGGTACTCATCAGATCGGCCAGTCGCGCATCGGCAAACCCGCTTCGTTTCAAGGCACGCATCTCTTCATATTGAATGCTCTCCAGTGTACGACCGGCAAGAGATGCTTCCTGACGAATCAGGTCTGCAATCTGCACCAGAAACCAGCGGTCAATCTTGCTGATATTGAACACCTCCTCCACGGAAAGTCCCAGACGGAACGCATCGGACACGGCCCAGATACGGGAAGGACCGGGATTGCGCAACTCCGCCGTCACTGCATCCACGCGGTCGAACTTGGAATCGAGTCCGTTTACACCGACCTCCAGACCGCGCAAGGCTTTCTGAAATGACTCCTGGAAGGTGCGGCCAATCGCCATCACCTCGCCCACCGATTTCATCTGTGTGGTCAGTCGGTCATTGGCTTGCGGGAATTTTTCAAAGGCAAAACGCGGTATCTTGGTGACCACATAGTCGATAGAAGGTTCAAAAGATGCCGGTGTTGCGCCGCCGGTAATATCGTTCTGCAATTCGTCCAGCGTGAAACCCACCGCCAGCTTGGCCGCGATCTTGGCAATCGGAAAACCCGTCGCCTTGGAAGCTAACGCAGATGATCTCGATACGCGCGGATTCATCTCGATCACCACCATGCGACCGTCATTGGGATTGATGGAGAACTGCACGTTCGATCCGCCCGTTTCCACACCGATTTCGCGCAACACGGCAAGCGATGCATCGCGCAATATCTGGAATTCCTTGTCGGTAAGCGTCTGCGCCGGTGCGACCGTAATGGAGTCGCCCGTATGCACCCCCATCGGATCAAGGTTCTCGATCGAACAGATGATGATGCAATTGTCATTGCGATCGCGCACGACTTCCATTTCGTACTCTTTCCAGCCGAGCAATGACTCTTCGATCAACAGCTCGCGGGTAGGCGATGCTTCCAGCCCGCCCTCACAGATAGCCAGAAACTCTTCGCGGTTGTAAGCAATACCGCCGCCGCTACCGCCCATCGTAAAGGACGGACGAATGATAGTCGGGAAACCCATCACCTGTTGAACCTGCAACGCCTCTTCAATACTATGCGCAATCGCGGAACGCGCGGACGCAAGACCGATGCGGGTCATGGCCTGCTTGAATTTTTCACGGTCTTCAGCCATATCGATGGCTTCCTTGGAAGCACCAATCATCTCGACATGGTATTTATCCAGTACACCATGCTTTGCCAGATCCAGCGCGCAATTGAGCGCAGTCTGCCCACCCATGGTAGGCAAAATCGCACAGGGGCGCTCTTTCTCGATGATCTTTTCAACGATTTGCCAGGTGATCGGCTCGATATAGGTCGCATCCGCCATATCAGGATCAGTCATGATGGTCGCCGGATTTGAATTCACCAGAACGACGCGATAGCCCTCTTCGCGCAGCGCCTTGCAGGCTTGCGCGCCAGAGTAGTCGAATTCACATGCCTGCCCGATAACAATCGGGCCTGCGCCGATAATAAGTATGGATTTTAGATCAGTACGTTTTGGCATGTTTGTCCATCAACTCGATAAATTTGTCGAACAAGCCGTCCACATCATGCGGACCGGGACTCGCTTCCGGGTGCCCCTGAAAGCAGAACGCAGGCTTGTCTGTCAGCTCAAAGCCCTGCAATGTGCCATCAAATAGCGAAACATGGGTTGCGCGCGCATTCGCCGGCAGGCTCAATGCATCGACTGCGAAACCGTGATTCTGACTGGTGATCATCACGTGACGTGTGTCCATATCCTGAACGGGGTGATTTGCACCGCGATGACCGAACTTCATTTTGACGGTTTTCGCGCCCACTGCCAGACCCAGAATCTGATGCCCCAAACAAATACCGAACAGGGGAACACCTGCCGCCAGTATCTGCTGCGTCGCCGCAATCGCATAATCACATGGCTCGGGATCGCCAGGTCCATTCGACAAAAACACCCCATCAGGCATCATAGCCAACACTTCAGCTGCCGGCGTTTTTGCAGGTACAACCGTGATTTTGCAGCCTCGTGTAGCCAGCATGCGCAAAATATTGCGTTTTACGCCGAAGTCGTAGGCGACTACATGAAAGACTGCAGAATCGACAGTAGGCAATAGGGAGTGAGAAGCGCCAGGAACCACAGGCACGCTCCACTCACTACCGTGCACGGTACCAAGTTGCCAGACTCCTTCAGTCCATTGATACGGGACATCACAGCTAACCACCTGCGCCAGATCCATCCCCGACAGACCTGCAAAGCCACGCGCTGCCACCAAGGCAGCCACCTCATCCACGCCTGTCGCGATGCAACCGCTTTGCGCGCCTTTTTCACGCAAAATTCGCGTGAGCTTGCGCGTGTCTATGCCGGCAATGGCAACCACGTCATTCGCTTTCAGATAATCGGGTAGCGATTGCGTACTGCGCCAATTACTTACCGTCAAAGACAGATCGCGAATCACCAGACCACTGGCAAACACTTGACGAGATTCAACATCCTCGTCATTGATACCGACATTACCGACATGAGGACAAGTCAGCGTGACAATTTGCCGACAGTATGAAGGGTCGGTGAGTATTTCCTGATAGCCCGACATCGAAGTGTTGAAAACAACTTCGCCGACACGACTACCGGAAGCACCGATGGACACACCGCGAAACACCGTCCCATCGGCTAATACAAGAATGGCAGGATTCGTTTGCGTCACCAGATACCCCCCAAGAAAGACATAAAGAAGCGGGAAGAACCGTGAGTTCATCCCGCAATAGATTGTCGATTATTATAACGGATTAGAAGAACAGCATCAAATGGAAGCTGGGCTTACTTTATAAGTCAGCGTTTCCTTAAAAATAAAAAAGGCGCCTGAGCGCCTTTTTTATTAACTAAATAACACTAACCCTTCAGGCACGACTTCATAAATGCCTTACGTTCCTCCCCCTTGAGCGCCTTGGTTTTTGCATCGGCATTGCAGGTTTTCATCTTGCTTTGCTGGGTTGCCGGTGCGGCGGCAGCCGGCGCACTCTCAGGCTTGGCAGCAGTGCCCGCAACCCCTTTGAGCGTATAGTCCTTGGAAAGACATTTCTTCATAAATGCCTTGCGCGCATCACCCTTGAGTCCATCGGCACGCGCTTCCACGTTACAACCTTTCATTTTTTCCTGCTGAGCACCCGCAAATGCAGGCGCAGATACAACAATAGCAAAACTCAAACAAGCCAGTGCGATCAAACTCTTCATGAATATCCCCTTGATTAGTCGGTTGTATCCCCCTTGCGCGGGATGTTTCAGCCTGCGGCAAAAACGTCGCCATTATAACCCTGTCTACTACTTATACACGAACTCTCCATACAGGCGACAAATTCACCAGGCCGACAGCGGTTTTTCGGCCAGCTTTTCGTCCCTGCTCTGCAATTTCTCAATCACCCGCGCCAATGCATCATCGAGTGCACCCATCTCTTCAGCACTCAAGCTGCCCAAGGCTTGCGGCAATATTCCTTCTGATGGCCCTGGTGCAGAATTGACTATTTCGAGCGCCGATTGAGTCAGATACAAACCTACCCGACGCTGATCCGCCCGGCTACGCTCCTTAACAACCAGCTTGCGCACTACCAGTTTTTCCACCAGCTGACTACAGGTGGACTGATGTATGGCAAGACGATCAGCCAGCTCGGATACACCGATCTCAGGCATATTGGCAATTTCCTGCATTAGCCACAATTGCGAACCGGACACACCGCATGCCTGCTCGACCTCGCGAAAATTCTGGCGCACCGACCCATAAATGATGCGGAATTTTTTCAACACCTGGAGTGACTGCTCATTTTTGATGCTCACGTTAGATTCCCGCATGATAGTTGTTTGATTATAAGACTTGCTTTTAAGGTCACCGTCAACTATATTGGTATAAATATAATTTGTCCAACATAATATTTGGGACGACACGCCTACTCCCCGATGAATGCATGGCCGTACCCAATAACACAAAACATAGAAGGTCTATTGATAAGGAGCCATTTTACCTGATGACAACCGACAAAACTGACAGGCACGCCCCAAAAATGCTGCGTAATCGCCCGAAACGCCAATTCAACATTGTGCTCTTTGGCGAAGTGCTAGCCGACATTTTCCCCGATCGCACGGTACTCGGAGGCGCTCCCTTCAATGTGGCGCGACATCTCAAGGCATTTGGGCAGAATCCGCTATTGATTACCCGTATGGGGAATGACAGCTTACGTGATGAAGTTTTGAGTGCAATGTCAAAGTCAGGTATGGAAACGCTAGGCATACAAACTGACAACCTTTACCCGACTGGTCAGGTCGTCGTACATATTCTGGAACAGGGACATCGTTTCGAAATTCTCCCCATGCAAGCCTACGATTTCATTCATTCCGGTGTCGCACACATGAGTTGTTTATCCGCCAATCCCGACATGGTTTATTACGGCACACTGGCACAGCGCAACGATGTATCCAGACGTGCGCTCAAAAACCTGCTGCGCAGCACGAATGCGGCAAAGTTTCTCGACATCAACCTGCGCACCCCCTGGTATGACGAAAAGGTCCTGCGCCATTCCCTCAAAAACGCCCAGATCGTTAAAATAAACAATGATGAACTGGCAGAACTTACACAGCTGTTTGCGCTGCCCGGCACGACCGATGAACAGCAGGCACTGGAATTGATCACACTATTCGACTTATCCGAACTGATCATTACCTGCGGAAATAGGGGTGCCTGGCATATCAATCGAGAAGGCAAAAAAATTGCAGTCAAACCTGCTAATATCGAAACCGGATTGGCCGATACGGTAGGCGCTGGCGATGGCTTCGCCTCGGTGTGTATATTGGGTGAACTCAAACGCTGGCCGATGCGCAAAACCCTTGAGCGCGCCCATGCCTTCGCTGGCGCAATTTGCACCATTCGGGGTGCCATTCCAGACCATGCAGAGTTCTATCAATCCTTTACGAAGGAGTGGGGTATATGAACGAGACCACCTCCGGACGTCCTTTATACATCGTCTTGATCAGCGTGCATGGGCTGATACGCGGTCACGACCTCGAACTGGGCGGCGATGCCGATACCGGTGGTCAGACCAAATATGTCGTAGAACTGGCGCGTGCGCTCAGTGAACGTCGCGATATAGAAAAAGTCGTTTTACTGACCCGCTGCGTGATCGATCCCCAGGTCAGCACAGACTACGCAGAACCCGTCGAAGCGCTCTGTGATAAAGCCAACATCGTGCGCATCCAGTGCGGCGAGGACAAATATCTGCGCAAGGAAATGCTGTGGGATACACTGGATAATTTTTCCGACAACGCACTGGCCTATCTAAAAAGTGAGGGGCGCATCCCAGACATCATCCATAGCCATTATGCAGATGCCGGCTATGTCGGCTCCCGGCTTTCCCATCAACTCGGCGTCCCACTGGTGCATACCGGACACTCGCTAGGCCGCAGCAAACGCCGGCAACTGCTGGCCAGCGGCATCGGGCGCCGCGAAATTGAGGATAGCTACAACATCACGCGTCGTATCCAAGCGGAAGAAACCACATTGGGTGTCGCTGCACTCGTGATTACCAGCACACAACAGGAAATCGAGCAGCAATACGGCCTGTACGACTTTTATCAGCCCGACCGCATGCGGGTCGTGCCACCCGGCACAGATCTTGCGCAATTTTACCCACCCAAAGGCGATGAAAAAAACAGCCGTATTTACAAGGAAATCAAACGCTTCCTGATTCATCCGGACAAACCCACAATACTGGCGCTCTCTCGCCCCGACCCGCGCAAAAATATCATCGCGCTGATCGAAGCCTATGGCGAATCACCCGAACTGCAGGCAGCGGCCAATCTGGTAGTCGTGGCTGGCAATCGAGACGACATTCAGGATATGGAAACAGTCTCTGGCACCGTGCTGAACGACATCCTGCTGGCCATAGACAAGTATGACCTGTATGGCAAAATCGCCTACCCCAAACATCACAAACCCGATGAGGTCGCCATACTCTATCGTCTGACTGCGACATTACACGGCGTGTTCGTCAACCCCGCACTGACCGAACCTTTCGGACTGACGCTGATTGAAGCGGCCGCCTGCGGCCTGCCCATCGTTGCGACCGAGGATGGCGGCCCAATCGACATTATCGGCAATTGCCAAAATGGCCAACTAATCAATCCATTAGATAAGGCCGATATCGCGCAAAAGCTGCTCACGATACTGTCCAACCCCTCGCAATGGCAACAATACGCCGAGAATGGCATACAGGGTGTACGTCGACACTATTCCTGGCAGGCGCATGTGGCCAACTACCTGAAAATCATCCGTCCACTGGCTGAAAATACCGACCCCCTGCCCAGAAGAAATCTGAGCCGACGCCCGGGCGTATACCGCGACAAAGCGCTGTTCACCAGCCTGGATTTAAACCTGATTGGCGATTCGGCATCCTTGTCAGAATTGATGCTAACCATGCGAAATCACCGCAAACTAATTATTATGGGCATCGCGACGGGACGCCGACTGGACGAAGCACTTGCCATGCTCAAACTGCACCAGATTCCGAAACCCGACGTATTGATCACGGAACAGGGGACCCGCATACACTATGCGCCGAATCTGACTGAAGATACGCTATGGCGGCGCCACATCAATCATCAGTGGAATCCGCAGGCTATCTGTGAGGTTTTGGCCGACATCCCGGGTCTGCAGATGCAAGCGAAAATTCATCAAAGCCGCTTCAAGATCAGCTATTTCGTAGATCATGCCGTTGCCAACATCGCTGAAATCCGCAAAACCCTGCTACGCAACGAACAGGCCGTAAACACGGTATTTTCCTTCGGGCAATTTCTCGATGTCGTGCCGGTGCGCGCCTCCAAAGGTCTGGCGTTGCGCTGGTGCGCCGAGCAACTGGGCTTCCCGCTGGAAAACACGCTAGTGTCGGGGGTAACCGGTGCCGATGCAGACATGCTACGCGGCAATACGCTGGGCGTGGTGGTGGACAACAAACACCTGAGCGAGCTTTCCAGCCTGAGCGAGGTGGACAATATTTACTTTGCCAAAAAACGGCATGCAGCCGGCATACTGGAAGCGCTGGAATATTACAATTTTCTCTCGAGCAAAGAGGTGGCTACATGAGTCGCTATCTGCTTTGCACCGACCTAGACCGCACACTGATCCCCAATGGCGCCCCCCCCCTCTCCCCCGCTGCAAAACAGCTATTCAAACAGCTGGCAGACCGCGGGGACATCACGCTTGCCTATGTGACCGGCCGACACCGTGAATTGATCGAACGGGCCATCTTGGAATTCGACCTGCCGCAACCTGATTTTGCCATAGCCGATGTCGGCTCGACCCTCTACCGGATCGGCAGCAGCATCTGGCAGCAATGGGATGAATGGGATGCAAAAATCGCACCGGACTGGTTGGGATTGTCCCACGATGCGCTACACCAGACACTAAGCGTCTTTCCCGAACTGATCCTGCAGGAAAAAGAAAAACAAAACCGTCACAAACTCAGCTATTACGTACCCCTTGAAGTGAATGCGCAGGCACTGATAGAAAAAATTGCTGCGCAGTTCAAATTTTCCAGTATCAAAGCCAACCTGATCTGG
>CAWASY010000119.1:0-14089 GCA_963784505.1 uncultured beta proteobacterium | reverse complement strand
TGAAACAAGATTTAATTCGGATTGAATATCACTAAATATAAATCCCGATTTACGTGAAATTATTTAGTAGAAAACCCGTAGATTAGTTTCGGACACAATGATAGTATGTATAAAATGATTTGGCAACATTTCTAGGTTTTAAAAGCTAAATACGATCATATCACTCGCTTATACCTTGTAAAGCGGTATCAGCCGACTTTCTGTCATTGCAGGGTGTGCATCGACTGGATAGTGCACTGAATGTGCTGGAAATTAAACTAAAGCGCAAAATAGAACGGCGCATACTGGTGACGCGTTTTGATTCGCGCCGAAAACTCTCGTACGATATCTACGACAAGTTGAAGGAAAAATTTGGTGCGTTGCTCTGTAATACACGCATTGCGGAAAACGTCGCCCTTGCGACCAGCCCCGTGTATGGACAGGATGTGTTCGAATATGCGCCACGCAGTCCCGGTGCCGCCGATTATCAAGCACTCACTGAAGAGCTGTGGAACAGTGGTTTCTTTTCCTGAATGAGAGCTAATGTTTGGAAGGGCGGTTTTAAAGTAGATTGTAATGCTGCTGTCATATTGCTTGGTTAGAATACTGGATTAATCAATTCCTCCCTGATTAATCCTTGGCAAGCATGGGTATCCATGCTTGCTTTTTTGTGTCTGCTACCCGGATAAAATCCGCAACGCTATCCGTGCATGATCGTTGCAAGCCGCTTTAGCCTAGCAACAGCCAGGCCATTTGCAGCATCAGGATGATGGCAATAGTCGCGAGCCAGATATTGCGGCGTTGTTGCTGAAAGAGGAGTTGCTGCAGGGCGAGTTCAACGCCGGCATTGCGGTTCTCACTAAGACTTTGATGGAGCAGGCGGGGCAGATGCGGCAGCAGCGTTGCATAGCGCGGTGCTTCTTCACGGAAAGAACGGATCAATCCGCGCCAGCCTACCTGCTCGCTCATCCAGCGTTCAAGCCAGGGTTTGGCCGTCTTCCATAAGTCCAGTTCAGGATCGAGCTGCAAACCCAACCCTTCGATGTTGAGCAGGGTTTTTTGCAACAGGACAAGTTGTGGTTGAATCTCTATGCCGAATCGTCGTGAAGTCTGGAACAGGCGCAGCAGCACGCGGCCAAATGAGACTTCACGTAAGGGTTTGTCGAAAATGGGTTCGCATACTGCACGAATAGCCGATTCCAGTTCATCCACGCGGGTGGCGGCAGGTGCCCAGCCGGATTCGATATGTACCTGGGCGACACGCTTGTAGTCACGCTGGAAGAAGGCGATGAAGTTCTGCGCAAGATAATTCTTGTCGACGTCGGTGAGCGTACCCATGATGCCGAAATCCAGCGCGATGTACTTGCCATCTGCAGCAACCTGAACATTGCCAGGGTGCATGTCTGCATGAAAGAAACCATCGCGAAATACCTGGGTGTAGAAAATCTCAACGCCATTGGCAGCCAATTTCGGGATATCCACGCCAGCATTGCGCAACACGGCCACCTGGCTGATCGGCATGCCATACATGCGTTCCATGACCATCACTTCACTGCTACAGTAATCCCAGTACATTTCCGGTACAAGCAGCAGATTGGAGTCGGCGAAATTACGTCGAAGCTGGCTGCCATTGGCGGCCTCGCGCGTCAGGTCCAGTTCGTCGGATAGATGTTTTTCGAATTCTTCGATAACTTTACGGGGCTTGAGGCGGCGTCCATCTTCCCACAGCCACTCAATGAGGTCTGCGGCAATTTTGATCAGTGCAATATCGTGAGCAATGGTGAGTGTGATGCCGGGTCGCAGTATCTTGACCGCCACCTCGCGTCCATCATGTAGCACGGCAAAATGTACCTGAGCGACCGATGCACTGGCGATGGGCGTTTCGTCAAAGGCCTTGAATACTTCAAGTAATGGGCGCTTATAGGTGGTTTCGAGCAATGCCACTGCTTGTGCAGAGGGGAAAGGGGGAACCTGATCCTGTAGTTTGGCCAGTTCATCGGCCAGATCCAGCGGCATCAGATCGCGCCGGGTAGAGAGCATTTGTCCGAACTTGACGAATATCGGCCCCAGACTTTCCAGTGCAAGCCGCAGGCGCACGGCGCGTGGTTGGGACAGGTCACGCCAGAACAGCAGGCGATTCAACGGCGTGCGTAGCCAGCTTACCTGCCCGTGGGCCAGCATGAATTCATCCAGTCCGAAGCGCAGTATGACGAATATGATTTTGAAGAGTCGGAAGAAGCGCATGGGGGCTACGGTTATCCTTATAATCGCGCAATGCGCTGTTCGAGTCGGGCGATATCGTCCCGCAGCGTGTCTACCTGCTGCATGAACTCGTTAATGTGTCGCGGCTTGGCAAGCAGTGGCTGTTCTTCCGTCAAGTATTCTGCAGCAGCTTGCGCCAGATTGAGAAGCGAGTGGCCTGGCCGCTGACTTTGCGCGGTTTGAACGATGCGTTCAGCCAGTATGTCACCGGTGACGTGGCTCAAGTCTTCTGCAGCATCCCAGCGCAGATTGCGCGACAGGAAAAAGATCTCGACAAGCAGTGCTGCGTCGCCTGAACTTTGGATATCGCTATGTGCCTGTTCATCATGCAGCGCCAGACGTGGCAGTAGCGATGGTGCGATTATAAATCGGGCATCGGCGTTTTCATCGGCACTGGCAGAAGTGACGGTGCCATCCGGCAATATGGTAAAACTAATGGAAAAGGGTGCGATATCAAACCGCACCGTTTTTCCGGAGTATCGGGCCAGTCTTTCCAGTGCCCAACTGTTCTGTGTGAGCACGTGATTTAATGCCGCTGCAGTGAATCGGGTAATCATCGCGCAGCGCTCAAATGTGTGCGGCGCAAAATAACTGAACCCTCACCCGTATAGCGGGGGAGGGTTGAGGATACGGAAACAGTCATGTTTTGCATGAGTTTCGTTGTTATTGTGACTGTTAGTGCAGGCTGGTTTGCTGGATACCTGCCAGCAGCCACATTGACTTGTCATCCTTCAGATTCTTCTGAACATGCCAGATTTCATCCACTGATTCGGGGGTGCCATTGTTTTCACGCAATTGACCGGTGAATCGTACGCTTGCAATCGCCATGTCGCCTTCATTGGCTACTTCCAGCAGATCGGCTGTTATCGCGATAACATCGGTGGTCTGCGGCGTGTTGTCGCGTTCCTGCATCTGCATCGAAATTTCAGCGAACATTTCCGGCGTGGTGTATTCGCGGATGTCGTTCAGATCCTTGCGGTCATTGGCCGCTTGCAGGCGAATGAATGAAGTCTTGGCGCTGCGCAGAAAGCTTTCCACCGGAAAATCGGCAGGAATATGACTGGTCGTGGACGCTGCAGCGGGAGCCATGCTGCCGCCCCCATATTGCGGCTGTATCGGCTCCTGGTAAGGCGCGCCGGCACCTGCATATTGCATGGATGCTGCCTCTTGCGGCTTGCGGAATTTTGAGATGATGAACATCACGACGGCGGCTGCGAGCAGGGCCATCAGTATGCCGCCCATTGCGCCACCCATGCCGCCTAATCCACCCCCCATGAACATAGATGCAAGACCTGCGCCGATTGCAAGACCTGCCAGCGGGCCCAGCCATTTGTTGCCGGGCTTTGCACCTGCCGCAGCGGGGGCTTGAGCCGGAGCGGCCGATGGGGCGCGTTGCGCCTGTTGCGGTGCCATGGAGCGTTGCTTGCCGAAGCTGCTGCCACCGCCGAAACGCTTGGCTTCTGCTGTTGCTGCGAACAAACTCAGGCAGGTAAGTACTATCGTCAATAACAATATAAATCGTTTCATGTAATCCTCGTTGGGTAAATTGAATCTATGGGTTGAAGTATAACATTGCTGTTGCGGCTAAATGGTCAGACTGTCATCAGCGCAGCGACTCAGCCTGTACCGGGACGACTCCGGTGATAAAGTACTCGGTGTCACCCAGGCAGGAGCCGGGCAGGCCCTTGTGTTGTTCATAGGTCAGCGCAACCCGTTGTCCTGCCAACTGGTTGATGCGCTTGGCAACGGCATCGTCACGCACCGAGAACAGGAATTTTTCAGGCGCAGCGCCAGGTAATGCGATCAAGGAAAGCTCGCCTTCCCAGGTCTTGCAAAGCCAGCCCTTGTTGGACAGTTTTTGCAAATAGCCTGCGCGTTCGCCATTGGAATAGTCCCAGTGCATCGCAAGCCAAAGATAAGCGGCGAATGCCAGCAATACGACGGCAACTAAGCCAGAACCGAACAGCGCAATACGATTTTTACCCGCCATAAATACCTTTCCTTATGTTTGGACTGCGATTGCATAGGCAATGAATAAATGCATTGGTTCATTTGTCGTGTCACTTTTGCGGATCAAAAAGCCGCATTTTTGAAAATAGTCAGCGGACAGCCACTTGACGGGTGGTTAAAGGTCAGCATTTCGGCATGTAACATCAGCCTTTGTGCATCACGACCATTATATAAGCGATCGCCGACAATCGCATGACCGAGCGCTTCAAGGTGTACCCGTAATTGATGGGTACGTCCGGTTACCGGTTCCAGCTCCAGTCGGCTGGTGTCGGTGTTCGGGTCATGGCTCAGTTGGCGATAGCGTGTCAGTGAAGGTTTGCCCGATTTGAAGTCGATGCGTTGTTTCGGGCGATTTGGCCAGTCTGCACAGATCGGCAGGTCGATTTCACCCTGAGGGGTTTCAGGCCTTCCGGTTATGATGGCTACATAGCGCTTTTGTATTGAACGTTCGCGGAACATTTCCGATAATTGTCGCTGCATCTCAATGCCACGTGCGAAAATCAGCAGACCGGAGGTGGCCATGTCGAGGCGGTGCACGATCAGTGCATCGGAAAATGCCAGCTGTACCCGCGAGGAGAGACAGTCCTGTTTGTCTTCCCCCCGTCCGGGTACGGCCAACATTCCCGCAGGCTTGGTGGCAATCAGCAGATAATCGTCGCAATGAACGATTTCGATAGGCCTATCCGGTGCGATGCCTGATGGATGCAGTTGAATGAATGACAAGCGGGAATGAGCTGAAATAGGAGATTCCCGCAGTTTACCAGTTTGCTTGGGAATCAGATAAACAGCGTAGTACCAGAATCCGATGCTTCGCCCAAAAAGGCCGCCACGCCGCCGATTTCCACGCCGTCGATCAGTTCTTCTTTCTGTATGCCCATCACGTCCATGGACATCTGGCAGGCGATGAGCTGTGCGCCGCCCTCGACCAGGCTGTGCAGCAGATTGCCCGGCGTCTCAACGCCCTTGTCATGCATGACCTTGCGGATCATTTTGGCACCCAGCCCGTGCATATCCATTTTCGAGATGGTATTGAGGTGATCCGCATCCGTCGGTAGCATGGTGCTGAACATGCGATCCATCATCGGTTTGTTCAGATGCGGCGCATCCACGCGTCGAATTACATCCAGCCCCCAGAAGGTGAAGAACAGGCTGACCGGTTTGCCCATGGCCAGCGCGCCATTGGCGATGATCATACTGGCCATGACCTTGTCCAGATCGTCGGAGAATACCACCAGTGTGAGTTTGTCACGGGTAGTGGTTTGCAACGGTTCGATTGCCTGCTGTTTGCGCTTGCGCAACAGTACGATAATCAGACCCTTTTCGGCCTTGACCGACAGTACCTCGTTGCCGGTTTTTTTCGCCCAGGCGCGGATGTCGCGGCCAAAGGCCGGATCGGATGCGGTGACTTCCAGCAGTTCATCGGCATCAAGTGCTTCCATGGCCTTGTAGGTCTTCATGATCGGGCCTGGGCATTGCAGGCCAACCGCATTGAGGGTGTGCAATTCGCCGCTGGTGCCTGGTGCAATCAGGGATGCGCTGACCACGCAACTGCCGCTGCGTTCCGCCTCGATTTCGGACGGATCTCGGCGCTTGATGTCCTCGTAGTCGAAGATGTCCGGGTTTGCCTGTTTATCCACCGCCCAGGAATAGGTTTTATAGCCGCCGGACAGGTTTCTGACATCGCTAAAGCCGTACTGTTTGAGTATCCGGTAGGCCAGATAGCCGCGCAGACCGATCTGGCAGAACAGCACGACGGGTGCATTGCGATCAAGTTCATCAAGGTGTTCGCGCAACTGGTTAACGTCGATGTTGCGGGCGCTGGCAATCGAACCGAAGCCGTATTCCTCTGCCGTGCGCACATCGATCAGTTGCAGTGTCGTATCTTTTTGTTCCAGTTTCTGGTGCAATTCCCGCCAGGCTATCATTTCGTGCGATTTGTTCAGCAGGTTGGTCGCGACGTAACCTGCGATGTTGACCGGATCCTTGGCAGATCCAAAGGGCGGTGCATAGGCCAGTTCCAGTTCAGCCAGATCCTCCACGGTCAGATTTCCATGTATCGCAGTGGAGATTACATCGATGCGCTTGTCTGCGCCATCCGCACCGACTGCTTGTGCGCCGAGGATTTTGCCTTCGGGCGTGAACAACAGTTTAAGGCTGATCTGTTTTGCCCCGGGATAGTAACTGGCATGTGAGCCGCTGTGGGTAATGCAGCTCAGGAAGTGAATGCCAGCTGCGGTCAATTGTTTTTCGTTCAGCCCGGTGGTTGATGCCGCCAGATCGAAGGCTTTGAGTATGGAGGTTCCCTGCGTGCCGCGATATTTGTGGCTATTACCGAACACGATATTGTCGGCGGCCATGCGACCCTGGCGGTTGGCAGGCCCGGCAAGGGGGATCAGCACCTGCTGCCCGCTGATCGACTGGGTGACCTCGATGGCATCACCCACCGCATAAATATCGGGATCGGAAGTTTGCAGGTAATCATTGACTTTCATGCCGCCGGATTTACCCAGTTCCAGTCCGCAGCCACGGGCAAGGGTTGTTTCGGGACGTACGCCGATGGCCAGTACCACCAGATCGGCCTGCAGGCGGCGTCCGCTGTCCAGATAGACCACGGTGTGATCGTCACGGTCCTCGAATTGCTCGACCTTTTCCGACAGGTAAAGCTCGACGTTTTTGTCCCGCATGTGGGCATGGACGATCGCTGCCATTTCGTAGTCGAGCGGCGTCAGTATCTGGTCGGCACCTTCCACCAGAGTGGTGAATATTCCCCGCTCATGCAGATTTTCCGCAACTTCAATGCCGATGAAGCCGCCGCCAATGACCACGGCGCGTCGCGGCTTGTGCTTTTCGAGATGCGCCATGATGCGATCAAGGTCGGGCAGATTGCGCAGACCGAAGATGCGCGGCGAGTCGATGCCCGGGAGCTTCGGGCGTATCGGTTCGGCGCCCGGTGCGAGTAGCAGATTGTCGTAGGATTCATCATATTCATCGCCGCTGGTGAGATCGCGCAGGCGCACGACCTTTGTGCTGCGGTCGATTGCGATGGCCTCGGTGCGGCTGCGCACATCGACGCGATAGCGATCCTCGAAAGCTGGTTCGGAAGTTACCAGCAGTTGTTCGCGTTCGGCTATTGTGCCGGACAGATGGTAGGGCAGGCCGCAATTGGCAAAGCTGATGTAAGGGCCGCGCTCGATCATGACAATTTCGGCATTTTCGTCGTTGCGGCGGATACGGGCAGCGGCGGTCGCACCACCGGCAACCCCACCTATAATGATGATTTTCATGGGTATTCCTCTGTATTTCGCGGTTGCACCGCGCAGTATGATGTGAATATGCCCTGCCGTTAATGCGTGATGGAAAGTTTGCTGTCAGTGATGACGGGGCACAGTGATTACCTGCATTCTCGCAGCAAACCAATATCTATACAAGCATATTCTAATATACCTGCATGATTGGTCGATTGAATGTCGTGTTGGAACTGGCTATATTAGGTCTGTTCGTTGTCGTCCGCTGCCGGTTTGACGGACTGATCCAGCGGGACTTTTTTCGGCCTGTTTTTGGCAGGATCGGCAAAACGGAAACGCCCGAACAGCACGCAGCCCTTCATGCCCAGATCACAGGGAATATTATTCACCCGGCTGCATTTGCCGTTGATATCGTGAGGACAACCCCAGGAACTCATTTGATACTCCGGTAATATAAAAGGCGCATAGCGCTACGTTCACGCCACTCTTGGCAGCTTCACTCAGGGGCTTATGAACTTGTTCATGTAGTCCCGTGGGACTGCCCTTGCGGTTGTGCTGCCATAGTGAGGCGGGGAATCAATGCAATCTTATCGCATGGATTATCACAATTAGATTAATTAAGTTGTTTCATCACACCCTTGCGATCTTCCCCCCTGATGGATCGCTATCCATCAGGGGGGAAGTTGAAAAGGGGGGCGGGCATGCACTTCAAAATCTGAAGCGGTGATACTGCCAAGACCGTTAGGCCTTTTTGACGAACTCGGTTTTCAATTGCATCGCGCCGATGCCGTCGATTTTGCAGTCGATATCGTGATCGCCATCGACTAGACGGATATTCTTGACCTTGGTGCCGACCTTGACCACGGATGAAGAACCTTTGATCTTCAAGTCCTTGATGACCGTGACCGAATCGCCATCGACCAGTACGTTGCCAAATGCATCCTTGTACACGCGCACCTCGTCGCCGCCAGCGGCCGCCGCATCACGGCTCCATTCATGCGCGCATTCGGGACAGACGTACTGGCTGCCGTCGTCATAGGTGTATTCCGAACTGCATTGTGGACATTTTGGTAAACCGCTCATGTTATCTCCTGATAATTGATTCTAATGGTAATCTTCTTCACGCTGATGACGCACCGCAAGAATTGTCACGGTGCTCTGATCCTCGATTTCGAACAACACGACATAGCCTGATCCGCCAAACGAGATGAGCAATTCACGCAAAAAGGCATTGCCGTTTTCGCCGCTTGCCTTGCGACAAGAGAAGGGAAATACCTCCAGTGTTTCGATCGCTTTGTAGAGGGCAGATTCGGCACGCGCCGCAAGCTCTGTGTTTTGCTCCAGCAAATAATCGAACAGGCGCAACAAATCCCCTTCGGCATGTCGCGTGAAGCGGATCTGGTAACTCATTTTGTGGCTTGATGGCTGCGGGCTTCCTTCAATCTGGCACTAAGCTGGCTTAATACCTCTTGCGCCGGAACATATTCCCCGCTTTCCCGCGCGGCGTCGCGCGAAGCCAGTCCGCGTGCGATAAATTCCAGCTGTGACTGGCGTAATGCCACATTGCGACGCAACGCATCCTCGACGAACGCCGACAAGGTTTCGCCGGGACGCAAAATCGCTTCGGCAGCTTGTCTGAGTTCAGGCTCAACCCTCAAGGCTGGCATCGTCGCAGTTTTCATGGAATCCCTCGCGCATTGCATTTGTAATGCGTATCATCGCCGAAGTTGGAGGGAGATGCAAGCTGGGTGAGGGGAAACGACCGATAGTTGGTATGTAATCGTTAGGTTTATTTTGATTTATGAATACTATCGTGGCATTCAGAACATACCGCTACCAACTCAAATAGAAACTCATTGCCAACGTGTTCATAAGAAATATGGTGAACTTCTGTTGCCGATTTTTCACCACATCCCTCACAGATACCTTGTGCTCTTGCGATTACCTTTTCGCGTTTTCTAGTCCAGTTATCCGATGAAAGATACTCTCCGTAATCATCGACCCTCTTATTGCGAAACCTGGCACGCACAGCCTCATATGCGGAGGTCTTTTGATTGTTCCACTGGTTTTCTTGATCGTTGTCGTATTCGGGAGCTGCAATACCGTTAAGTTCTATTTGTGCAGCTTCTTTCTTAACAGGCTGGCTGGTATTGCCACACCTAATACATTGGCGCACATATGTTTGGGTGCCTCCTTTAATGGTTCGAAGACGCAACTCGCGTACTCCGTGCTTGCACAAAAACTTCAATTCAATTTTCGCGTATTCATTTTCTTGTGCTTCTCTAAGCGGATCCATTTTTTATGCTACCTAAAATAGTAGACCGGAAACAAAGATTTCAAACCTGACGTTACAGCTTGTATCCCCGGTGTACAGCGACAATGCCGCCAGTCAGATTGAAGTATTCGACGCGGGCAAGACCCGCATCCATCATCATCTGTTTTAATTCTTCCTGGCCAGGATGCATGCGGATGGATTCGGCAAGGTAACGGTAGCTGTCCGCATCGCCTGCGATCATCTGGCCCATCTGCGGCAGCAGTTTGAAGGAATAAAAGTCGTAGGCTTTTTCCAGCGGTTTGGCGACTTTGGAGAATTCCAGCACGATGACGCGACCGCCCGGCTTTAAAACGCGGTGCATCTCGCGCAGCGCGGCATCCTTGTGGGTGACGTTTCGCAGGCCGAAGGCGATGCTGACACAATCGAAATAGTTGTCGGGGAAGGGCAGGTGTTCGGCATCGCACTGGGTCACCGGGGTGGCGATACCTTCGTCCAGCAGGCGGTCGCGTCCCACGCGCAGCATCGCGTTGTTGATGTCGGTGAGCACAACCTGACCGGTAGGGCCGACCTTTTTCAGGAACAGCCGTGACAAATCCGCCGAGCCGCCCGCCACGTCGAGCACGCGCTGTCCCGTGCGTACGCCGCTGACACTGATGGCAAAGCGTTTCCAGATGCGGTGCAGGCCGACCGACATCAGATCGTTCATGATGTCGTACTTGCTGGCTACCGAGGTAAATACACCGGCGACGCGTTTTGCCTTGTCCTGTTCGTCTACGGTCTCGAAACCGAAGTGGGTCTTGCTCATGGTTTGTTCCTTCCTTAGTACAGGGATCGTATGGTTCTACCCTCTCCCTAACCCTCAATCTGCAAGGGCGAGGGGATCAAAATCAATCGCGGCTTTCGCCAGCGGCTTCCAGCTTGTCCAGATAGTCATGCCACATGCCATCCTGATATTTACCCAGTTCGTGCAGATAGGGCCAGGTATAAAGTCCTGAATCATGTCCGTCGTCGAAAGTTAGCTTGATGGCGTAAGTGCCGACGGGTTCTATCCCGGTGAGTATCACATTGCGCTTGCCGGTTTGCAGCACCTCCTGCCCTGGGCCGTGTCCGCGCACTTCGGCAGAGGGTGAAAATACGCGCAGGAATTCGAAGGGCAGCTTGTAGCGTGCGCCATCATCGAAAGCCAGTTCCAGTATTTTCGATTGCTGGTGCAGGGTGATTTCGCTCGGATTACTCATAGTGATCGTATTTTCTTCAGTAATGCTGTGGTGGATCGTTCATGCAGGAACGGAATGCTGTGGACGGTTCCGCTCCAGCCGATTACGTCCGTGCTGCCGACGATATTTTCGGGCTGCCAGTCGCCGCCCTTGACCAGCACATCTGGGTGGCAGGCAAGGATCAGATTCAGCGGCGTATCTTCATCGAAGCTGATGACAAGGCTGACTGATTCGAGCGCGGCGAGCACATTCATGCGATCCGTCTCGTTGTTGATCGGGCGATCATCCCCCTTGCCCAGGCGTTTGACGGACGCATCGCTGTTCACGCCGACGATCAGTGAGCTGCCCAGTGCGCGTGCCTGGGCCAGGTAGCTGACATGACCCCGGTGCAGCACATCGAAACAGCCGTTGGTGAACACCAGCGGGCGGGGCAACAGGGCGACCCGATCATGCAGTTGCGCCAGGCTGCTTAGCTTGGTTTCGAAGGAAGGGGTGGGGTAGGGCATGCAAATCAGTCCACATATTCAAAGAAGGTGACCACACGCGACACACCCTTGCTACCGCTGGCGACTTCGGCAGCCGCAGCGCCTTCAGCGCGATTGACGATGCCCATCAGGTAGACGACGCCCTGCTCGGTAACAACCTTGATACTGTTGGAACTGAAGCGTTTGTCGCCAACGAAGCGCAGAATCACATTCGAGGTGATCAGGGTGTCATTGCTTCGGGAACCTAGCGAACTCAATCCGGCAATTGCCAGTTCGTTATGGATTTTATCCACGTTGAGGATATTCGAAATGGTGCGTTCAACCTGGATTCTCGCATCTTCATTCGGCACTTCGCCCGTGATCAGCACCTTGCGATTGAAGCTCGTGACATTCACATGCACGGTGTCCTTGAATTGTTTGCCGAGACGATCGAAAGCCTTGGTTTCGATCGCGCCGTCTTCAACATAGGCGCCGCTGGTACGTCTGTCCTGCGCCATCAGCACACCCGCACCCGCGCCCGCTGCGACGACCGGGAAACAGCCTTGTAGCGAAGCTGAAATCAGCAAAATCAATAAAATTGCGCGCATATTATTCTCCCATTAATTGGTAATCGATCACATCGCAGATGCAATGCAGGGCAAGCAGATGGACTTCCTGTATGCGGGCGGTATTTTTACCGTCCACACAGATGGAGACGTCGCCGGGCTTGAGTATGGCGGCCATTTCGCCGCCATCGCGCCCGGTCAGGGCTACCACCCGCATATTGCGTTCATGCGCAGCCTTAATCGCGGCAACTACATTGGGCGAGTGACCGCTGGTTGAAATCGCCAGCAGGCTGTCACGCGGCAGGCCTAGTGCCCGTACCTGCTTGGAAAAAATCAGGCTGAAATCATAATCGTTTGCAATCGAGGTGAGTACCGAGCTGTCGGTAGTCAGCGCAACGGCGGCCAGACCAGGGCGTTCGATCTCGAAACGATTGAGTAGTTCGGCTGCAAAATGTTGCGCATCTGCGGCTGATCCGCCGTTGCCGCAGCATAGTATCTTGCCATCGTTGGTGACGCAGTCGAAAAATAGCTGTGCGGCCTCGGCAATCGGCACGGCCAGTGTTTCCTTGACGCGAAGCTTGAGTTCGGCGCTGTCGATGAAATGCTTTGTGATACGTTTATGGATATCCATGTTGAATGCTGTAAATTTCCTGAATCCGAATATTAACCCAAAGTGGCGGAATAATTCATGTACTGCTTTTTCGCCCACCCTGCACTATGCCTCAAATGCATTTTTAACCCATTGCAGATCAAGCCCGTTCGCATCGTCCATTGCGATCACATCGAAGCGGCAGGGTGGTGGCGAATGTGCCAGCCCTGATAAATAGTATTGCGCGGTGCGAATCAGGCGAAGTTGCTTGTGCCGGTCGATGCTTGCAACAGCGCCGCCGTAATTGCTGCTGCTGCGTAGTCTGACTTCAACGAATACCAGCGTATCCTTATCCTGCATGATCAGGTCGATTTCGCCAAAACGGCAGTGAAAATTCCGGGTGAGCAGTTGCAAACCCTGGCATTGCAGAAATTCAGCAGCCAAAAATTCAGCCTGTGCGCCGTTGTTCACGGTTTTGGCGGCAATCCGACAGTCATGGGAGGCATGGTCGTTTCGGGTGCCGGCTGCTTGATCTGATCCGGAAACATCTGTTCGGTGTGTACCAGGGGGGCGTCCGCCGATTGGGCGTGGCCATCCACAAAAATTGCCGGAACAGCTTCACGGACAAAAATATGCCCATCAAGATGCAGACGCCCTGTCACGCCTTCAAGGGGGAGTGCAGTCTGCTTGGCAAGCAGGGCATTGATCAGCCGGTATGCATCTATTCCCAGTGCGTACAGGCGTTCGTAGTCGGTTTCGAGCGCAGGGTTTACGCGCGGGTAAGCCATCACATCCGGCAGATTGGTTTGCAGCAGCCAGGGCATGTCGACAAAATGCACGCCATCCAGATCGAAATTGGCCAGCGTCTTGTTATCGCCGCTAAACAGTCGGGAGGTGGCGTAAATCGGTAAATCGTTCGGCAAAAACGGACGGATAGCACGTGAATTGTCGATATTGGTTGCGAAAAATATCATGCTGTCGGGTGCCGCCTTGATATCCGCGAACACCGACGTGTCGCCCTGGAAGTTGATTTCACGCAGCACCGTGCCGCCCGAAGCATGCCATTGTTCCTCGAATGCGAATTGCAGACGGCGGGCGAGCACATCATCAGAGCTGATCACGATGGCCTGTTTCAATGTATGCTGTCTGGCCAGCAGGGCAACCTGGCGAGCTTCTGCTTCCACGGCCATGCCGAAAAAATACATCTGTGGCGGTGAAACGCCTTCGATGATATTCAATGCCAGTGTGGGGACGGGCAGGAACTGCAAGTCTGCCAACTGGCGTATCCTGCCCCGCGTCAATGGGCCTACGACTGCAACTGCACCGTTGGCGATCGCCTGCTGGTAGGTGTCGGTGATGCTGTGTGCGTCATCGAATTCACTGTATAAGCGTATCGGTAATGGTCGTTTTTGCAGGCTGGCTGCTGCGACTATGCCCTGATGAATCGCCTCTGCTGCCGTATTCAGACCTGCCGCATTGAGC
>CAWASY010000118.1:0-16507 GCA_963784505.1 uncultured beta proteobacterium | reverse complement strand
TGAAAATTGACACGGATTTATGTACCTCTTGCGGTGATTGTGAGCCGGAATGTCCGACTGCTTCAATCAGTGTCAAAAAGGGCCTGTATCGCATCAATGCGGCTGAATGCACCGAGTGCGAGGGCGATTACGACAAACCGCAATGTGTGAAGGTATGCCCGATCAAGGGCTGTATCACGCAAGTGGCTGCTTAAATAGTATGTGAAACGTCAAAGGTGAAACGTAAATACGGTTTTACGTTTCACTCAAGCCGCAAGGCGGCGAGTCGCGTTTCACATTTCACCTTACGAGGAACTCATCATGAACAATGGCATTATCAGCAAGGCGGCTGCACTGCGCATCGCGCTGGCTGCTCGCACCATGGACAATGTGAATGTCGCAGGATTAGCGGCCAAGATGGGTGAACATCTTGGCTTGCCGGTGACAGAGGAAAAACTGTCCAAGGTCACGGTGGCTGATCTCAAACTCATGCTGTCCGGCGAAGAGACTGTCGATCCGGATGTGGATGGGGCATCGATCAAGCTGGCCGTCAGGCAGCTTTGGGGTGATTGCAGCGATGCTGAAAACCTGCCCAAACTACAACCTTATTCTGAGGGTGATATGCCCGGTAGCTTGCGCGTTGCTCTTGCCTCCAACAGTGAAGATAATCTGGATGGGCATTTTGGTTCCTGCCCGCGTTTTTTGATTTATCAGGTTGGCTGCGAAGCGGTGCGTCTTGTTGATATTCGTCCAACCATCATCGCCGATGATGCGGAAGACAAAAATGTCGCAAGGGCAGAGCTCATCAATGATTGCCAGATCGTCTATGTTCAATCCATTGGTGGTCCGGCTGCTGCCAAAGCCGTGCGCGCCAATATCCATCCGATCAAGATACCAGATGGCGGTCATGCACTGGAAACCCTGCAGCGTTTGCAAACGGTGTTATATGCACCACCGCCCTGGTTGGCAAAGATCCTCGGTGTGGAAGCCAAGTCGCTGAGCCGCTTCGCCGAGACTGACGCGGAGTAGACATAAAATGATCGTTCCGGAGACCATAGGTCAAATTGGCAGCCTTGCCGCATCATTGGGAAAGCTGGATGAATCATTGCTGGCAGCTTTTAAGCTGCGCTGGCCGGATTTTCGCTTTACGCTGTGTAGTGATGATGACATGCCGGCGCGTCTATCACCTATCTTGCAACGAGACGGTTTCAATCTATATCTCATCAGCGGTAGCGAACACTGTCTTAGCCTGACCGATGATCCGCTGCAGGCGATTGGTGTCGTGCTGGCAATCGTTGAGGAAGACGTGTAACACGCCCAGATTTTCATTTTGGGCGGCAAAAAACGGGCACTGTGCCCGTTTTTGCATTGGTGGCGGGGGAAGTGCGTTTGTAGCCTATGAAACATTTTGTCCGGAAAGAAACAATAATTTTTCTGTGGAACAGTGCCTGTGCGTTGAACAATTGCTGCAAGGACAAGCTATCAACGGTGAGGGCTAGTTTCTGGCATCACTTTTGCTTTTCGTTATGTGGTACAGGTTATAACGAGTGAGGACGTCATGGTGTTATCTTTTGCAGTCGAAAAGGTCGAGAAAAGTGCTGAACACGGGATTGTGCCCGGATTGAAAATTACCCGTGGGCGGCGTTGGGATCATCTGGAATTGCTCGAACGCATTGATGTGACGGGTTCCATCTCGGCTGCGGCAAGTGCCATGGGCATGAGCTACAAGGCTGCCTGGGAGGCGGTGGATGCCATCAACAATCTTTCTGAACAACCGCTGGTGGAACGCAAGACAGGCGGTCAGAAGGGTGGAGGGACGACGCTTACCCTCTACGGTCGCAGGATCGCAGGGGCGTATAGACGTTTGGAGCAGGAGCGCGAGCAGGTTCTGAAAAAACTTGCTCAGGTTATGGATGACTTTGATGAGTATTATCATTTAATAAGGAGGTTTGATATGAAGACGAGTGCACGCAACCAATTTTTAGGCAAGATCAAGAGCATCAAGTTAGGCGCGATCAACGCCGAGGTGGTCATGGACATAGGTGGTGGCGATACGCTGGCTGCCGTAATTACCAACGAGAGCGTGGATCGTCTCTCGCTCAAAGCAGGCTCCGAGGCCTATGCAATGGTCAAGGCACCCTGGGTGATCGTGACCACTTCCGATGGCTTCAAGACCAGTGCGCGCAATGAGTTGCACGGCAAGGTGGTGCGCTGTCAGGAAGGTGCAATCAATGGCGAGGTCATCATCGAATTGGCTGGCGGCAAGACCGTGGCGGCGATTGTGACCAACGACAGCATTAAATCGCTCGGGCTATCGGTAGGTGTCAAGGCATGTGCGTTGATCAAGGCTTCGCACGTTATTCTGGCAGTAACTGCATAAGGTGAATAGGGATGAAATCGCATAATTCATTGCTATGGGTTGGGGTGCTTTTGATTGCCACGCTGGCCCGCTCGGTTTGCGCCGGTGAACTGAACGTGGCGGTTGCAGCAAATTTCACCGAGCCGATGCAGCAGATCGTAGCTTTGTTCCAGAAAGCGAGCGGTCATACGGTGAAGCTCAGTTTTGGTTCCAGCGGCAAGTTCTATTCACAGATCAAGGAAGGCGCGCCGTTCGATGTTTTCCTTGCGGCGGATGTGAAAAATCCGAAGCTGCTGGAAGAAACAGGCTTGGCTGTGAAAGGGTCGCTCTTTGTGTATGCCGAGGGCAAACTGGTGTTGTGGAGTGCTATGTCTGGATTTGTAGATGACAAAGGCACTGTGCTCAGCAAGGGGGGGTATAACAAGATCGCGTATGCCGATCCCAAGCTTGCCCCTTATGGTTTGGCGGCAAAAGAGACGCTGGAAAAATTGAGTTTGTGGGATGTCGTGCAGAGCAAGTTGGTGACGGGCGAAAGCATTACGCAGACTTACCAGTTTGCTGCGACCGGTAATGCGGATATAGGTTTCATCGCGCTGTCGCAGATCACAAAAGAAGGCAGGGTGACACAAGGCTCTTACTGGATGGTCCCGTCTTTCCTGTACAGTCCTATACTTCAGAGCGCAGTCCTGCTTTCTGCCGCCAAGGATAAAGAGGCAGCTCAGGCGTTGCTCACTTTTCTGAAAAGTGAGAAAGCGAAAGCCGTGATCAGCAGTTTTGGATATGGATTGCCTTAAAAAATGCTGGAATCCTCTGACCTGCAATCCGTCTGGCTCACGCTCAAGCTGGCAAGCGTGACCACCTTGCTGCTGTTGCTCATCGCCACGCCCCTGGCTTGGTGGTTGGCACACAGCCGCAAATGGTACAAGGGGCCCGTGGCGGCGCTGGTGTCTTTGCCTTTGGTGCTGCCGCCTAGCGTGTTGGGTTTCTATTTATTGTTATTGATGGGGCCGCACGGGGTGGTAGGCGAACTCACCAGCGCGTTGCATCTGGGCAGATTGCCGTTTACCTTTTCGGGTCTGGTGATTGGCTCTATTTTGTTTTCAATGCCGTTTGCCGTGCAGCCTATCCAGAATGCATTTGAGGCGATAGGCCGCCGCCCGCTGGAAGTGGCGGCAACTTTGCGTGCCAGCCCGAAGGATCGCTTCTTCAGTGTGGCATTGCCGCTGGCGCGCCCCGGATTTATCACCGCGATCATTCTCGCTTTTGCTCACACGGTCGGCGAGTTCGGTGTGGTGTTGATGTTGGGCGGCAACATTCCCGGTGAGACGCGCGTGCTTTCTGTTGATATTTACAGTCACGTTGAGGCGATGGAATACAGTGCCGCCCACCTACTCTCGGGCGGCATGGTGCTATTCTCGTTCATTGTTTTGCTGGCGTTGTACCTTTCGGGTGGCAAGTCATGGAAAGTAGCACAATAAGCGGTGAATCTCAAAATGTAATCCGTGCCAGCTTCACGCTCAGACGCGAAGACTTTGTGCTGGATGCCGCCTTCGAGGTGCCGCCGCGCGGAGTAACCGCGCTGTTCGGTCCCTCCGGTTCCGGTAAGAGTACGTTGCTGCGTTGCATCGCAGGCTTGGAGCGTGCTGCCGGGTTGCTGCATGTGAACGGAGAAGTCTGGCAGGATGACACGCGCTTTGTGCCGACTCATCACCGCAAGCTGGGTTACGTGTTTCAGGAGGCCTGCCTGTTTGCGCATCTGTCGGTACGCGCCAATCTGGAATACGGCTATAAACGCATTTTACCCAATGAACGAAAAGTGCAATTCGAACAGGTGGTGGAGTGGCTGGGGTTAGGGGAGCTGCTCAAACGGCGTGATACGGACAACCTGTCCGGCGGCGAGCGTCAGCGCGTTGCCATTGGCCGGGCATTGCTCACCAGTCCGCGCATTTTGTTGATGGATGAGCCGCTCTCGGCGCTCGATACCGCCAGCAAACAGGAAATATTGCCCTATCTTGAACGACTGCACCGCGAACTGGATATTCCGGTGTTTTACGTGAGTCATGCACTGGATGAAGTGGCGCGTCTGGCCGATCATGTATTGCTGTTGCAGAAAGGCTGTGTGATCGCCAGTGGTGCGTTACAGGAAATATTGGCGCGGCTCGATCTGCCCACGGCCCATTTTGACGATTCGGGTGCTGTCATTGAGGCGTTTGTGGCGGAACAGGATGAAACCTATCGGCTTACCCGGGTTGATTATTTGGGCGGCAGTCTATGGCTAGGTGCTGTGGGTCAGCCGCATGGCAGCCCGGTACGCGCACTTGTGCTGGCGCGCGATGTGAGTATTGCCACGCGGGCACCGCAGGGGTCAAGCATTACCAATATTTTGAATGCGCGCATTATTGAGATACGCGACGAAGGCCTGGACAAGGTGTTGGTGCGCCTGAAGGTTGGAGAGACGCAGGTGTTGCTAAGCCGTATCACGCGCCGCTCGCGTGATCTGTTAGTGCTTGCCGTCGGTATGGAGGTTTTCGCGCAGGTGAAGAGTGTGGCATTGATGGCATGACGGGATAACGATATGACTTATATGGCGTTGACGGATGATGATCTGGTCCGGTTGTTAAAAGATGATGTGCCCTGTGGTGATCTGACTACGGAGGTGGCCGGTATAGGCTGTCAGATAGCCCGACTGGAATTTCGTGCCAGAGGCGCGATGGTGGTTTGCGCCATCGAGGAAGCAGCGCGGCTGTTCACGCTATGCGGGGCAAGGGCTGATGTTTCGGTGAAATCGGGGCAGCGAGTGGAAAAGGATCAGTTATTGTTTGAAGTGCACGGTTCTGTGCAAGTCCTGCATCGGGTATGGAAGAGCGCTCAGGTGTTGGTGGAATGGGCCAGCGGAATCAGCACGTCCAGCGCAGCAATCGTTGCTGCCGCTTATCCTGTTCCGGTAGCCTGTACGCGTAAAAACGTGCCGAATACCCGCGCGATGTCCGTCAAGGCGGTGCGCTCAGGAGGTGCGACTCTGCATAGGCTGGGACTGTCGGAATCGTTGTTGCTGTTTGCGGAACATCGTTTGTATCTAGTTGATGCGCCTGCGATGACGGTGGCGAGGATAAAACGCGCTGAACCGGAAAAAAAGCTGGTGGTGGAAGTGGCGAATGTCGGGGAAGCGTTGGTCTGGGCCATGGCGGGGGCGGATGTGCTGCAACTGGAGAAGTTTACGCCCGGACAGCTGGCCGATTGCCGTAGCGCATTGGACGCTCAGGCATTGCAACCGATACTCGCTGCCGCAGGAGGTATACGCGCAGATAATGCGGCAGCCTATGTCTTACCGGAGCCGATTTATTGGTCACTTCAGCGCCCTATGCAGCGCCGCCCAGGGATGTTCAGGTGTATTTCTTCAAGGTTCCGGCAGGTGCGGGAGATGATTGAGTTTGGTTTCGCAAAGGTGGATGAAATCGCTCAACTTGCCGACTTACTGGGCGAGTTGTTCACGCTGGAGGGGGATTTTCATCCTGATCGTGGTAGGCAGCTGCAGGCTTTGCGCACGATTTTTGACAATCCTGGCTCGGGCCGCATATTTGTGCTCAGGATAGACGGCAAGGTTGAGGGGATGGCTAACGCGCTGATTACAATCAGTACCGCCGAAGGTGGGCGAGTAATGTTGCTCGAAGATGTGATCGTAAGCGTCGCGCATCGCGGCAGCGGACTGGGCAGACAACTTGTTGAACATGTTTTGGCTTGGGCGCAACGGGAGGGGTTGACCCGCGTCACCTTACTGGCTGACCGCGACAATCAGTCGGCGCTGCGCTTTTATCAAAAGCTCGATTTTTCACCCTCCCGGATGATCGTGTTGCGCAGATTGTTGTGCTAGGGCGATGTTTTGTTGCAATTGCGACAAAATGTTTGTTCTGACTGTCTGTTTGAAGTTGTCGACCCCATTTATATCAAGGGCATATCTCATTTGAAGTGTTGGCATGATGGTTGCTTAACACTATTGTGAATGATATTCGGAGCGGAAATTGAAGGGCTTGAACATGTCTGAAGATCGTTATGGTGCGCCGTTATCAATGCAAATCCTACAGGCAGATTGTACTGGATGTATTTACCAATCATTGCGGGAGGAGGGTAAGTGCGTGCCTGGCGATATTTGTCTGATTGCACAGAGTGGTCGGCAGATAGACCGTTTTTTGCGACTGAACCCTCAGTTTTCGGAACAGAATCTGCATGATGAGTTCTGGGAGCGTCGTGCGATCGCTGCACGCTATGCCTCGCTGGAGTCGCTGCGCAGTTTGCCACGCGATGCGGACGAGGTGGTGCGTCGCGTTGTGGCAAGTCGTCTGCCAGTAGATGAATTAGACGCGTATCTGCATGACAATGATCGCGAGGTGCGCATGACGGTGGCTGAGCGTATGGCACCCGAGCTCTTGGGCGCGCTGATTAGAGATAGGGATTATCTGGTGCGATTGCAGGTGGCAAAGCGGCTGCCGCATGGTCAATTGCGAGTAATGGTGAAGGATGAGGACAGAGAAGTGCGCAAGGAGGTGGCGCGCCGCCTGCCTTCGTTTGCCTTGGGATTGTTGATAAGGGATGCAGATGTGGAAGTGCGCCGTATCGTTGCATCACGCGTGTTGACTGACGACGCTTTAAAAATGCTGGCTGACAGCGACTGGGTTGTTCGACTTGAGGCTGTACAGCGCGCACCCATCGAGCGCATAACCGAACTGGTTGATGATCAGGAACCTGATGTGGGTGCTGTTGTCAGGAAACGATTGAACGAATTTTTGCATGAGGGAAACGCATGAGTCTCTTTATACTTGATGAAACTGGGCTGCAAATGCTTACCCGGGAGATTGAAGCACTTGCACCGAGGCCACATCACAGTGGCATTCTGGCTATTGCCAACCGCGTCCGCCCTGGATGCACCTTCAGTTATGCGCTGGGTAGAGGCGGCTGGTATCGGCAGGGGGGGGTAATTGGAGCGGATGGTACGCGCATTGACGACTGCCTTGAAAACTGGGCCAATATCCAGTTGGATGAATGCGCTGGTGATATTGAGATGTTGCTCGACCACTCTGATAACAGTGGGCTGCTGGTGACGCGTCATAACGGGCGTACGCATTACTTTGTCGCCGCATTCGGGCCGGAACCTGCGGATTTCCTGCAACTGGAAGTTGAAGAAATGCAGGAAGTGCTGGATCGTCAATTATTTAATCCGTACAGGCTACCGGAAGATTTTCAGGAACTAAAAGAGCCGATCAAACCGGTTTTGTTGCCCGCTCAAATTGTGGGTTCACCGCGTTATCGATTCCGCAGATTGATCGATGTGCGGCAACATATTGCCAGAATAGTATTGAATGAAAGGCAGCAGTCCGGACTGACGCGCCTGTTGCATGAATGGTCATTAAGCAGTGCTGCGCTGCAGGGTCATTTTAGCGACCACTGGATTATCACGTTGCGCGAGCATAAGGATCGTTACAACAATTCGATCATTTCAACCTCGCTGGTTTCAAGGCATGCACGGGCACTCAAATCATTTCACTGGAATATGGCACTTGAAGGTGTCGAGCTATCCGCACAGTTGCAGGCATTTGATCGCGTCGCGGGATATGCTTCTGCCTGGTATTTTCATCTGCTTGCAGGGTCGATCACGCCGCCGAAAATTGCCTACGCAATTGCCCGAGATTTGCAAGCCGGTTTCAGTTACCTGCCTGGCAGCGAAATTCCTTTGCTGGAAGGCTGGGTTGACGCACCTTACACCGTCTGAATATTGTCGTAGACAGGTAGTCTTGTCGGGTTTGCTACAAGGCTTAAATTATATTATCAATACAAATCAATAGATTATAATTTGGCACGACATTTGCAATAGAGAGTATGTTACTACTCACGAGCGAATATCATGCAAGCCAAGGACATAGCCGAGTTACTCAACGAACCAGCCTGCACGCACAATACCAAGTCGAAATCGGGCTGCGCGCGTCCCAAACCTGGGGCGACGGCGGGTGGCTGTTCCTTTGACGGCGCGCAGATTGCACTATTGCCAATTGCCGATGTGGCGCATATCGTGCACGGCCCAATCGCCTGCGCAGGCAGTTCGTGGGATAACCGGGGTACGCGTTCTTCCGGTCCCACACTGTATCGCATTGGCATGACCACGGATCTGACCGAGCAGGACGTCATCATGGGACGTGGCGAGAAGCGATTGTTCCATGCCATCAAGCAGGCGGTGGACAGTTATGCACCGGCAGCCGTATTTGTTTACAACACCTGTGTGCCTGCGTTGACCGGTGACGACATCGGTGCCGTGTGCCGTGCGGCTGCCGAGAAGTGCGGCGTACCGGTGGTGCCGGTGGATTGCGCAGGTTTCTACGGCACCAAGAACCTGGGCAACCGCATCGCGGGCGAAGCGATGTTCAAATACGTGGTCGGGACGGCCGAGCCGTTGCCCGTGCCACGCGAGGCGCAGCGCCCCGGCATCACCGTGCATGACGTGAATCTGATCGGTGAATACAACATCGCAGGCGAATTCTGGAACGTGCTGCCATTGTTTGACGAATTAGGCTTGCGCATTCTGTGTACTTTGTCGGGCGACGCGCGCTTTCGCGATGTGCAGACCATGCACCGAGCAGAGGCCAACATGGTGGTGTGCGCAAAGGCGCTGCTCAACGTGGCGCGCAAGCTGGAAACAGATTACCAAACGCCGTATTTCGAGGGCAGTTTCTACGGCGTGACCGATACCTCGCAGGCTTTTCGAGATTTTGCGCGCCTGCTTAACGACCCGTCACTGACTGCGCGAGTAGAAGTGCTCATCGCTCGTGAGGAAGCGAACATCAACGCAGCACTCGAACCGTGGCGCGAAAAGCTGCGTGGCAAACGCGTGCTGCTCTACACGGGCGGTGTGAAGTCGTGGTCCATTGTCTCTGCGTTGCAGGATCTGGGCATGGAGGTGGTTGCCACCGGCACCAACAAGTCCACCGAGGAAGACAAGGCGCGTATCCGCGAGATCATGGGCGATAAGACCAAAATGATCACGGACGGCAGCCCAAAGGCGTTGCTCGGTGCGGTGAAGGAATATCAGGCTGACATTCTGATTGCAGGGGGGCGCAATATGTATACCGCGTTGAAAGCCAGGATTCCCTTTCTGGATATCAATCAGGAACGCGAATTCGGCTACGAAGGGTATAGCGGCATGACCGAACTTGCGCGCCAGCTCGCGCTGACCCTGCAAAGTCCGGTATGGCAGTCGGTGCGTAAACCTGCACCCTGGGCGATGGCATCAGTGCCCGGCAGCGAATTGGGAGGATTTCATGGCTGAAATACTAAAACGCAACAAGGCACTCGCGGTGAGTCCACTCAAGGCTAGTCAGCCGATTGGGGCATCGCTGGCTTTTCTCGGCATCAATCGTGCCATCCCCATGCTGCATGGCTCACAGGGCTGTAGCGCGTTCGGCAAGGTGTTCTTTGTGCGTCATTTTCGTGAGCCGATTCCGTTGCAGACCACCGCGATGGATCAGGTTTCCACGGTGATGAGCGCCGATGAAAATGTGCTGCTGGGCTTGAAAGCGGTGTGCGAGAAGAGCGAACCGGCATTGATCGGCTTGCCCACCACCGGATTGTCGGAGACGCAGGGCACCGATATCAAGCGGCTGGTCAGGGAGTTTTATGCAGCCTATCCTGAATTTACCCACATTCCTATTGTGCCGGTGAATACGCCTGATTTTACCGGTTGTCTGGAAAGCGGTTATGCGCTGGCGGTGAAAGCGCTGTTTGAAGTGCTGGTGCCACAGGCAAGTCTGGTTGGTAAACGCAAGAAGCAGGTCAATGTGCTGGCCGGATCGCACTTGACGCCTGGCGATATCGAACATATCAAGGAACTGATCGAGGCATTCGGCTTGCGCCCGCTGGTGTTGCCTGACATTGCCGATTCACTCGACGGTCATCTGACGCAGATGGAGAGCAGTCCGCTGACGGTGGGTGGCACACCGGTATCCGACATCGCCAGCATGGGTGAATCGATTGCCACGCTGGTGCTGGGCAATGCGTTGTTCGACGCCGCCGATTTTCTCAAGCAACAAACCGACGTGCCGGATTTTCGTTTTGACAGCCTGATGGGGCTGGATGCAATGGATGAGTTCGTCGCTGCGCTGGCCGATATCAGCGGCAAACCCGTACCCGAAAAAATTGAGCGTCAACGCGCCCAATTGCAGGATGCGATGGTTGATACCCATTTTATGCTGGGCTTCATGCGTGTGGCGATCGCAGCGGATCCCGATCTGCTGTTCGGTTTCTCGCAACTGTTAAGCGGAATGGGTGCAGAGGTGGTGGCTGCGGTCGCACCGGCCCGTGCCAATATTTTACAAAATGTCTTTGCAGAAAATGTTGCCATCGGCGATCTGGAAGATCTGGAGAATGCAGCGCGAAAAAACCATGCGCAGCTTGTCATCAGCAATTCGCATGCGGTCGAGACTGCGCGCCGTCTCGGTGTGCCGCTGCTACGTGCGGGTTTCCCGCAGTACGACCTGATCGGCGGCTACCAGCGCCTGTGGGTCGGATATCGCGGCACGCGTCAGACGCTGTTCGATCTGGCCAATCTGCTGGTCGAACAGGGGCACAGCGAGATCGCACCATATGTATCTATCTATAGCCAGCGAGGAGAGCGCGGTGCGACATCTGCGGCTGGTACACAACACTAGGGAGTCTGCCATGAAGGTGAAAATCGCGTTTGCCAGCAACGATCGGCGAGTGGTCAATCAGCATTTCGGTGCAGCCGAAGCGTTTGCCATCTATGAACTGGGCGAGCATGACGCGCGTTTGGTTGAAGTTGCCGAATTCATCGAGACCGCAATGGATGGGCATGAAGGCAAGCTGGCCGCAAAGGTCGATCTGCTGCTCGATTGCGCGGCGGTGTATTGCAACGCGGTGGGGGCGTCGGCGATTCAGCAGTTGCTGGCAAAGGGCATACAGCCGATGCGGGTGGATGAAGGTTTTGCTATCGATGAAATCATAACGGGTCTGCAAAAGAGCATGGTTGCCGAGCCGCCGTTGTGGCTGGCTAAACACCTGAAGAAGCCAACTGAAATGGTGAATTTCGCGGCAGATGAGGAGTGGCAGGAATGATCACCGCGCCGGTTCGCGTGGTATCCGTCGTGGATGGCGTGGCCATGGTCGAACAGACTGGGCCGTCGGGATGCGGCGGCTGCCAGTCGCGCAGCGTGTGTGGTGTGTCCGTGCTGGGCAAGTATTTTTCCGGTGCCAGGCAACCCATCTCGGTCACTTGTGATTCAAGCGTGCGGGCAGGTGACACGCTGGAACTGAACATGAGCGAAGGCGAATTGCTCAAGGCAGGCTTGATGGCTTATCTATTGCCTTGTCTGCTTGCCATCACAGGCGCGGGTATTGCGAGCTATTTCGGCTACGGCGATGCAATTGGCGCGCTGGGAGCGTTGACTGGCCTGACTCTGGGTCTGCTGATAATGCGCATTTTCAACTACTCACCCGGTGTCGCAGTACCTACAAATCATTAACCAACGTAAGGAGAAGCACCATGAATCAAGCAGTTGCGCAGGACCCGTTGTTGTCTACCGATTTTATCAAGGAGATGGTCAAGCAGATGCGTGCCGTTGACAGTTACGGCACCTATGATGGCTGGCCGGTCGAACGCATCCTCGCGCCCTATGTGCAGACCAAGGAACAGCGCCGCGCGATCCCGGTGATCGGCGATCCGGACGAAATATTGCTCGCACGCATCAAGGCGTTCTACAACGCGATATCCTGTCTGATCGAAAAGGAATGTGGCCTGATGGCTACGCCGATGATTAACATCACCCATGAAGGTTTCGGCCGTGCCGTCATCACCGTAGGCAAACTGGTGGTGATGGACAAGACGCTGCGCGACGTGCATCGCTATGGTTACGAGAGTCTGTCGAAGATGAAGGATGAGGCAGACAAGCTGCTGTCAGTGGCGCTTGAGATTATCGGCAAACATCCTGAAGTGGCGGGAATGTAAATACTGGCAGGAAAGGGTGAGTCGTTTGCCATTGGCGACTTGCCTCTCCCTATTTTTCAGGAGAACAAAATGACTGATGAAGAACTGAAAGTGTTGGACAAGGACGTAAAGCGGCTCAAACGCATTTCCAGCGAATGGGCGTCACAATTGCACGATCTGGTCGAAGATAAATTGCCTGCCGGATACGAGCAGATTCCCGGCATCGCACAATCAACCTATGAGGCGTGTGAAGCCTGGGCCGTGGCAAATGCAAAATTGATCGCAGCACAGAAGCAAGGATAAAAAAATGTCTGATATTACCGGTATCACAAGAGGCGGTACGCCTTATACCCCGACCTTCGTTACTGCGCTCAATCAGGCAAATTGCATCGGTTGTGGACGCTGCTACAAGGTCTGTCCGCGTGACGTATTCGAACTGCTCGAACGCGATGAGGACGACGAGAACTACGACGAGGACGAAGACAACAGCATGGTGATGTCACTTGCCAATGTGCTGGACTGTATCGGCTGCGGTTCCTGTGCTCGCGTCTGTCCGAAACAGTGTCATACCCATCAATCATTGCCGGTGGGAGGCTGATATGCCAAGGCCGCAAAGACATGTATTCATCTGTTCACAGAACAGGCCGGCCGGTCATCCGCGCGGCTCGTGCGGACAGAAGGGGTGTCGGGAGATTGTGGATGAATTCACCGCACAGTGGCAAACACGCGAACTTTTCACGCAGGTCGCTGTGACGCCAACCGGATGCCTCGGCCCATGCAGCATCGGCCCTTCCGTGCTGGTCTATCCGGAAGGCATCATGTATGGCAACGTCACCAAGTCCGATGTTGCCGTGATATTCGACGAACACCTGATAGGCGGTAAACCGGTGGAGCGGCTGATTGTGTCTAAGGAAGTATGGTGAAGTCGATATTTTCCAGCCAGTTACCAAAGAGTCTGGAATCGCTTGCCGATGAAGTCGTGCATGCCCTGCAGCAGCAGGCGGCGCGCTATGCCTGTGTCGTGCCGGTGATCAAATTGCACAATGCGATGTTCAGCGAGCTGACTGATCCAGTCAACGGGCAGCCTTCATACGAAGGGGTATGGCGCAATCCGCGCAACGAGCGTTGCGGTAGCATGACCATCAACAGCGATGGCAGTTGCTATGCCGAGTACGATGTGTTCTGTCCGCACCCGCAGGATACGCGCTGGTTTGTCGATATGGTCACGGCATGGGGACGTGAAGGATCCGTGCGCAGCGACGTCAACTTGATTCCAAGTCTGTGAGGAAAAAAATGAGCAAATTTCAAATGGGTGACATGGTTTTTGCAGCGTATGACCTGTTCAATGAACCGATTGAGGAAACCGGTGAGAGTGGTATTCCCGATGCAGCACCCGACGAATTACTGGCGGCTAAAGACGCGCGCGGCGTGGTGGTCAATGTAGGCCATGCCGTGGAACAACCGCATGCGGAAATTTATCTGGTGCGCTTCGAGATGGATGCCGAGGGGACGCTTTCCGAGCCTGTCGGCTGTCTGGTAGATGAATTGCGTGATGAAAGATAGCCGCTGTGTGTTTGGCTATCATGTGCGTAGCAAACACGCAGCGGATCGCTATGCGAAAGGTCCCGGTACACTGGATTGGGATGCACAGCCCAGCGCGTTTCGCGACTGGACTGGCACGCAGCAGATTGCATTGCCAATGGATGTTGTCGTGTCGGGAATTTCCTGGGGAAATCTTTTAGCCTCGCGTCCTGCGCTGCCGCTTAACACCGTTAATCTGGCCTTGTTCCTGCGTCTTTGCGTCGGGCTGACTGCGTGGAAGGAATATGCCGGTTCGCGCTGGTCGCTGCGCGCGCACCCGTCATCCGGCAATCTGCATCCCACCGAAACCTGGCTGATCGTATCCGGCGTGACGGGGCTGGAAGCGGGTTTATATCACTACCACAATCTGCGGCATGGGCTGGACAAACGCGCGTGGGGCAGTGCATCCGGTGCATCCGGACTGTGGCTGGGATTTTCTTCCATTCACTGGCGCGAAGCCTGGAAGTATGGCGAGCGCGCCTTTCGCTATTGCCAGCTCGATATGGGGCATGTGCTGGCCGCTGTGTGTTATGCGGCCGCATTGCATGGCTGGCGAGTCCGCATTTTGAGCATGGATTCGACATCCGTCGCGCATGGTCTGGGTCTGGATCGCGAAGCCGACTTTGTCGGTGTCGAAGCGGAGGAAGCCGAGGTCATCGTGGCGCTGGATCACACCGAACTGCCTCCATTCAGTTGGGAAAACTGGGCGGGTAAACCCGGGCTGCTCGATGCGCATCCCTTATATCAATGGCCGGTCATCGAAGAAGTTGCCATTGCGACGCGCGGCGCGCCGCCCGACGCCGATGTGGCGCAAACGGTCGCATTTTCATCCGCCGCTCAATCCGATAACGATATCGGCGCAGCTCAAGTCATTCTGAAACGTCGCAGTGCGCAAGGGTTCGATGGCCAGTCGGTGATGCCCAATGAACTGTTCGCAAAAATGCTGGGGGCGCTGCTGCCCGGCGGCTCGCCTGTCTGGCAGATGTGGACGCATGGCCCGCGCGTGCATCCGGTGATGATGATCCATCGCGTGGCTGGTATCGCGCCCGGCCTGTATGCGATGCCGCGTTCCGATACGGCCAGATCATCGTTGCAGGCTGCCTGCCGCGATACCTTTACATGGCAACAGCTCGATACGCTGCCCCTGTTTGAATTGGTGGCCGCGCGTGCCGGAAATATCGCGCGCATGTTGTCCTGTCATCAGGATATCGCGTCGCAATGCGCGGTTGTTTTCATGATGGTGGCCGAGTTCAAAGCGCCGATTGCTGCCGATGCTGCCGCCTACCGTCATCTGCATTGGGAGGCTGGCATGCTGGGGCATGTGCTCACGCTGGAGGCTGAAGCTGCCGGATGGCGTGGCACCGGTATTGGGTGTTTTTTTGACGATGCCGATCATGACGTGCTGGGCATGGCTGATGATCAGTTTCAGGTGATCTATCACTACGCAATCGGCATGGCGCTGGATGATCCGCGCATCGCTACACTGCCAGCCTATCAATAGGGAATGAATGTGAATGACGAAAAATTGGCCAACTGGCTGAATCAGGCAGGATTCAATGCCTCAACTTCGCTGCAAGCCCGTATCAACCAAACGCTTGCCAATGCCACGACGCCGTTGATGCACGCGTCCAGACTGGGAAATATCGAGGTGATCAATGTGCTGTTGCGGCTCGGTGCGAATCCTGCTTTGCTCAATGCAGATGGCAACGGCGCGCTGTGGTTCGCCTGTTTCGCCGACAGCGTAGTCTGTGCACAGACCCTCATTACTGCCGGTGCGCCGCTCGACAGTCAGAACATTAACGGGGCCACTGCGCTGATTTATTGCGCTTCGGCTGGAAAGATACCGCTGGTCAAGTTGCTGTTAACGGCAGGGGCGAATAGCGGCCTGATGACGCTGGACGATTTTACCGCGCTGGAGCTGGCATCTAACCGTGAGTGCTTGCAGTTGCTAAAGGGAACAAGGAGTACATTTCATGCCTGACAGCGTAGCGTTACCTTTTCAGGTGAGCAGTCGTTCGCACCACGTATTGGGCAGGCAGGTGTGCGTGCGGTTTGCCGACGATTTTATTTTGCGGCTCACCCTGAAGGAAGCATCGAGTCTATCGTTTGCGCTTGTCGCGGTGAAAGATGGGGTAAGTCCGGAGCGGGAAATCTACATGAGTCCGATTGCCAGCGATGCGGCATTTGTCGGTCTGGTCGAGGAGAGCGGCATGAGCATCTCGACACCTAGAGGGCCAATCTGGCTGGACTGGACAAAGGTCGGGCTGCTGGCCCAGTCCATGGCAGAGGCCATTGGTTATTGACCGTAAGCCGCGCGCAGATGTTCCGACACGAACTCGGCACGTGAGGCCGAGTTATTTTCCTGTTCGTTTGCTGCACACCACGCCGCGAATTCTTCCGGAATGATCTGACATTCGATTGCTTTAACGCCGGAGCGTAGAAATTCCCGCCGCGCGGCGACGGCGCCTGCATGCCATTTCTTGAAGCTGTCTTCGAAACAGTGCGGATCGGTGGCGGTGGCTTTTACCTGCGCCCAGGTTTCATCGGTGTAGCCGACGACGGCGACGATCATGGCCTGGGTGCGCTTCTTGGCTTGCAGTCTTGTG
>CAWASY010000117.1:0-12861 GCA_963784505.1 uncultured beta proteobacterium | reverse complement strand
CGGCCCAACTGCTAAGACCGGCGGCACCTGGCAGCATGAAACGCGCCCGGGTATTCTGTCTAACCGCCTCGGCACGCGCCAGTTGCAGGCCTGACATGACTGACTCAGCCGTTGCGTTTACCTGGGTGTTTTGCAACCAGACCGACAGATTAGGTACGCCGATGGCCAACAGAATAGCAATAATCGCAAGGGTTACCATGATCTCCATCATGGTAATGCCACGTTGTTTAGAACGTGTGCCTAGCATGTTTGACCTGATTTGCTGATCCAGCAGGCGGCAGTGCTAGCCGTGCCGGCAAATTTGCTCGTCGTTTTGGCATTGTCCGAGTCTATGGTGTATACATAGCTGGCTACTCCCCCCAACCCCTGCCCTGCGACACTGCTGGCGGTAATCTTGAAATAGTCCGGATTGCTACTTAAGGTGCAGGAATAGGAAAAATAGGCGGTGGTTACAGGACAAGCCCCCCCCACATAGCTGCGATGATCCTGGAAATATTGCTCAAGCTGCATGCGCCCTGTCGTCAGCGCCGACTGTGCATCGACCAGTTTACCCCTTGCCATGTAGGAACTATACATCGGTAATGCAATCGCTGACAGTATGCCGACGATTGCAACCGCAATCAGTATTTCAATCAGGGTAAAGCCTTTATTCATGTCTATTTCCTTGGGAGCAGGTGTATATATTCGTAATTTAGCTGTAAACGCGCAATATAAAATCGACCAAAGGCATTACCGTTACGACAGGCGGTTTGTCAGATGATGGACGACAAAACGCCATTTTCAGTGATTCCCCTAGGCTCATATCTGCTCCGGTTTGAGCTAAATGGCTTGAAGGAAGTCCCTTTAATGGCGATTTTAAAATTGCACACATCATCCAATTTTTTTAAATAAAACTTAAAAAACAATAGGTTGATTAATTTATCCGTTGCGCAATTTAACAATGTGTTTCTTTAAGAAGCGATTAATCGAGATTATATTAACATATTGTTACAATTAAATGACGGCATCGAATACATGATTCGTTCACGTGGCACGGGGGGCTATAAATACATAAACTGCTATCAATTAGCATTGCCGGATTTAAGGTATTGGCAGGCTGCCGCCTATCAGTGTTCGCAGCGCAATTTTTCCAGCTTGGCTTTCTGTTCGGGCATCATCGCAGCGACGGCGCTGGATTGAAGATATAGGCAGGCTGCCGACTATCAGCGTTCTCGGCGCAATTTTTCCAGCTTGACTTTCAGTTCGGGCAGGATCGCAGCGGCGGCCTTTTCGCCTTCCAGTATCGCCAGATGCCGATCATCCAGATTGCCTTGCGCAATCTGTCTGGTTACCGGGCGGATCACCACATCTGCATTTAGCAACTCGTAGCGGTTGATGGTTTGGCTCATGATATCAAAACTCTGCATCAGTACATCAACCGTGCTGTCGGTCTTGTTGTTCTGCGGCAGGTTCGAGATATTCACGGCAATCACAAAATCGGCTCCCAGCGCACGCGCCTCCGAGACCGGCACGGGACTGACCAGACCGCCATCCACGTAACTGCGGCCATTGATTACGACAGGCTGGAATACACCGGGGACGGCGCAGGACGCGCTCACTGCCACACCGGTATTGCCGGTACGAAATATGATTTTTTCACCGCTGGCCAAGTCGGTTGCGACCACGGCAAAGGGGCGACGCAGCTTTTCCAGTGGCGCCTGTTTCACGGCCTGGTTAATGAAAGTTTGCAGCGGTTTGCTGGTGAACAGGCCGCGATTGGGCCAGGACCAGTCGATTACCCGCTCCTCCTTCATCGGGATGGACATTTCCTGCAACTGGATGCCACTGTAACCTGCTGCATACAGCGCACCGATCGCAGAGCCCACGCTGGTACCAACGACAATGTCCGGCACGATCCCTTGCGCTTCGAGTGCCTTGATCACACCCACATGGGCAAAACCGCGCGTCCCGCCACCGCCCAGCACCAATGCAATTTTAGGCGGTGCCTTGGCTATGGCTGGTGCAGGAACAATCGTTGGCGAAGGTGTGCTGCAGGCACAAAGTAACAGAACCAGCCAAATCGCAAGTGTTTTCAAGACAGGGGCAATCAGTCGTCAGTCAGGACGATTTTTCTACGCATGAACAGAGCCGGAATCTGACGGTCGGATTTCAAGGCAGGAGCCACCGGTTGCACAACAGCCATGGTACTGACCGAAGGCTCATAAGGCTTGTTGAACCAGGCGTCATGCACCGGCCTTTTGGGATTCGGCGCGTGCGGTGGCGAAATCATGCGAACCTTATGCTCTGGCGGGTGCGCCGAAAGCGGGGAACGCTCGACTGCCTTTGTCAACACCGGCACCTGTTCCCGTGGAATCGGGCTTTTAATCAATTTTTCAATTTCAAGCAGGTATTTTTCTTCTTCCGGGCTGACCAGAGAAATGGCAATCCCGGATGCTCCTGCCCGCCCGGTACGGCCTATCCGATGCACGTAATCTTCGGGCGCACTGGGAATTTCGTAGTTGATCACCATGGGCAGCTGATCGATGTCCAGGCCACGGGCCGCCACATCGGTGGCAATGAGTACGGTAATCTTGCCGGATTTGAAGGCGTCCAGTGCCTGTATCCGTTCAAGTTGCGTCTTGTCGCCGTGAATGGCATCGGCTGCAAAGCCTTCGCGTTGCAACTGTCGTGCAATTCGGCTGGCAGTCAGCTTGGTTTTGGTAAACACCAGCACCTGATGCGCATCACTACCCTTGAGCAACTTCGCGAGCAGAGCATGCTTTTCTCCATGCCCAACCATATAGACTTTTTGCGTGATATTTTCGGAAGTCGCATTGCTGCGTGCGACTTCAATCAGTTCAGGATTTACCAGAAATTCAGCTGATAATTTCTTGATTTCGTTTGAAAATGTTGCAGAGAACATCAGATTCTGGCGCTGCTTTGGCAGCAAGGAAAGGATGCGTTTCAGATCCGGCATGAAGCCCATATCCAGCATGCGATCGGCTTCATCGAGTACCAACATCTGCACCTGATTCAGTTGCACGGTTTTTTGTTCGATGTGATCGAGCAGGCGTCCCGGGGTTGCAACCAGTATTTCCACGCCGGCCCTGAGATGCGGCGTCTGCGTCTTGATATCGACACCGCCGAACACCACCAGCGAGCGCAAATGACTGTGCGTTGCATAGGCCTTGACACTGGCTTCGACCTGTATGGCCAACTCGCGGGTCGGCACCAGTATCAACGCGCGCACTACATGGCGCGCAGGTGAAGGGCTGGCGCTGGAAAAAGGCAGCAGTTTTTGCAGGATAGGCAGCGCAAATGCCGCCGTCTTGCCGGTACCCGTTTGCGCGCCCGCCATCAAATCGCAGCCCTGCAATACCAGCGGGATCGCCTGTGCCTGTATGGGGGTTGGGGTGGTATATCCGGATTCGGTCAGCGCCCTTAAAATTTCAGGTGCCAGATTCAAGTTGGCGAAAGTATTCAATATTTTTTCTCTTTACATTTCAGGGATGCTGCAAAACGCAATCATTATACGCCAGATCATGTGACAGCCTGATGGCTTGCCAGCGGCAATCGCTGACGCACGGCTTCAAACAGGCAAATCGCCGTAGCGGCGGCGGCATTGAGCGATTCGATGCCACCTGGCATGGGAATTTTGACCGGATGGGTGGACAGCGCCCGCAATGCGTCAGACAATCCGGCGCCTTCATTACCTATCATGAAGGCGATATCGCCGGACAGATCCCTTTCATACAGGCTGTGCGCATCCTGCAAGGTGGTGGCCAGTATTTTACCGGGAAAGTCGGTTGCCACACGCTGCAAATCCTGCTGTTCGTGAATAGAGAGCTGAAAATGACCGCCCATCGCGGCGCGTAACACCTTCGGTGACCAGGCATCGGCACAGCCGAACGACAGGAATACCGAATCACAACCGGCAGCAGCAGCTGATCGCAGCATCGAGCCCAGATTTCCCGGATCCTGAATGTCTTCGAGCAACAACACGAAGCGATCAGATAAGCGCACCCCAACCTCAAGAAGACCTGGCACGGGAATGTCGATCACCGACAGCAATCCGGTCGTTGATTTCAAATCGCTCAATTGCTCAAACAACCGTTCATCCAGTTGCGTGACCGGCACATCCCTGGCGCGCGCCAGCAAACCTGCCACTTCGGCATTTTGCAATGCAGCCTCGGTCACCAGCAGATGACGAGGCGTAAAACCCGCTTCAAGATAGGAAGCAAGCAAATGCGTACCGTCCAGCAAGGTCTGCCCAGCCTTGCTGCGATTGCGCTTTGATGACGCAAGCTTGAGCAGTACCTTAAAGAACGGATTATCCCGCGACTGGATTGTTTTTATTACCGTCATGCAGTGCAATCCTTTGCGCAATATGGGCGAGCGCTTCTTCAACTTGATCGATCAAAATCAAACATAAATCGCCTGGTTCTAAACGCGCTAGCGCGGTGTCGATGGCAATAAATTCCCCATTGATTTCATCCATTTTTTTGGTGCGATTTGCATTGAGCAGACCTTTTCGGAGCAGACTCAATACCTCCCCATCCGCTCTTCCACGCTGGCACTGATCTTGATAGAGAATCACCTCGTCAAACACATCCCCCAGCATTTGGGTCTGACGGGTGATATCCTCGTCACGTCTGTCTCCGGCACCACTGATCACCACCAGGCGGCGTTTGGCCGGGATGCTTTCAATGGCCGGAATCAGTGCAAGCATCGCATCCGGATTATGACCATAGTCGGCGATCACTGTCGCGCCCTTGTAGTCGAAGAAATTGAAGCGCCCCGGTGCGGTTGCCGCATCGTTAACAAAAGTGGACAGGCCATGGCATATGATATCCCAGTCAACCTTGAGTGCTGATGCGGCTGCAATGGCAGCCATGGCATTTTCGATCTGAAAACCAATGGTGCCGCCACGGGTGATCGGGATTTGATGCAAAGCAACAGATTGCCTGACATTTTGTTTGCTCAGCGTGATCTGACCATCCTCAACATAGACTACGCAGTGACCCTGAGCACGATGCGCTGCCATCACCGGATGATATCGGTCCTTCGCAAAGTAACTAACCGAACCGGGACTATGCTCCGCCATGGCCGCTGCCATCGGATCGGCCGCATTGAGCACGGCCACGCCGTCAGGCGCAACATTCTGCACCACGACCCGTTTGACGACACTTAAATCTTCCACGGTGCGGATATAGTTGATACCCAGATGATCGCCCATGCCGATATTGGTCACCACGGCCACATTGCACAAATCGAAGGCCAGACCTTCGCGCAGCACGCCGCCGCGCGCCGTCTCGAAAACCGCTGCATCCACATCCGGATGCAGCAACACATTGCGCGCACTCTTGGGCCCACTGCAATCCCCCGTGTCGATGCGCTTGCCCTGTATATAGACCCCATCGGAATTGGTCATGCCTACTCGCAGGCCATGGCAGCCCAAAATGTGTGAAATCAGTCGCACCGTCGTGGTTTTGCCGTTGGTTCCGGCAACTGCAACCAGCGGAATTCGGCCATTTTCCCCATGGGCAAACAGGGATGAGACGATTGCTTCGCCGACTGCCCGCCCCTTGCCGAATGAAGGTTGCAAATGCATGCGCAAACCGGGCGCGGCATTCACTTCAACCACGCCGCCCCCCTGCGCTTCGAGCGGTAGTTGTACGCTGTCGCACATCACATCCACGCCGCAAATATCCAGACCCACCATTTGCGCCGCAGAAATCGCGCTGGCAGCAAGATCGGGATGGACCTCATCGGTGACATCTGTCGCTGATCCGCCTGTACTAAGATTGGCGTTGTTGCGCAACACCACGCATTGACCGTAGTCAGGTATTGAGTCGACCGTGTAGCCCTGCAATTCAAGCCTGGCAATAGCGATGGTATCGATGCGCATTTTGGTCAACGAAGTGGCATGTCCATCACCACGTTTCGGATCGCTATTGACCTGACTCACCAGTTCGCGGATGGTATGTTCACCGTCTCCGATCACCATGGGTGGATCGCGCCGGGCAGCGGCAACCAGCTGATTGTTCACTACCAGCAGACGATAATCGCTGCCGGGTATGTAGCGTTCCACCAGAACGGCGGAACCGATTCTGGCCGCTGCCGCATAAGCGATATTCAAATGCTCCCGCGTGAGCACATTCACAGTGACGCCCTTGCCCTGATTTCCGTCTAACGGTTTGACCACCACGGCACCGGCAATTTCGCACATCGCAGCCCATGCATCGTTCGCGTCGTTTACCGGACGGCCCTGCGGAACCGGCACCCCTGCCGCGTCGAGCAGCTTCTTGGTCAAATCCTTGTCCTGTGCGATCGCCTCGCCGATGGCGCTACTCATGTCCGTTTCTGCGGCCTGTATACGTCGCTGTTTGCTGCCCCAGCCGAATTGCACCAGCGAGCCTTCGGTCAAGCGACGGTACGGGATGCCGCGCCGAATCGCAGCTTCCACGATAGAACCTGTGCTGGGGCCCAGACGCACATCCTCATCCAGTTCGCGCAACTGCACCAGTGCTGCGGCAAGATCAAACGGCGTATCTTCAACAGCCGCAATGCACAGTGCTTGCGCCAATTTCAGTGCCAGACGACCAACCGCTTCTTCGGTATATTCGATTATGACCTGATAGATACCCGCATCCTGGGTTGCACCTGTACGACTGAATGCGACAGGACAGCCTGCCTGCGCCTGCAATGCCAGCGCGGCCACCTCAATGATATGTGCCATGCTGACAGCTTCATGATGCCCTAGCAGCCTCAACATGCCGATTTCCGGAAACCGTGCGCGCAGACGTGCCTCGAATCCGGCAATTTTACCAATGTCGCACTCGCTGACCGAACAGGATATGACCGCTTCTATAGCAGTATGCCGACTCCACAGATTGGGACCGCGCAGTGCGCGTATACGAGACACTTCCATGAAATTTCCTTGTATTAACGTGCTGAAATATCAGCCACTTCAAATGAAGCAATTCCCGCACGCATCAGTGCAGGGGGCAAACCCAGTGCCCAGGCTGCTGCTACGGCCGCCAGCACATTTTCCAGTTGCGACTGCTTGCAATCTCCAGCTGTGACGGGAACAGCCGCCAGTTTATGCAGCAACTCTTCCTTGTCAGCCGTGCACAGCAGAATGTTTCCGTCACGCACCAGCACCGCGCGACCACCTTTTGACAGTGATTCTGTCACGACAGGGGCACTGGCATCAACTGAGATGAAAATCACTTCGCCGTCGCAATACTCCGCCATCGCAGCGACCAGCGAATCTGCGCCGTTAAGTACCGCCACCCCACCTGACAGTACCACGTCAACCTGAGTGCGCAACACATTGCAGACTTGCTGTTCTGTTTCAATATAATATGCGCCAAAATGTCTGGCAGGTTCAATATTGGTGATGATACCAACCTGACAGCGGTCATAGGCCAGCCCTTCGGACAGTATCATCTCCAGGCCGTTTTCGATCACTGCAACCTCGACCGAACGGTTGATGAGTAATTTTTGCGCGGCAGTCCAGTTTGCGCAGTCTTTTTTATCTACCAGACGCTTGTCGAGGAACAGCCCCTCGCTGCTGGCCAGTCCGACATACTTGCCTGACAGCTTGAGCAATCTGGCCACGATACGCGCAACCTGCGCCTTGCCATGCGTGCCGCAAACACCGATCACGGGAATTCGGCCATTTTCACCTTCGGCAAACAGGCTATCGACGATGGCACGACCGACCGGTTGGGCTTGCCCGGAAGCCGGTTTCAGATGCATCAACAGGCCAGGTCCCGCATTGATTTCTACGATTGCGCCGCCCTGCTGTGCCAGCGGTCGGGAAATATCCTCGGCCACCAGATCAATACCGGCAATATCAAGACCCACTATGCGTGCGGCAAGCGCGACGGTTTCTGCCACCTCGGGATGCACCAGATCGGTGACATCAAATGCGACATTGCCGTTGCGCTGTATCAGTACTTTCGTTGCAACTGGCGGGATAGAATCTGCGGTATAACCTTGCCGGGTGAGCTCAAAGCGGGCTGCTGCATCGTCATCTAGCAAGACCAGGCTGAGCGGGCATTCCTCACCCTCGCCACGGCGCGGATCAGAATTGATTTGTTCGTCTATCAACATGCTGACCGTTGATTTGCCATCTGCCGTCAGAAAGACCGATTCACCTCGCGTCGCTGCCGCCAGTTTTCCGCCAACCACCAGCAAACGATGTTCATTGCCGCGTACATAGCGCTCAACAATGACGCTACTGCCCTCGTCATCTGCCAGGCTGAACGCGGCCTTGACTTCCGCCTCTGTCATCAGTTCGGTTGACACCCCGCGACCATGATTGCCATCGGAAGGTTTAACCACCACCGGCAAACCGATCTCTTCTGCTGCCTCCCAGGCATCCGCAGCACTGTCGACTATCCTGCCCTCGGGTACCGGTATGCCGCAAGCCTTGAGCAATGTCTTGGACAAATCCTTGTCTCGGGAGATGGATTCGGCAATCGCACTGGTCTGATCGGTTTCCGCCGTCCAGATGCGATGCGCAGCAGCGCCATAGCCTAGTTGCACCAGATTGCCCTCGGTCAGGCGTATAAATGGAATTTTCCTGTCGGTGGCCGCATCCACAATGCAGGCCGTGCTGGGGCCCAGGCATAGGGTATCGACCAAATCGTGCAACCGGGTAATACAGGCCGCAACGTCATAAGGCTGATCATAGATCGCAGCCAGTATCAGTTCACGCGCGTCATGCAGGGCGGCACGGCTGACCGTCTCGTTGCGGGAACGCACGACCACCTTATATATGCCGCGAACCGGTGTTTCACGCGCCTTGCCAAAGCCGCTTTGCATACCGGCCAGATTCTGCAGTTCAATTGTGACGTGTTCGAGTATATGTCCGGCCCAGGTACCCTCGCGCAGGCGCTGCAAAAATCCGCCTCTCTCACCAATCCCGCAACGGTGTTCGATCAGTCCGGGCAGCCAGCCGGTAAGCCTCTCATAAAAACCGGGTAAGCTATTGGAAGGGGAATCTTCGAGCACCCCGATGTCCAGCCATACCTCCAGTACGGGGCGGTAAGTCCAGATATTCGGACCACGTAGCGGCAATATTTTGAGAAACTCCATCAGACTTTCCTGTTAAATGAGCGTGTAATCCGATCCGGTCACGCAGATCACCGTTTTTGGTTTTACGACAACTTTTTTAAGTTTACCAGAGGCTGCGGCAAAACTGTTTATCCGGACGTTTTATTGTAGTAATATCGCCGCCAGTGAAAAATCATACCCCCTCCCCTGTTACCGCAATTCCTGATGCATGGTACGCACTGGCACAGTCGCGACTTCATCCTCAGGAACAGATCGTGGCAAGCATGGAGATCAATCTCGATGCAAAGCTGAATTATTCGCAAACCTTGCTGCTGCTGACCAATGAACGTCTGTTACACCTGGAAGGTCAGCAATTCTGCGAATATCCCTACCGCGAGGGCATGACTGTTGAGCGCCAGGATCACGGCGGGGTGGGTAAAGTAGAATTATTCGATGGTAGCGCTCGCATTGCCTGCTGGTTTTATACGCTGATCAACAATACGCAAGCCACGCGCTTCATCAAGCAATTCGAGCAGCAATGCCAGAGTCTGGCTAGCGGCATTGCCACCGAACAGGAAGTACGCGAAGTTTGTCCGGATTGCCTGACGGTCATGACGGATGACATCTGCCCGCATTGCAGCAGCACGGTCAATGCGCCGCCCTCAACCTGGACACTGTTGCGTCTGTGGCGTTTTGCCAAACCCTATCAGTGGCAGTTGCTCAGTGGTTTTCTGCTGATGTTGGCCTCGACTGCCGCCACACTGGTACCGCCCTATCTGACCATGCCGCTGATGGACAAGGTACTTATCCCATATCAGAACGGCACACCGATCGATTTCGTCATCGTCGCCTGGCTGCTCGCCGGATTATTGGGCTCGGCCCTGCTGGCCTGGAGTCTGGGCTGGGCAAAAACCTACATTCTGGCACTGGTCAGCGAACGTATCGGGGCTGATCTGCGCACCATTACCTATGAACATCTGTTAAGGTTATCGCTGGAATATTTCGGCGGCAAGCGCACCGGCGACCTGATGTCGCGCATCGGGTCCGAATCCGATCGTATCTGCGTATTCCTGTCCTTGCATCTGCTTGATTTTGCCACCGATGTGCTGATGATAGTGATGACGGCGGCAATTCTGTTCTCCATCAATCCGTGGCTGGCGCTGGTGACGCTGGTGCCTTTGCCCTTTATCGCCTGGATGATCCACAACGTGCGCGACCGTCTGCGCACGGGCTTCGAAAAAATTGACCGCGTCTGGTCGGAAGTGAGCAACGTACTGGCCGACACCATACCGGGCATCCGTGTGGTCAAGGCCTTCGCCCAGGAAGGTCGGGAGGCTGAACGTTTCCGTATAGCCAATGCACACAACCTGCAGGTGAACGACAGAATAAACAAAATATGGTCACTGTTTACCCCCAGCGTTTCCCTGCTGACCGAAATCGGTCTGCTGGTCGTCTGGGCCTTCGGCATCTGGCAGGTTTCCAACAACGACATCACAGTCGGTGTATTGACCGCATTTTTGGCCTACATTAGCCGCTTTTATGCACGACTGGATTCGATGAGCCGCATCGTGTCGGTGACACAAAAGGCCGCAGCCGGCGCCAAACGCATCTTCGACATTCTGGACCATGTCTCCAGCGTACCTGAGCCTGTCAATCCGGTGCATCTGGATAAAATCGAGGGTCGCATCGAATTGAAGCACGCAGGATTTCGATATGGAAACCGCGCAGTCATCAAGCATCTTGATCTGACCATAGAACCGGGCGAAATGATCGGCCTGGTCGGTCACAGCGGCTCGGGCAAGAGCACGCTGGTTAACCTGATGTGCCGTTTTTACGATGTCTCCGAAGGGTCTATCAGCGTGGATGGCGTCAATATCCGTTCACTTCCCATTTCCGAATATCGCCGCCATATAGGTCTGGTATTGCAAGAACCCTTCCTGTTCTTTGGCAGCATTGCCGAAAATATCGCTTACGGCAAGCCGGAGGCGACCCGTGCCGACATCGTTGCAGCCGCACGCGCAGCTCACGCCCATGAATTCATTCTGCGACTTCCGCATGGCTACGATTCACTGGTCGGCGAACGCGGGCACGGCCTGTCAGGTGGCGAGCGTCAACGCATCTCGATTGCCCGCGCTTTGCTGATTGATCCGCGCATCCTGATTCTCGATGAAGCAACCGCTTCGGTAGATACTGAAACTGAGAAGGAAATCCAAAAAGCGCTGGATAATCTGGTACATGGCCGCACTACCATCGCCATTGCCCATCGCTTGTCCACGCTGCACAAGGCAAATCGTCTGGTGGTGATGGACAAGGGCGAAATCGTCGAAATAGGCAGTCACGATGAGTTGATGGCAACGGAAGGGGCTTATTACCGTCTCTATCAAGCTCAGGCACGCAATGTCGATACCGACCTGAACGATGTGACGCTGAGAATTCCGGTTGATGCAAAGGTAATCACATGACGCCCTTTTCCCTGATACGAAACGCCGCCGGTCGTCTGATTTTCACGGCTGAAGACGGGCATATCCATGAAAACGTGGTTCCGGTACGCAACTTTCCCATTAGCGCGTCGCATGAATGTTGGTCACTGTTGTCCCACGATGGACATGAACTGGCATGGATAGCCAGTCCGGACAATCTGCCAAAGGACACACTTCGCCTGATTGTAGAGGAACTGGCCTGCCGCGAGTTTACCCCGGAAATTCAGCGCATCAGTCAGGTTTCCAGTTTTGCCACCCCCAGCACCTGGCAGGTACAAACCGACCGTGGCAATACGACACTGCTGCTCAAGGCAGAAGATCACATCCGCCGCTTGTCGCTAACCTCCCTGCTGATCACCGACGGACACGGCGTTTGTTTTTTGATACGCGATATCGAACTGATGGACGCACACAGTCGAAAGCTGCTGGATCGGTTCCTGTAGTCCTGTGTGCACCATCTGCGCTGCAACTTTTCGCAGCGGGGTATTGGACAATTTGAGTGGATCCGAAATCGCAACCGCACTCACGGTTATGCATAAAATTCGCAGTAATCTGGAGACACTTTCATGAAATATCTGCTCGCAAACAGAAAATTATTTGCCGCTGGTTTCTTGCTGACCCTGCTACTGGCCGGCATTGCCTACAATTTTCTCAATCGCAGCACTCGCAGCACCGAAAATGCCTATGTTCAGGCTGATGTGGTCAATGTTGCCTCGCAGGTATCGGGTAGCGTCATCACGCTGCATATTACCAACAATCAGTCTGTCCATAAGGGCGATGCACTGTTTGACATTGATCCGGCACCCTATCAGATTGCACTGGAGCGCGCCCAGGCCAACCTGCTACTGGCAAGGCAAAGCGCGGCACAGGAAAATGCGGATATTGATGTTGCCAAAGCACAAGTCGAGCAAAGTGAAAGCGACCTTGCCAATTCACAGCGGATCAACACGCGCGATCGGCAACTGGTTGACCGGCATTTCATGTCCGAGCAGGCACTGGACGATGACCACACCCGCATGCAGGGGATGCAGGCACAACTCGCCCAGTCGCGTGCAAAATTGAACCGTGCGCGCGCCGCACCTGGCAATCTGGCAGAGCGGGGTGATATTCTAAAGGCACAAGCTGCGATTGCACAGGCACAACTGGATCTGCAACACACTCATGTCACGGCAGCGCAGGACGGTCAGATCAGCAATTTTTCCCTGACGGCAGGGACAATGGTGAGTGCAGGCGCACCGTTATTCGCGCTAATTAAAAGGAACAGTTTCCATATTGATGCCAATTTCAAGGAAACACAGTTGTCGGGCATTCATCCGGGTCAACGGGTTGATATCAG
>CAWASY010000116.1:0-11369 GCA_963784505.1 uncultured beta proteobacterium | reverse complement strand
GCGAAAAAACCAGAATGTTTATTCACTTTGGCTATTGGTTGGTTTCGGCTGCGGGCTTGCTCCTGCTCCTGTCGTTCCCCTACATTCAATCTTTAACAGTTCCAATGATTCAGGAATTATGTATTTGCCATTCTAATCGGATTATTTTTGCAAAACTATTAAGCGCATTATTTTTTATGACAGATGATGTAAGAAGGGGATCGCTTTTGCTAATGAGCAAATTGTTTCCTAAAGCCGGAGCCCAATTTATGGGCGAAGCAAACAGCATTCCACGACTCCCTATTTTTAGTTGGCTGGGTCTGGGAATGGGGAGGCTCTTTGTTTGGAAGAGTATTATTACAATTCTTTCACAGCAGTTTTGTCTTGCAATTCTGCAAACACCAAACGGTGGTTGTGGCTGATTTGAGCAGCGCTTTCGTTTTTCTTTGTCTTAGTGATCAATGGTTCAACGTAGGTACGCAAAGCCTTGGCTTTTGCCAAAGTGGTAACAATACGCTTGTGTGTGATCAACTGGCTAGCCAGATTCTGTAATAATGCAACCCTATGTGCCTTTTTACGGCCGAGGTTGTTGATTTTGTCTCCGTGACGCATGACATTTGTTTTTATATCTTATACCGTGTCAGGAATATAAGATGTGATGAATGGGATGGTTATACTAGTACTAAGCTGGGCTTAGTTGTCTAGGTTATCCAATCCTAATTTGTTCAAGTCCATACCAAAGCTCACGACTAGCTCAGGGCGAACGCCTTTTAGTGCCGTGTACAGTCTGTCCAGCGCCTTCTTGGCATCGTCCAGATGCGCATCGGAATAATTGAGCGGACTGCGGTAATGGGCACGCAATATGAAAAATCGCACCACTTCCGGATCATATTGTTTCAACACGTCACGTATCGTAAAAAAATTGCCCAGACTCTTGGACATTTTTTCGTTGTCCACCCGCACGAAACCGTTGTGCATCCAGTAATTCACGAACTGGCACTGGTGTGCACCCTCGGACTGCGCAATCTCGTTTTCATGGTGTGGAAACTGCAAGTCTGCCCCGCCACCATGAATATCGAAATGTTTCCCCAGCAATTTTGAGCCCATCGCAGAACATTCGATATGCCAACCGGGGCGACCCTGCCCCCACTTCGAGTTCCATTTCACTTCCTCGGCTTCGTCGTCCCTCGCGTGTTTCCACAAGACGAAATCGAGCGGATCGTGCTTGCTATCGACTACTTCGACGCGCTCGCCTGCACGCAAGTCTTCCAGCGACTTGCCGGACAGTTTGCCGTAACCTTCGAATTTGCGCACCGCGAAATTTACATCGCCATCATCCGCCTGATAAGCCAGTCCGTTCTGCTCAAGTTTAGCGATGATTTCCAGCATTTCGGGTACATATTGCGTCGCACGTGGCTCATGATCGGGGCGCTGCACACCCAGCGCATCGGCGTCCATATGCATTGCATCGATAAAACGCTGGGTCAACACATGAATGGATTCATTATTTTCAGATGCACGGCGGATGATTTTGTCGTCGATATCGGTGATATTGCGCACATAGGTCACATCAAAGCCTGAAGCCTTAAACCAGCGATAAACCATATCGAACACTACCATGACGCGCGCATGCCCCAGGTGGCAATAGTCGTACACCGTCATGCCGCACACGTACATGCGCACCGTGTTGGGAACAATCGGTGAAAATTCCTGCTTGTCGCGGGCCAACGTGTTGTAAATTTTCAGCATATTATTCAAAGGTCATGGGTTTGTTGTCATTGAGGTTAAGCCAGCCCTTAACGATGCGATAAATGATCCAGCAGAAATTAGCGAACAAAATGGCAAAACCGACCAGTATGAATATGCTCAGGGTGCCTATCGCCGCCCACAGCATGCCATACCAGAAGGTGCGTATCTGCCAGCGAAAATGGCTCTCCAGCCAGGTGCCGGCAACTTCGTCCCTTTTCACATAGTTAACGATAATACCAACAATGGCGGAAATACCGGTAAAGTAGGAAAAGGCATAAAGCAGATACACAAGCTGTGCAATGCCTTTGAGCGATTTCATTTTCTCGTCATCATGCATGAAGTCGTTCATGCCTGCGCTTTCGTCCAGGAATCCTTCAACGTCACAGTGCGATTGAACACCAGTGATCTACCCGGCTGGTGATCTTTGCGGTCAGTCACAAAATAACCCAACCGTTCGAACTGATAGCGCGTCTCGGGTAGCGCATCTGCAACGCTCGCCTCCACCCAGCCCTGCACCGACTTGAACGAATCCGGATTCAGGTAGCTGCAAAAATCGACTTCATTGTCCGCATCGGGCGCGGCAACCGTAAACAGCCGATCATAAAGCCTGATCTCGGCAGGCAGCGCATGCGCGCAGGACAGAAAATGAATCACGCCCTTGACCTTGCGACCTTCCGGATTTTTGCCCAGCGTGGCATGGTCGATACTGCAACGAAGCTCGATGACTTTGCCCGCATCATCTTTCACCGCCTCATCGCAACGCATCACATAGCTGTGACGCAAACGGATTTCGCCGCCCAATGTCAGGCGCTTCCAGCCTGCGGGGGGAACTTCCTCGAAATCGTCCGCCTCAATATACAGGGTGTCACTAATCGGCACGGTACGACGGCCAAATTCGGGGTGATTGGGATGAAAATCCGCCTCGCGGGTCAGCGCACCATCAAAATTGGTAAGGGTCACTTTGAGCGGATTGATGACCGCAACTAAGCGCGGCGCACGCGCTTCCAAGTCTTCGCGGATTGCTCCTTCCATGACCACCATATCTACGCTGTTGCTGCTTTTAGACACCCCGATGCGTTTTGCGAACTCACGGATACCCTCAGGGGTATAACCGCGCCGCCGCATGCCGGAAATAGTCGGCATGCGTGGATCGTCCCATCCCGTAACCAGATTTGCATTCACCAGTTGCAGCAATTTACGCTTGCTGGTGATGGTGTATTGCAGCTCCAGCCTGGAAAATTCGTACTGGCGCGGATGACAGTTAACGCCCACATTGTCCAGCACCCAGTCATACAAGGGCCTGTGATCCTCGAATTCCAGCGTGCAGATGGAATGGGTGATGCCCTCGATCGCGTCCGAAATACAATGCGTATAGTCATACATCGGGTAGATGCACCACTTGTCCCCCGTGCGGATGTGGTGCGCGCGGCGGATGCGGTAGATAGCAGGATCGCGCAAATTCATGTTGGGCGAACTCATGTCAATTTTGGCACGCAGCACCCTGCTGCCGTCGGCAAACTCGCCCGCCTTCATGCGACCGAACAAATCCAGATTCTCGGCAACCGTGCGTTCGCGATTCGGACTGTTTCGCCCCGGCTGCGTTAATGTGCCGCGATATTCACGCATTTCTTCCGGTGTCAGATCATCTACATAGGCCAAGCCCTTATTGATCAATTCAACTGCAAATGCGTACAAATCGTCGAAATAATCCGACGCCCAATGTACCTCGCCCTCCCACTCAAAACCTAGCCAGCGCACATCTTCCTGTATCGACAGCGCATACTCGGTACTTTCCTTTTCCGGGTTAGTATCATCGAAACGCAGATTGCATTTTCCCTGATAATCCTCGGCCAGCCCAAAATTAAGACAAATGGATTTGGCGTGACCCACATGCAGATAGCCGTTCGGCTCGGGCGGAAAACGCGTGACGATCGTGCTGTGGCGACCCGCTGCCAGATCAGCATCGATAATGGTGCGAATGAAATTTGAAACAGCAATCGGCTGATTTTCCGGTAAACGCGCACTGCTCATACTTGGGCTTTCCTGTATCTTGATTGGATGAATGTCTGCAATTTTACCCGAAAATAGCCATACCAGCCTTATCAGACTCAGCAATCTGTATGAACCTTGTGAAAAGAGACTGATTATTTGGTAGAATTGGCAATTAGCTATGTTAGCGCATTTCATGGCGCCCCTACAGGATATGAAATACCAATGAATACCTTGAATCACTCCCGTTTAATTAAAGTTGCAATACCGGTTATCTTGCTCATTTCCTGCCTGTTGATGGCGTTCGCTATCCATGCCGATGAATTGCAGGATGCCACCCAGTTATTCAAGCAGGGCCAGCATGCAAAAGCACTGAGCGCGGTCAACAACTATCTGGTCAACAAACCCAGAGACGCACAGGGACGATTTCTCAAAGGGCTGATTTTTACCGAACAAAACAAGACAGCGGATGCAATCAAGGTTTTTTCCGATTTGACACAGGATTATCCGGAACTGCCCGAGCCCTACAACAACCTGGCTGTGCTGTACGCAGGCCAGGGCCAGTTCGACAAGGCAAAATCCGCGCTGGAAATGGCAATACGTACTCATCCGAGCTACGCGACCGCGCATGAAAATCTGGGCGATATTTACGCAAAACTGGCCAGCCAGGCCTATGATCGCGCTTTGCAACTGGACAGTAGTAACACGACTACACAGACAAAACTGGCAATGATACAAGACCTGTTTTCCGACAAGCCTCAATCGAAATCACGGCCAGTCGCACCCCGCACACCGGCCATCGGTATTTTTAGCAAACCGGTAGCGTCCGTTGAACCCACGGCTGTAAAAGCCCCCGTTGCGTCAGTTGCCCCCGTTGTTGCGGCAGCCGCGCCAAAATCGAAACCGGCGTCCGAGACCACCTCCAACGCCGACAAGGCTGTACAGGATTCGGTTGAAGCCTGGGCCAGCGCCTGGTCGTCCAAAAATGTTAAGCGATACCTGTCGTATTATGCTGCCGACTTCAAAACGCCGAATGGCGAAAGTCGCAAATCCTGGACCGTGAGTCGTCATGAGCGCATCAGCAAACCCAAGAACATTTCGGTCAAGATCAGCCATGTCAGAGTCAATTACACCGACGATAGCCATGCAACCGTCAAATTTCATCAGGACTACCGCGCCAGCAATTTCAAGGCATCGGGTAGCAAAACACTGCTGATGGTCAAATCCGGCAGTAGCTGGTTCATACAGGAAGAACAGGCCAATTGATGCAGATACTCACGCTCGCCCTCCTCCTTTGCAGCTTGCTGACCGGCACGGCACAGGCCGCGTCCGATTCGCGTGCAACAGAAGAAATGCTGGCCAAGAGCCTGATGAATATCAAGAATAATCGTCTGGATATTGCGATGAACGAGGTGAATAGCCTGCTGCTCGCCAATCCAAACTATAAACTGGCACAGTTGGTCAAAGGCGATTTGCTGATGGCCAAGGCAGGTGCAATTTCCAGCTTCGGCAGCGCAGCCCACGCCCCCATCGACAAGATTCAGGGTTTGCGCGATGAAGCGCGTGTGCGTCTGCAACGTGCGCAGGCTCAGCCCCAGACCCAATACACGCCGCGCTACCTCTGGCAACTCGATAAGGAACAAAAATATGCGTTGGTAGTCGACACCAGTCGCTCGACTTTGTACGTATACGAAAATATCAAAGGTGAACCGCGCTATGTGACGGATTTTTATGTCACGATCGGCAAGGAGGGTACTGAAAAGGTTTCATCCGGCGACCAGCGTACGCCGATAGGCGTGTACTTCATCCGCGCCAATCTGCCAAAAAACCAGCTCTCTGACCTGTATGGTAGCGGTGCTTTCCCGCTGAGTTACCCGAACGAATGGGATCAAAAGCACGGCAGAACCGGCAGCGGCATCTGGTTGCATGGCACCCCCAGCAATACCTATAGCCGGCCACCCCGTGCCAGCAACGGTTGCGTAGTACTGGGCAACGCCGATCTGGATAAACTCGCGCCATTCCTGCAGGTCGGCATTACCCCTGTAATCATTACCAACAAAATGGCATGGAGCACCGCACATGACCAGGCAGACCGTACCGCACTCCTCAAGGAGATAGAACATTGGCGCAGCGATTGGGCGAGCCTCGACACGGATGCCTATCTGAAACATTATTCACGCAATTTTTCCAGTGACAATGCCGATTTGGCAGCCTGGGCCAAGCAAAAAAGGTCCGTCAATGCAGGAAAGTCCTGGATCAAGGTCAACCTGTCCAGAGTGAGCCTGCTCACCTATCCGGATCAACCCGACATGGTGGTAGTGGATTTCGAGCAGGACTACAGCAGTAACAACCTGTCGAATAAAATGCTCAAGCGACAGTACTGGATAAAACAGAACAATCACTGGCAAATACTGTTTGAGGGCGCAGCATGAAATCACTGATCACGTCATTACTCGCACTGCTGTTGTGCTTTACGATGCAATCCTCCCATTCTTTAACTCAAGGCAATAAAATCATGGTCAAACTGCATACCAATCACGGCGTCATCACCTTGCAACTGGACGCCGAAAAAGCGCCGAATACGGTCAAAAACTTTCTGGAATATGTTAATTCCGGTTTTTATTCAAACACCATTTTTCATCGAGTCATTGAAGATTTCATGATTCAGGGTGGCGGCTTCGAACCGGATATGACACAAAAGAAGGTCAATGCACCGATTCAGAACGAAGCGGCCAACGGCTTGAGTAACAAGAAATACACCATCGCCATGGCGCGCACCAATGATCCGCATTCTGCAACCGCCCAGTTTTTCATCAACGTCAAGGATAACAATTTCCTCGACTATACCGCCGCAAACTCGCAAGGTTACGGTTACTGCGTATTCGGCAAGGTCATCGAAGGCATGGAGGTTGTGGATGCAATCCGCAAAGTCAAGACCGGCAACAAATCAGGTTTCCAGGATGTGCCAAAAGAGAGTGTCATCATCACCAGCGCGGAAGTAGTGAAATAGGGAGTTGATAGTGGGAAGTGGGCACCCCTACTTTCCACTCCCTACTTCCCAGCGCCCACTTCCCACTCCATGGCTTCTGATGCCCCACACCCTCTTCATCTCAGACCTGCATTTAAGCTCAGATCATCCGTCTACTATGGCGGTTTTTTTGCGCTTTATCGACGCGCAGGCCGCGCAGGCCGAAGCGCTTTACATCCTGGGTGACCTGTTCGATTACTGGGCAGGCGACGATGACCTGCACACGCCTTTCCACCAGCAGGTCATACGCGCATTGCACAGCCTGCCCAACACCCGTATCCATTTGATGCACGGCAACCGTGATCTGTTAATGGGGGAAACGCTGGCAGATGCCCTTGGTGCAGAACTATTGAACGATCCGGCACTGATAGACCTGTATGGCACGCCGACTTTGCTTTCCCACGGCGATTTGCTATGCACCGATGACGTTGATTATCAGCGTTTTCGGAATCAGGTTCATACGACGGATTTCAAACAGGCTTTTCTTGCACGCCCACTGACTGAACGCCGCGCCTACATCGAGCAATTACGCATGCAAAGCGATGTAGAAAAGAAAAACAAGAGCAGCGCCATCATGGATGTAAACGACAATACAGTCGCCTCCTTGCTGCGACAATACCACTACCCGCGCCTCATCCACGGCCACACACATCGCCCGAGTCGCCATAGTCACGCAGTAGATGGTCAAGTTTGTGAACGCTGGGTACTGGGCGACTGGGATACCCGTGCGAATGCGTTGCGCGCCGACCGCAACGGGCTACATTGGGTATATCCGACCGTCTGAGCCGCACACCCGACATTCATTCATATTTCGACAATAATTTCGTAACATAAAAGAAATATTTTCATGTCACGCTAAGTGCATGGGAAGTTCTTTTTTAAATTTGCAATACCGCCTTGCGCGCGCCTCATCCTCCAGTGTGAACCTGGATGCCAGTGCATCCACATTAATATGACTGCGCAAACAGTCCGTTCAATTTTCCTGTCCGACATTCATTTGGGCACCAAGGCCTGTCAGGCAGACCAGCTGCTTGATTTTCTCAAGGCATACACTTCGGAAAACCTGTTCCTGCTCGGCGACATCGTCGATCTTTGGGCGATGAGTCGCGGCGGCGTACACTGGTCTGCGCATCAGAACACCTTCGTGCAAAAGATATTACGTCGTGCGCGACACGGCGAAAAAATTATCTTTATCCCCGGCAACCACGACGAAGCGATGCGCGAATACGTGGGCACTGCGTTTGGCGATGTAATGGTGATGAAGGAATACATCCATACCGCAACCGATGGCCGCCGTTATTTGCTAATCCATGGCGACGAGTTCGATCAGGTCACGCTGCACCATAAATGGGTGGCCATACTGGGCGACATGTCCTACAACCTGCTGGTCAGCCTGAATATCTACCTGTCCTGGTTAAGACGCACCCTGAAACGCCCCGGTTACTGGTCACTGGCAGGATACGCCAAGCGCAAGATCAAAACGGCACTGACCTTTATTTTCGACTTTGAGGATTCGGTCATCCACCATGCACGCGAGCGCGGTCTGGACGGCGCAATTTGCGGGCATATCCACTGGGCCATGATCAAGGAGGTCGACGGACTGACCTACATCAATTGCGGCGACTGGGTGGATAGCTGCACCGCCATCGTTGAGCACCTGGATGGGCGCATGGAACTCATCCGCTGGAACGATCACTCCAATGTCAAAACTATGCTAAAAATCGGAAACACCCAACCCACATGAAAATTCTGTTTATCTCGGATGTCTATTTCCCGCGTATCAATGGCGTGTCCACTTCCATTGAAACCTTTCGCCATGAACTACGTGCACTCGGACACGAGGTTCACCTGATCGCACCCGATTACGGCATCACGAGTCCGGATGAATCCGATATCATGCGCATCCCTGCTCGATCCATACCGCTTGACCCGGAAGACCGGTTCATGAGTTATGGCGGTGTAATGCAGCATCTGGATAAATTGCGTTCCGAACAATACGATGTGATCCACATACAAACGCCTTTTGTGGCCCATTACCTGGGCACCAAACTCTCGCAGTTGCTGGGCATCCCCTGCCTGGAAACCTATCACACCTTTTTCGAGGAATATCTGCACCATTACATCCCGCTTTTTCCGAAACAACTGATGAGTCTGGTTGCAAAGCGCTTCTCGCGTCATCAGGGCAACAGTCTGGATGGCATGGTGGTCCCTTCACACCCCATGCAAAAGGTACTCAAGGACTACGGAATCAACACACACACTTGCGTCATCCCGACCGGCATCGAACCCACCAGCTTTGTCGCAGGAGATCGCGCCGCATTCCGTAATAGACATGGTATCGCTCAGGACAGACCGGTGCTGCTTTTTGTCGGGCGCGTCGCACATGAAAAGAACATCGGCTTTTTGCTGGACGTGATCAGTGAGGTCAGAAATTCCATCGCAAACGTGTTATTCGTCATCGCCGGCGAAGGCCCTGCGCTCAAAAGTCTGACGCATAAAGTCATGCAATTGAAGCTGACTGATCATGTCCAGTTCATCGGCTATCTGGATCGTCTGACCGAACTAAACAGCTGTTATTGCAGCGCAGATCTGTTCATTTTTGCCTCCAGAACGGAAACACAGGGTCTGGTATTGCTCGAAGCAATGGCGCAGGGCACGGCAGTGGTCTCCACGGCGGAACTGGGCACGCGCGATGTGCTCAAGGAAGGCCAGGGCGTATGTATTGCACAGGATGATTTAACCGACTTTACCCAGAAGGTCGTCAACTTGCTCGGGGATGAGGATGGCCGCAGGAAATTGGGCAATATCGGACGTGAGTATGCACACACCTGGTCAGCCAGTAAACAGGCGATGCGTCTGTTGAGCTTTTACCAAAGCATGATAGATGCATCGGAACTGGGTGAACTGGCCGCCTGACAGCAATCAGACCCGATCCTGATTTTTTACAGAACGATGCTTTTAATGATGGCCATACACAGCAGCGCATAGCCTGCTGCCAGCAGGTCATCGAACATCACACCTAGTCCACCATGCCAGTTGCTGTCAAAATGCCGGATCGGTGGCGGTTTCAGAATGTCGAAGAAACGAAACAGCACAAAAGCCAGTAAAGACCATTCCCATCCCGGTGGCGTAAAAAACAACACCAGCAACATCGCCACAATTTCGTCCCAGACGATGCCGCCATAATCGGGTACGCCCAGCGCATGGCCCGTGATGTCGCAAACCCAGACACCAATAGCGAATAACCAGATCAGCATGAAGATAAACATCGCATCGGACAGGCGCGGCGCCAGATACCAGAACATCGGGAACGCCACCAGCGTGCCAAAGGTGCCCGGCGCATGGCGCGCCAGACCACTGCCAAAACCGAATGACAGCATATGTGCCGGATGGCTGAACAGAAACTTAAAGGTCGGCTGAAGTTTCAGCTCACCGCGTTCGTGCAATTCATCGGAAGTGGTCATAGCCGCCGCTCTCAATATTTATAATCTTGCCTGCCACATCATAAACGATGCAACCCGATCCCGAAACAATTGATCCTATCCGGGTCAACGGCAAGGCCAGTTGTTCACTGATACGCAAAATATCATCGTGACGCGATACAGGGGCGGTAAAACACAATTCATAATCGTCCCCCCCTGAGAGCATACACTGCTGCAAAATAGCCGCCCCCTGCCCTGCCCTGTGGACACCCTCTCCTGCGTGGCGTGAGAGGGGAAGCGCATCAAACTGAATCTCGGCCCCCGCCTGTGACGCATCGAGGATATGTCCCAAATCCGACAGCAGACCATCGGAAACATCGATCGCACTGCTGGCGATCCCGCGCAAAGCCAGACCGAGTGCCACGCGCGGCTGCGGCTGATGCAAGGCTTGCGCACAATGCGTGAAGTCGGATGCTGACAAAACCACCCTGCCCTGCAAATGCGCAAGCGCCAACGCAGCATCGCCCAGGCAACCGGACACCCATATTTCATCGCCGGGTTTTGCGCCGCTACGGCGCAAGGCCTGCCCAGCTTTAACCTCGCCGAAGATGGTTACGCACAGATTGAGCGGTCCTTTCGTAGTATCGCCGCCCACCAGATCGACTTCGTACTGATCTGCCAGCGCAAAAAATCCCGCACTGAAGCGTTCCAGCCAAACCTCATCGGCATGCGGCAATGACAAGGCCAGCGTTGCCCAGCGCGGCAACGCACCCATTGCCGCGAGATCGGACAGATTGACTGCCAGCGTCTTGTGGCCCAAACAGCAGGGATCGGCATCAGGGAAAAAGTGCGTGCCGCTCACCAGCATATCGCTGGACACTGCCAGCACCTGCCCCTCACTCACTTGCAACAGGGCCGCATCATCCCCTACCCCCAACAAGGTGCGCGGCGATTTACGGGTGAAGTGGCGGCGAATCAGATCGAATTCGGACATGGTAGGGAGTGGGGAGTGGGGAGTGGGGAGTGGACAAAACCCACTTCCTATTTCCAACTCCCTACTTTCTAGCCTTTGCGCGCGGCAAACTCGACTGCGCGCACCTTGGGTGCGAGCTTGTCCAGCACGCCGTTGACGTATTTGTGACCGTCTGTCCCGCCAAAAGTCTTGGACAGTTCTACTGCTTCGTTGATGACAACCTTGTAGG
>CAWASY010000115.1:0-11961 GCA_963784505.1 uncultured beta proteobacterium | reverse complement strand
ATGGCCGGATAGACACTCAAACCGATCGCCAACAAGGCGACAAGCAGTGTCGTCTTCTTGTAGCGCAGCACGCCGGTAATCATCGGACGATAGGCCGCGATCAGCCAGCGGTTCAGCGGATTTTTCGCTTCAGGCATAATTTTGCCACGGATAAAGATCAGCATCAGCACCGGCACCAACGTCACTGACAACAATGCTGCGCCTGCCATTGAAAAAGTTTTGGTAAAGGCGAGCGGCGCGAACAGTCGCCCTTCCTGTGCTTCGAGCGTGAATACCGGCAGGAAGGACACGGTGATAATGAGCAATGAGAAGAACAGCGAGGGGCCGACTTCCTTGCAAGCCGCTAGAATCGCGTCCCCTCTCCCGACCTGTCGGCCACCCTCAACCGTAAGCGTGTTTGGTGCGTTAGCGAGTCGTTCCAGATGCTTATGCGCGTTTTCTATCATTACGATCGCCGCGTCCACCATCGCACCGATGGCAATCGCAATGCCTCCCAGACTCATGATATTGGAACCCAGTCCCAGCGCGCGCATGGCAATAAAGGCAATCAGCACACCGATGGGCAGCATGAGAATGGCAACCAGCGCACTCCTCACATGCATCAGGAATAACATGCACACGACAGCGACAATAATGCCTTCCTCCAGCAGCGTGTGCTTGAGCGTTTCGATGGCGCGTTGTATCAATTCGGAACGGTCATAGACGGCCTTGAGGGTGACGCCATCAGGCAGACCCGATGAAATCTCGGCGATTTTCTGTTTGACGTTGGCGATTACCTCCAGCGCATTCTGCCCGAAGCGCGATATGACGATACCGGAGACCACTTCACCCTCGCCGTTAAGCTCGGTCAAACCGCGCCGCTCATCAGGCCCCAGTTCGACCCGAGCAATATCGCGCAGCAATACCGGCGTGCCGCGATCCGCCTTGACCACCAGATTTTCAATGTCGCTCTTGCCGCGCAGATAGCCGCGACTCCTCACCATGTATTCCGTTTCACTCATCTCGATCACACGCCCGCCCACATCGCGATTGGAGTCACGAATGATCTGTGTCACCTTGTTGAGGGGGATGCCATAAGCGCGCAACTTCACCGGATCGACGACAACCTGATATTGCTGCACAAAACCACCGACCGAGGCGACTTCTGCAACGCCATGCGCCTTGGTGAGTTGATAGCGTAGATACCAGTCCTGCATGGTACGCAGTTGGGCAAGATTGTGTTTTTCGCTCAGCACCGCATACTGGTATACCCAGCCCACGCCGGTGGCATCGGGTCCCAGTTGTGGCGAGACGTTTTTCGGTAGCCGTCCTGCTATGCTGTTCAGATATTCGAGCACGCGAGAACGCGCCCAGTAGATGTCCGTGCCATCTTCGAAGATGACATATACAAACGATGCGCCAAAGAAAGAGAAGCCGCGTACCACTTTTGATTTCGGCACAGCCAGCATCGCTGTGGTCAACGGGTAGGTGACCTGATCCTCCACGACCTGTGGTGCCTGTCCCGGATATTCGGTGTAGACGATCACTTGCACATCGGACAGATCCGGCAAGGCATCCAGCGGTGTCTTGAACAGGGCATAAATACCTGCCAGTATGATAAACAGCGTGAATAGCAACACCAAAAAGCGGTTGCGTGCTGACCAGTCGATGATATTCGAGAGCATATCAGTGTCCCTTGGCGGTTTGCAGTTTTGTGATTACCCATTCGTCGGGTTTGCGCTCAACCAGCTCGAAGCTGACTGCACTACCCGGCGCAACACCCTGAATCAGCGACGAATTTGCCAGGGGAAAGTCCATGGTCATACCCGGCCAGTTAAGTGTATCTATCGCCTCATGGGTGATATTCACTGTGCCATCCTTGTTGATCATATTGAGCACACCGCGTGCCTGATGGCCTGTACTAAGCGTACCTGCGTGATCAAACACTTTTTGTTCGGGGATAGACGCGGCTTTTTCAACATGAACAGCCGCCTTGTTTGTATTGGACATGCCGCTCAATACAGCCTTGAGATTGCTTTCTGCATCGATCAGGAAGTTGGCCTGCGTTACCACCTGCTCACCCTCTACTATCCCAGACAGTATCTCGACGTAATTTTCACCGCGACTGCCAAGCCTGACATCACGTGGTTCGAAGCGCCCTTCTGCCAACTGCACCAGCACGACTTGCCGAATGCCGCTGTCGATGACAGCCGAGTTCGGAACAGTCAGCACTTTGTTGTGATGGCCGGTTGACAATTCAACCTGAGCGAACATGGCAGGCTTGAGGACGCCTTTCGCATTGCTAATCACGATACGTACCGGCACCGTGCGCGTTGCACTGTTCAGCTTCGGATAAACAAAGTCCACACGACCTTCAAATGACTTGCCAGGATAAGCATCCACGCTAAGCTGTGCTGTACTACCCACGGTGACGGCAGCAATTTGTTGCTCTGGCACATCGGCGATGACCCACAGGGTGGACAGATCGGCGATCTGATACAGCACATCCCCCGGCATGAAACGCATGCCCTGTATGGCTTTCTTTTCCATCACCACGCCATTGATAGGCGCGCGATAGGTGATACGATCACGAACTGCTTGTTTACCGTCCACATCCCAGTTATTCAGTCTGGCAGCGCTAGCAGCCGCCAGATATTTCATGCTGTCACGGGCAGCGCTATCCGCACCACTAAGCTCTGTGACGCCCTGATTGGCAAGCGACTGTTCGTGCTGAGCCGAAACCAGTTCAGGACTGTAAACCTCGAACAGGGGTTGTCCCTTTGTGACAGTTTCACCGCTGGCATTCACAAACAGGCGTTCTATCCAGCCTTCGAACTTTGGTGCGATGGTGTAGGTGCGTCGCTCATCGATTTCGATGCGCCCTGATGCACGCAAGGTTTGTTTCAGCTCGCGCAGTTGCGCCGCTTCGCTGGTGACGCCGAGTTTTTGCACCTTGTCAGCATTGATGCTCACCCCCCCCGCAGCCTGTTCTTCGCCTGCATATACGGCAACATAATCCATGCCCATGCCGTCCTTTTTCGGCACCGGTGAAGTGTCCGGCAATCCCATCGGGTTACGGTAATAAAGTATCTTGCGTTCGACTTTTACCGCACTGGCAGGGGTCGTGACAGATGTAGCTTGATGAATGCCCAACCAGTATCCGCCGCCTGCAACAGCGGATAGCAGTGCAATCAGGATTATTTTATTGATCATAGTTCTTCTCCCAGAAGTTTTTCTATCTCGGCAAGTTGCAACTGCGCATCTAGTTGCGCCTTCAGTTGCTGCTGGTGTGCCAGTAGAATTTGTCGTTGTGCGGTTATTAGTGTGGAAAAATCCACGCGTCCCGTTTCATATCCGGCAATGGCAGATTTGAGGGTGAGTTCGCTTTGTGGCAGCAACTGTCGTGAAACCAGCGCTTCGGTGCTTCTGGCCGATTCAAGTGCCGACAGGCTTTCCGACAGACTGGCCTCCACCCCATCCTGCAAAGCGCGCATACGTGCATCGGCCGCAGCGCGCATCGACTCCGCCTCGTGTTCCTGCGAACGGCGCGAGGTCTGCTGCAACGGAATATTAAGTTCAACCATTAAGTCCCAAGTCTTCACAGTATTGCCGGACTGAGTTGGTGCGACGCCCAGTGTGAAATTGGGATAGCGATTGGCATAAGCCAGATCGCGGCTTTTATCGGCTGCATTCAGTTGTGCCTCGGCAATCCGTAACTGCGGATTATGTGCACGCAACCTCTCCTGCAGGCGCATTGGGTCCAGTTGCGCTGCCGTGGGTAAGGGCCGCAGCTGCATGGGTTCTGCCAGTGGCGCATTGGCCGGGCGGGACAACAGGCTGTTGAGTTTGACGTGCGCGTGGTGGTGTTCGTTTTGCAGCGCAATGAGTTCACTGCGTAAACGGGTTGTTTCAAGCTGCACCTGAATGACATCCTGCTGCGCACCCAGACCGTTGGCATAGCGGGTACGGATGATCTGTTCGAGACTACCCAGCAGCGCAATGTTTTCATCGGTCAGATGCTCGCTCGCTACCAGATAATAGGCCATCGCGTAACTCGATTTGATGCGGCCTGCCAGATCGCTCCAGGTCGTTGCGGTTTGTCCTCTTGCCTGATCGGCTTGTGCGCTGGCAACGTCACGCTGTAAATCACGCTTGCCAAACCACGGAACGCTTTGCATCAATAAATAACGTGTCGCGCCGATTTGTGAAGGCAACAGACCGGGTGGCTTGTTCGTCCCCTGATTGGTAATGTCCATCAGTTCGGTGCGCAACACCGGATCCGCCAGCGCACCGGCAGACTCGGTGCGTTGTTGTGCGGCATCGGCTTCAAAACCGGTCGCGGCAAGCTCGGGATTATGTTCACTGGCATAATTCAACAAGCCATTCAGATCGTGGCCCAGCGCCGCTTCGCCATGTACAAAATTGCCGGGCTTGACATCAACCTGCCGCGTCGCTATCGACGCGCCCGGTTCGGCTGCCACGGCTACCGGAAAAACCACGATGACAATCCAGGTCAGGACAGCCATTTTGATATTATTTAATCCAAACATGGTTTGATTGCTCCCGCACGGATTCCCGAATCGAATGATAATGAGATTCGTGCGCAATGTTGATTATTTTAGCGGGTTAAGGTGACTGATATAGAACTTGCCAGGCGCTTCCTTGACAATTTCAAATTTCACCTTTTGCCCGGGCTTGATGTCCTTGAGCAGCGCTTTATCCTCGACCTTGAAATTCATGGTCATGCCGGGCCAGCCCAATGTTTTCACCGGACCGTGGGTAATATTGACAGTCCCCTGTTGCATATCGATACTGTTGACCAAGCCGGTTGTCTGATTCACCGCTTCATGGGCTGCATCCTGCCCCATGTTCTGCATGGCAGCGTGATTCATCCCTGACATTTGCTCGGCCAATGCCACACCGGAACCTGCCAATAAAACCACTAATAGACTGTTTAAAATGAGATGTTTCATGTTGACGCTCCTTGAAATTTATAATCAGTGATGTTTGAAAACGCTGGTCGTGTCATCCTTCATGACCAGTAAGGTGTCATAGGATTCATGCTGCTTGCCATCCATGCCGGGTGCATCGGGCGGCATGCCGGGTGCCGCAAGACCGATGGCGTTGGGATGCGAACGGATGAGTTGTTTGATATCGGCTGCGGGCACTTGCCCTTCGATCAGATAGTTGCCCACTTTGGCGGTATGGCATGAGCCGAAACGATCAGGCATGCCCAGTTTTTTGCGCGTAGCCGGTACATCGTTTACATCTTGCAGCACCACGGTAAAGCCGTTTTTTTGTAAATGTTTTGCCCATGCTTCGCAACAGCCACACAGCGGACTTTTATAGACATCGACAACGCCTGAAGTAGCTTGCGCGACTGGTTGAGCCATGACAGGCCAGGCCGACACCAGTAGCGCACACAGCGCCAAATGACGGGCGAGACGCGACAGATTGCTGAAATTGAATGCTTTTTGCATGTTAAAACTCCTCGTAAAGTCTTGGAATGGCGGATGCAATGCATCTGCCGGACTAAACGGGGCGAGCTTAAAATCGGATCAGTTTTTTAAAACTGGCAGACGGACTCGTCCCGCGTTAAGCGAGCGAGAGCGGGGGTGGGACGAGTGGAAGCGTGGTGATGGAGCTGAAGGTGAATAGATAAGGTGTCTGCAAACCTGCAACTGGGGGTACATCCACCGTCCTGATTTGGGCAACCGTCAAAAAGCCTGCGCAAGCCAGATGACAGACACCGCAGGCATTGCAGGAAAGTCCGTGCTGATCGTGCGTAGGCGCCTGATCATGTTCGCCTGTGTGATGGTGTGCATCCATGTCCGTATGCTGCATCGCCGCCATGTTGGCCTCATGGCATGAACCGCGCATGGAAACGCTGGCCGCCAGCGCACTGCCGCTGAAAAACGGCAGCCAGATGGCCAACAGTATGGCGATAAATTTTCGAACAGATCGTGACATGTTCAAAGCATGCCGATCTTCTAGCAGTTTGTCAAGGATACTCAGGGACCGGCTGAGATTTGAAAACAAGTCGTTTGAATGCCACCGAATTGTTCAGCGGCAGGACGCGACGTAATTCGAAACTTTAGTTAAACTAAAACAATTCAGGCAATCACCGCACACCATGACAAATATCAGGCCTCGCGAAATCCCGGCAAATGCGTTACAACAATTGCTCAACAGCGGCTATCCGCCTGCCATGGCAAGAATATTTGCCGCCCGTGGCATCACCGACAGTACCCAACTGGATACCTCATTTACTCACCTGCTGCCTTTCGATAATCTGAAGAATGCGCATGAAATGGCACGATTACTGGCCGGTGCTATCGCGACAGGTCAAAAAATCCTGGTGATCGCGGATTACGACTGTGACGGCGCGACGGCCTGCGCAGTAGCGGTGCGCGGCCTGCGCATGTTCGGGGCAAAGGTTGATTTCATCGTACCCAACCGTTTTGAATACGGCTACGGATTGACGCCTGAAATCGTACAACTCGCCGCTCAGTCCCATCCCGACATTTTACTCACGGTAGACAACGGCATCGCCAGCGTGGAAGGCGTAGCCCGGGCAAATCAACTCGGCATGCGGGTTTTCGTCACCGATCACCATTTGCCCGGGGACACCCTGCCGGATGCGGCCTGCATCGTCAATCCCAACCAGGCAGGATGTCGGTTCCCCAGTAAAAACCTGGCAGGGGTGGGAGTAATGTTCTATGTACTGCTGGCGCTGCGCGCCGAGTTGCGCTCGCGAGGCGAATTTGCCAACAAGCCAGAGCCAAAATTGGCCGAATTGCTGGATTTGGTCGCACTAGGTACCGTTGCCGATGTCGTAAAACTTGATCAGAACAACCGCATTCTGGTGCAGCAGGGTCTGCTGCGCATACGCACGGGACGTGCATGCGCGGCGATCAATGCACTGTTACAAGTATCCAAAAAATCCCCCGCCAAGGTTGTCAGTCTTGATCTGGGCTTTACTGTGGGCCCCCGACTTAATGCGGCAGGGCGACTTGATGACATGAGTCTGGGCATCAACGGCTTGCTAAGTGACGATACCACCTTTGCAAAGCAGATCGCCAGCCAACTGGACAGTTTGAACCGCGAGCGGCGCAGCATCGAGACCGACATGCAGGACAGCGCACTGACCTCGCTAGACTTGGTGGAACCCAAGGATAACTACAGTCTGGTGCTGTTCGACGCCAACTGGCATCAGGGCGTTATTGGCATTCTGGCTTCGCGCCTGAAAGACAAATTTCACAGACCGACGATCGCCTTCGCACAGGCCAATCATGGCGAAATCAAGGGTTCAGGGCGCTCGATCCCGGGATTACATCTGCGCGATGCGCTGGATCTGGTCAGCAAGCGCCACCCTGCCCTCATCAAAAAATTCGGCGGTCATGCAATGGCCGCAGGCCTTTCTATCAATGAAACCGACTTTCAGGAATTTTTAACTGCATTCGAACAGGTCGCACGCGAACTGATTGATCCGCATGATTTAACACCGCATATCGAAACTGATGGCGGACTGGAAGATGGTGGCATGACGATAGAAGCAGCCCGACTGCTCGATGAACAGGTCTGGGGCCAAGGCTTTTCCGTGCCGCAATTTGATGATGAGTTCGAGGTGTTAAATCAACGCGTGGTTGGAGAAAAGCACCTAAAATTACGTCTTGCCATTGGCGGCAAACCCATCGATGCCATCCTGTTTGGGCACAACGAACTGCTGCCCGAGTACATTCATGCCGTATACAGCCTGTCTATCAATGAATACAATGGCAATCAGAGCCTGCAACTCATCATCCGGCATTGGGAATGAAACAGCAGGTCAAGGATAGCGGGCAGAAAGGAGACTAGGGTGGAAAATGGTTTTCTGCAGATCAACGGCATCGAGGCACTGCCGCAATTCATCACCAGCCTGGCTATTGGTCTGTTGATCGGTTTGGAACGCGAACGTAACCCCTCTGCAAAAGCCGGTTTACGTACCTTCGCGCTGGTCTCGATTTTCGGCACGCTGACTGCACTGCTTGCTACACGTCTGGGCGCCCCCCTGCTGCTGATCGCAGGCTTGCTGGCTGTGGCTGGCATGATCATCTCATCCTATCTGAAAAACACCAGCACACACCCAGACATCATCCTTGCCGATCGCCGTGCATCCATCATCCCGTCAGCAGACAAGACCCCCGCCCAAGCAATTCGGTTAAATGAGAACCTGGATCCGGGCACGACCACGGTCATTGCGCTGCTGATCAGCTATAGTCTGGGCGTCATGGTGTGGTATGAAATGGGAAAACTGGCCGTGATGCTGGCGATTGGCGTGACCACACTGCTATATTTCAAACCCGAATTGCGCGGCTACTCGCAAAAAATGACCCGTTCCGACATGGTCGCGATCCTGCAATTTTGCGTACTCACTTTCATCGTGCTGCCCATCCTGCCCAATCAGGACTACGGACCCTATCATGCATTCAATCCCTATCAGGCATGGCTGATGGTCGTACTGATTTCGGGCATCAGTCTGGCAGGTTATGCCGCCTTGCATGTCGCCGGAACCCGTTACGGCGCGCTCTTTCTGGGGGTATTCGGAGGACTGGCGTCCAGCACCGCCACCACGATGATTTATGCCAAAAACAGCAAAGCCGATCAGACTATGCTCAACTTGGCCGCTTCGGTCATCGTCATTGCCAGTCTGGTAGTGGTCATACGTCTGATGGTCGTGAGCAGCATCGTGGCGAGCCATATCCTGCCAGCCCTGTTGCCCATACTCGTCACCGGCCTGGTATTTGGTCTGTCGGTTGCGTTGTACAACTGGCGCAAAATGCGTCATGAAACAAAATTGTATGTACCCGACGCACGCAATCCGGCCGAATTGCACACCGCCATCGGTTTCGGCCTGCTTTATGTCGCGGTACTGCTAGGTTCCGCATGGATGAAGGATGTCGCGGGCAGCCACGGTTTATACATCGTCGCACTGGTATCAGGATTGACCGATGTAGATGCGATTACCCTGTCGTCCCTGCGTCTGTTCAATCTGGGGCAGTTGAGTGAAAACCAGACGGTGACTGCCATCACGATTGCCTTCATCGCCAACCTCGCCTTCAAGTTTGGTTTGGTATTCTTTCTGGGCGGCAAAAGTCTGGCCAAACAGGTCTCGGTTGGCTTTTCCGCTATCGCGTGCGGAATATTGTTCGGCTTGTTTGCGTTATAATTGCTCCTTTTGACAAGCTCGGGACAACATCATGGAAGTCGAACAAATCAACACCTTGAATAACCAGATGCAGGACCTGGCACAGCGTAGCGCAGAATTACGGAGGTATCTTTGACTACGATACCAAAGCTGAACGCCTGACCGAAGTTTGCGAACTGGCGGAAGATCCGGCCATTTGGCAGGATGCCAAACGCGCGCAGGAATTGGGACGTGAGCGCAAGATGCTCGAAGGCGTCGTGCTGGGTCTGGGCAATATCCAGCAGGATCTGGCGGATGCCGTAGAACTATTCGAGATGTCCCGCGAAGAAAACGACGAAGAATCATTGAACAGCACGGCAGATGACATCCAGGACATTGAAAGGCGAGTAGCCGAGATGGAATTTCGACGCATGTTCAGTCATCCGATGGACCCGAACAGTTGCTTTGTCGATATACAGGCAGGATCGGGCGGCACCGAGGCGCAGGACTGGGCATCGATGCTGATGCGCATGTATATGCGCTACGCCGAGCGCAAGGGTTTTACAGTGGAGGTGCTGGAAATATCCGACGGGGACGTCGCAGGCATCAAAGGCGCATCGCTAAAAATTATCGGCGAATATGCTTTCGGACATCTGCGCACCGAAACCGGCGTACACCGACTGGTGCGAAAATCCCCTTTCGATTCGGGCAATCGCCGCCATACCTCCTTTTCCAGCGTGTTTGTCTATCCGGAAGTCGATGATTCCATCGAGGTTGATATCAACCCGGCCGATCTGCGTGTAGACACCTATCGCGCCAGCGGTGCAGGGGGTCAGCACATCAACAAGACCGATTCTGCGGTGCGTATCACCCATATCCCGACCAACATCGTGGTGCAATGCCAGAGCGACCGTTCACAACACCGCAACCGCGCCGAGGCGATGGCGATGTTAAAGTCGCGCATGTACGAAGAGGAACTGCGCAAACGCAACGAGGAAAAACAGGCGATGGAAGACGGCAAGACCGACATCGGCTGGGGCCACCAGATCCGCTCCTACGTGCTGGATCAGTCCCGCATCAAGGATCTGCGCACCAGTTACGAGGTCGGCAACACACAGGGCGTACTGGATGGCGACCTGGATGACTTTATTTCGGCCAGTCTTAAACAGGGGGTATAGATTTCGGGACAGGTGACTTGTGGTGGCGCACCGCCCCTTCGGTGATGCGCCGAACCAAGCATTTATACGGAAAATCTCGATAGCATTGGCGTAAAACAAAAATAAGCGTTTGCAATCGCCCTTTAATAGATATCTCGATGTATTGACATTTCTAATAGTGGGGTGATAATTCTTCAAAAGAAATAAGATTATGGCGAAGGAGGTATCGTGCGTGTCGTGGGCTTTTCCAATGTCGCTGGGGTTGCACTGCTGTTTATTTTTCAGTTAGCCTCGGCGTTGGATTTGCCTGATGCGGGCAGAATGACCCAGGAATTAAACCCATCTGCCGCTCTCCCAAAAAATCCTCCCGCGCTTGATATTGAAGCGCAACCCTCACCTACTTACAACACGAATGACGCAAGCACAGTCGTTGTAAATCAATTACACATTAATGGGATCAGTCGCTTTGGCGAAGCTGAATTGATAATGCTGACCGGTTTTGAACCAGGTAGCGCATACAGCCTGGCTGATTTACATCAAATGGCAAACAAAATTCAGGGCTATTATCGTAGAAACGGATATTTCCTGGCCCGTGCTTACCTGCCGGCACAGGATAACGCAGATCAGAGCGTCACGATCGCCGTAATAGAAGCGCAGTACGGCAAGCTGGTGTTGCGTAATACATCTACCTTGTCCGCGCCAGTGATACACAGCCGTTTACGCCGCCTGCAAAGTGGCAGCATCATCGCCAAGGCTGATCTGGAAAGAAGTGTACTGTTACTCAACGATATTCCAGGCGTAGTACTCAAATCCACCCTGGCGCTTGGTGAGACCACCGGCACGGCCGACCTGATTATTGATGTCTCCGACGATCGTCGTTTTACCGGCAGTATCGATTTCGATAACAATGGCAACCGTTTTACCGGTGCAAATCGTCTGGGCGGATCGATGAATGTGAACAATCCCACCGGACATGGCGATCTTGCTGCATTGCGCGCATTGAGTTCATTTTCCGGACTGGATATGGCACAAGTTGCCTATCAGATACCTGTTCAGGATGGGCAAGTCGGTGTGAGTTATTCTTCAACCCACTATGCACTTGGCCAGGATTTTGCCAGTCTCAACGCGCATGGCACTGCGATTGTTGCCAGCTTGTACAGTAGCTATCCATTCATTCGCTCACGCGAATTGAATCTGACTGGACGTATGAGTTATGGCGAAAAAAAACTTCAGGACAGGATAGATAGCAATTTTACTGCCACTGACAAAAAAACAGCAGTATGGACGATTGGCAGTACAGGCGACTCGCTGGACGGATACGCGGGTGGAGGCATGAACACGTTTGCATTGAACTACAGCGTTGGGCAATTGAATATTCAAACGCCTGCCGCGTTTTTTGTTGACAACATAACGGCACATACCCAGGGCAATTACCAGAAATTTGATTTCAATGCCTCGCGCCTGCAGGCTCTGGATGCATTGACCTCGTTTTATGTCGCACTTTCCGGGCAGTTCGCTTCAAAAAATCTCGATACTTCCGAAAAATTCATGTTGGGAGGAAGTTCGGGGGTGCGCGCCTATCCACAAGGCGAGGCACCGGGAGATGAAGGTTATCTGCTCAATCTGGAAATGCGCCGACAGCTTCCCAAACCTGACAGA
>CAWASY010000114.1:0-6143 GCA_963784505.1 uncultured beta proteobacterium | reverse complement strand
TTGTCGGCAATATTTACAAGGGTGTCAAACAGGTCAGCGACACCTTGCTGTCCGGTAATGGCAATTCGTTCCGCCATGTATTGCTGGTGCGCTACCCGCATCCTGATGCCTGGTCGCTGGCGTTTCAGACCAATGTGCCGGCCGAAGTGAACGGAAAGCTGGACGAAGCGTATGTTGCGGTGTTCATTCCGACGACACCCAGTCCGGTCAACGGCTTTTATTTTTTCGTGCGCAAAGCGGATACCATCGTGCTGAATATGACGGTGGATGTGGCCTTGCGCTCTATCGTTTCAATGGGGGTGGTGTCCGATGTCGATCCGCACCATCCCGCTGCATCCCAATTACCTTAAAGACTAGAAGATTATGCGTACACATTACTGCGGCACACTGAATACCGATCAACTTGACCAGACCGTGAGTATTTGCGGCTGGGCGCACCGTCGCCGCGATCACGGTGGGGTAATCTTCATCGACCTGCGCGACCGTGAAGGCCTGGCGCAGGTGGTGTGTAATCCGGATCAGGAAACAATGTTCAAAATTGCCGAATCGGTGCGCAATGAATTTGTTTTGCGTATCACAGGTACGGTGCGCCGTCGCCCCGAGGGTTCGAGCAACGTCAATCTGATTAGCGGTGAAATCGAGATTATCTGCCATGAAATCGAGGTGTTGAATGCGGCGAATACGCCGCCGTTCCAGCTTGACGATGAAAATTTGTCCGAGACCGTACGTCTGACCCATCGGGTGATCGATCTGCGCCGTCCGCAGATGCAGAAGAACATGATGCTGCGCTATAAGGTGGCGATGTCATTTCGCCGCTTTCTGGATAGCCGTGGTTTTATCGATATCGAAACGCCGATGCTGACCAAGTCCACACCGGAAGGCGCGCGCGATTATCTGGTGCCATCCCGTGTGCATCCGGGTGAATTTTTCGCCTTGCCGCAATCCCCGCAGCTGTTCAAGCAGCTGCTGATGGTGGCGGGTTTTGATCGCTATTACCAGATCACCAAGTGCTTCCGCGACGAAGATCTGCGCGCAGACCGCCAGCCAGAATTTACTCAGGTCGATATCGAGACTTCGTTTCTGAATGAAACGCAGATTACGGCGCTGACCGAGGAATTGATCCGTACCGTATTCAAGGAAACCATGGAGGTTGATCTGCCCAATCCATTTCCGCGCATGAGCTATCACGATGCGATGAATCGCTTCGGTTCGGACAAGCCGGATTTACGCGTAACGCTGGAATTGACCGAAGTTACCGATGTCATGCGGGATGTGGCATTCAAGGTGTTTGCCGGTGTGGCCAATTCGGCCAATGGGCGCATCGCAGCGATGCGTGTGCCGAATGGTGCGGCGTTAACTCGCGGCGAAATTGACGAATATACCAAATTTGTCGGTATTTACGGTGCCAAGGGACTGGCCTACATCAAGGTCAATGATATTACGCAACCCAATGAAGCGGGTCTGCAATCGCCCATTGTGAAAAATATCCACGAAACTGCCTTGAAAGCAGTCATTGAGCGCACCGGCGCACAGGATGGCGACATCATCTTCTTCGGCGCGGACAAGGAAAAAGTCGTCAATGATGCGCTGGGTGCACTGCGCACCAAAATTGGCCATGAAAAGGGCCATGTCAATGGTGCCCCCTGGGAGCCGTTGTGGGTGGTTGATTTTCCGATGTTCGAATACGATGAGGAATCGCGTCGCTGGACGGCCTGCCACCATCCGTTCACCTCTCCGAAGGACGAACATATCCAGTATCTGGAAACCGATCCGGGCAGATGCCTTGCCAAAGCCTATGATCTGGCATTGAACGGCTGGGAGCTGGGCGGTGGTTCGGTGCGTATCCATAAGGAAGAAGTGCAGAGCCTGGTGTTCCGTGCGCTTAACATCGACGCTGAAGAAGCGCAGTTGAAATTCGGCTTCCTGCTCGATGCGCTGCAATACGGTGCGCCGCCGCATGGCGGACTGGCATTCGGTCTTGATCGCATCGTGACCATGATGACCGGTTCCGAATCGATCCGCGATGTGATTGCCTTCCCCAAGACGCAGCGCGCGCAATGTCTGTTGACACAGGCACCTTCTGCCGTGGATGAGCGGCAGTTGCGCGATTTGCATATCCGACTGCGCCAACAGGTGCAGGCGGTGATTTCCTAGTCTGGTCGTCGCTATCAGGGGAGGGGGCATGACACGCGGTTTGCGTTTGGTGTTGGCAATAGGGCTGGCATTGTTCCTGTTGCAGGCTTGCCAGCCTGCTTCGGGAAAATCCGCCCAAGATGTTGTTGCACGGCAGGGAGCGGCTACCGATTCGCTAAGCCAGCAGAGGCTGTCGGATTTTCCGCCGGAAGCACGTGAAACCTTGCGTGATATCAGGCAGGGCGGGCCGTTTGCCTATGCACGGGACGGAGTCGTGTTCGGCAATTTCGAACGCATCTTGCCAAACAGGCCGCGTGGCTATTACCATGAATACACGGTGAAAACGCCCGGTGCGCACAATCGTGGTGTCCGGCGCATCATTAGCGGCGCGCCGGGTGAATACTATTATACCGATGATCACTATCAATCCTTTAAACGCATAAGGGAATAGTCATGTCAAAACAGGATCATACATTGAGGCCGGTTCCGAATGAACAGGCGCTGCCTTCCAGTCAAAGCGGGCAGGGTGGGGTGCCGACGCTAGTCGATCTTGCGAAGGCAGGCTGCCTGAAACTGGAGGGTGACGTGCAAGCACTGCGCGATGCCGTGGTGCAGGCCGGGTTTTTCCTGTTCGAAGCGGATATGAAAGGCATCAAGGGCAAGAAAAATTTTCTCAATGCGATGGCTGCCGCTACCGGATTTCCGGATGAGTTTGGCGCAAACTGGGATGCGTTGGTCGATGTGTTATGCGATCTGGGATGGCACAGTGCGCCAGGTTATGTGCTGTTGTTGCGCAATGCGAGCACTGCACTCGGACTGTCGGTTAACGACCGGGAAATTGCACAGGATATATTTGATGATACGGTGGTGTACTGGCGGCAACGCAACAAGTGTTTCTGGGTGTTTTTTGCGTAGCAATGGCTTATCCAGACTCGGTGCAGCTCCTTCGAGCCATCTCATGACAGGTTCTGCAATCAGGACGCTTTCGAGTGGAGACGAGGGGATTGGGACAGGCCCTTCGACTGCGCTCAGGACAGGCAATAAACAACCCATTTCCGTATTGGTCGTGATTTACAGCACGCCTGTGACTGGGCCGGGGGCAAAATGCGAGGTCTTGCTGCTCGAACGTGCCGATCATCCGGGTTACTGGCAATCGGTGACCGGCAGCCGTGAAGGCGTAGACAGCCTGCGGGATACGGCGATACGCGAAGTGTTTGAGGAAACCGGCATTGATGCAACACGGTTTGAGCTGACCGACTGGCACTTGCAAAACAGTTACGAAATATATCCGCACTGGCGGCACCGTTACGCCGAGGGCGTGACGCAAAATACCGAGCATGTGTTCGGTTTACAGCTGCCGGATCGTATGCCGATTCGACTCTCACCCGGTGAGCACTTGGCCTATCAATGGTTGCCGTGGCAGGATGCGGCAGTAAAAGTTTTTTCGCCGAGCAATCGGGAGGCGATCTTGAGTTTGACGAAAATCAGGAAAATGCAATGAGCGACGATATTCTCTCCATACCCTACGATCATCCCGGCATGACGACTGCGGTGGCCTGGGCACGCGTGTCACGTGAACCCGGTGAACAGGAGAAACCCGAGTTGATTGCGCGCATCAAGCGTTTGTTGAATGAACAGGATGCGGTGCTGGTCGCGCATTACTATGTCCATCCCGATTTGCAGGATTTGGCCGAGCAAACCGGCGGCATCGTGTCCGATTCGCTGGATATGGCCAATTTCGGGCATGGGCACCGTGCTTCCACCATCATCGTGGCGGGGGTGCGTTTCATGGGGGAAACCGCCAAGATACTCAATCCCGAAAAGCGTGTGCTGATGCCTGATCTGGCGGCAGAATGTTCGCTTGATCTGGGCTGCCCGATCGATGAGTTTGCCGAATTTTGCGATGCGCATCCTGAGCATACGGTGGTGGTCTATGCCAATACCAGTGCTGCGGTGAAAGCGCGTGCCGACTGGGTCGTGACCAGTTCCATCGCCTTGCCGGTGATCAGGCATTTGGCAGCGCTGGGCGAGAAAATAATCTGGGCGCCGGACCGGCATCTGGGCAACTACGTACAGGAACAAACCGGCGCGGATATGCTGTTGTGGCAGGGCGCCTGTGTGGTGCATGACGAATACAAGGCGCAGGAACTCGCAGCACTCAAGGCGCAGCATCCGGGTGCGCAGGTGCTGGTGCATCCCGAGTCACCGCGAGCGGTGGTTAAGCTGGCCGATGTGGTCGGTTCCACCACGCAGCTGATCAGGGCAGCACAGGCATCATCGGCAGGCGTATTCATCGTGGCCACCGATAATGGCATCCTGCACAAGATGCGTGCGCTGTGCCCCGGCAAGGTGTTTCTGGAAGCGCCGACTGCCGGAGTTGGCGCCAACTGCACCAGTTGCAGCCATTGTCCGTGGATGGCGATGAATGGCCTATACAGCCTGCTTCATGTGCTCGAAACGGGTGTAAACGAGATTCAGGTTGATCCTGCCATCATTCCCCGTGCGGTTGCGCCGATACAACGCATGCTGGATTTTGCCCGCCAGATCAATTTGCCAACCCGCAGTATCGGTAACGCCTGAGTTTTTGCGCGACTCTGTGGCGCACAGTAACAACACGGCCACTGGATGTACGCTGATCCCTGCCAGTCTGACCGCATGTTCAAATAGAAGGTAACAGCGTCTTCATGGCAGCCTGTCACGCTTGGAAGTCGACGAGCCGCAACACCCATAAAACAGCCGTTCGGCGTATACTTTAGATTATTCTGCTGGCGTAGCTCGGGGTGTGCAAAGTAAGGTTGGCGCAGATATTCATGGCGGGAAAATATGAACGAATTCGGTTTGAAAAAAAAGATATTACTGCCACTGTTATTTTCGGGCTTGGCGCTGTTTTTGATTGGATTCTACTTCGTTGCCCAATTGGAAAACAGGCATGCAAATAATGCCGTTCAGCAACAAGCCGAATCATTGCACAGTCATATCAACTCGGTTTTAAGCACGCGAGCCGATGGTATGGCGGCCTGTCTGAGTTTTATCGCACAGGATGGCCGGATCATTGCGGGCATGAAATCCGGTGATCGCAAAACCCTGTTGGCATTGAGCGAGCCCATTTTCAAGCGCCTGAATCAGGCCGACCATATCACCCATTTTTATTTTCACGATGCAAAACGGATCAACCTGTTGCGTGTACACCAGCCGGAACGTTTCGGCGATGTGATCGACCGCTTCACACTATTGGCAGCCGAGAAAAATGGGGTTTTGTCATCGGGGATAGAACTCGGGCCGTTGGGCACCTTTACCCTGCGCTCTGTGCTTCCGGTTCTGGAAAATGGTCAATTGCTCGGGTATATCGAACTCGGGCAGGAAGTGGATGACCTGATTCAGCATACGCACAATATGTTCGGTATCGAGCTTTATATGCTCGTCAACAAACACTATCTGGATCGCAGCAAGTGGGAATCAGGTATGAAAATGCTGGGCAGAGCCGCCAACTGGGATCAGCTCACTGATGCCGTACTGGTTTCCCAAAGCCTTCCTGATGTGCCTGTTGACCTGCTTGGCAAAGTGACGGTTGCTCAGCCGGTTTCCTCCATACAGCTCGTGCAGAATGTTCAGCTAAATGGACATCAGTACTGGGCTGCCATTATTCCCATGCAGGATGCCGGTGGTCGGCAGATTGCCACCCTGGTCATGTTGCATGATATGACCCGTATGCTGGCGCAGTCAAAAAGGTATTTCCTGATATTTCTTGGCCTGTCCCTGATAGTGGCGATGGCTATGCTGGCCATTTTTAACGCAATCCTGGGGCGTGCAGAAAAGGAGTTGGCCGACACCAGACAAGCGCTTATTGATGAAGGCAGTGCCAAAGTAAAAATGCAGGACAACTTTATTCATCAGTTGCAGTATGAACAGACAAGAATGGAAGAAAGCGAGGAGCAAACCAGGCTGTTGCTCAATTCGGTAGGCGAGGGCATCTATGGACTGGATCTACAGGGTTTAAGCACCTTCGTTAA
>CAWASY010000113.1:0-19271 GCA_963784505.1 uncultured beta proteobacterium | reverse complement strand
ATTCGGTGTGTCAGTAGGTCCAAAGCTGCGGCGTGGGGGCGTCTGGAAATGACCATGGTGGGCGCTCACGGACCGGTGGGGGACCCGCGCTTGGGCACTTTGCCAACGCACCAGATTGTCGGCATGGAGAGGCATTTCGTCTGGCTCAAAATCGGAAATACGCACGTTGCGCTGACCGCCTGTATAACGGCCTGATGGACATGGAAGAGGTGCATCTGAACGGCCATATGGAAATACGCTGCTCACACAACCTGAACCTGAACTTCGTTGAAGGTGAATCGCTGATCATGGCAATCGCGGTGTCGAGCGGTTCGGCTTGCACTTCGGCCAGTCTTAGCTTTCCTACGTACTGCGCGCATGGGGGCGTAGCGATGAATGGCGCACAGTTCGATGGCCGCTTTTCGTAGGCCGTTTTACGATGGTTGAAGAAGTGGATTACGTGATCGATCTGATGAAGGCCAAGTCGGCAAGTTGCTGATTGTCGCCGCTTTGGAACGTATCAGGATGGATTGATTTGAACACTGTGAGTGGGCAGCACACTAGAAACCTAAGAAAGGTAGGAGAAGGGTAAAGAGGAAGGTGCTGGACCGACTTCTACCCTTCTCCCTTCACGCTTTACCCTTCACTGCGAAAAAAGGAGCATCAAAATGGCATAGCAGCGAAAAGTTATTGGATTATTACGGAGCGCGATATAGAGGTATGGCTCGAGGCTTGCGGCGACGTGATGAAATCTGCAAATCAAGGTGGGGCCTGACGGTATCATTGAGGATGCCAAGTTCAAAACCTATGGTTGCGGTTGGCACATCCAGCTCTTTGGTGACCGAGGAAATCAAGGGCAAGACGGTGGATCAGGCGCTGGAAATCAAGAATACCCAGATCGCTGTAAGAACTGGCGCTACCGCCGGTCAAAAATCACTGCTCGATCTGAGAGGACGCTATCAAGGCAGCCGTGGCGGATTACAAGTCGCGTCAGGCAGGCGCATCGGTGCAGCGTGGTTCACAAGGGCTAAACCGCGAGGGCAGTGGTTTTGACCACGGTGCGCAGGAAGCTGGATTGCACTGCCTGCACACCGGCAGGCGCGAGAGGTGCTGGCGGGGGCGGAATCCTCGGCATCCTTGGCCATGACTCGTATCAGGTAATGGCCTGTGCCTGCCATCAGGTGACATTCGAGGATGTCGCATGCGGCGACCTCACAGTCGAACGCGTCGAGCAGGTCTTCGGCTTGGCTTTGCAGTGATCTCGACAAGACTCCTGCTTGCCATGCGGGTGTTCAGAAGCTCATAGCCGTCCATATGAGCGGTGGGCAGGCCGAGTGACAGGTTCACCCGCTTCTGACATCGATTGGTGATGCGGCCATCCTTTGAACCCCGAGGATGTCGGTGGCGTCCAGATCAGCGGGCATGTGGAAATCTTTCCTTGGGGTGGCATTATGGATGAGGCCGGGCGTCATTAAAGTTTCAAAACATTTGCACCCAATCAGGTTCAGCTAAGTCTTAAGGAGGAGTCGATCCCGAGCAAATGGAAAATCGGATGTCCGAAGGAATCAAACCGCAAGAATTTCGTGTCGGCATGACGCCGAATGCCGCGCGCGAAGCGGTGCTCGTGGGTTATGCCGACGATCGAAACGGCGAGGGAAAAAACCGGGGCGGGCCGACCGCACGGCGATTACATCGCGGGCGGGGGTGGTGCTTCGGCACGGCAGCAGAGGTGTTGCAGCCGCCGATAGGACCTCGTGAAGGTGGAAGCAACCGCTGGAGCGGGGGCGATGAAAGTTGCGCGCGGGGGGAGGGGTGTTGTTACCTATCTGCAAGGTCCAGGCCCCGACCTGAGGTGCCAACCGCCCCGCCACTTCCGACATCGGCGCCAGCAGCGGCAAACACCGTGATCATCCGTCACCGTCTCATAGGCAATCGCGGTGACGCCCGAGGCCAGCAAATCCCGCGTCATCTGGGTCCGGGCCAGATGCAGATAGGTGAACAACACCTGCCCCGCGCGCAACATCGCCCGCTCCACCGGCTGCGGTTCTTTCACCTTCACCGACGATATCGGCGTTTGCTGCAAACACCTCTGCTGCCGTGCCGATAATCGCCGCCCCGGCCGCGATGTAATCGCCGTCGGTAAAGCCAGCGCCAACCCCTGCGCCGGTTTCGATCATCACGGCATGACCCGCGAGCACCGCTTCGCGCGCGGCGTTCGGCGTCATGCCGACACGAAATTCTTGCGGTTTGATTTCCTTCGGACATCCGATTTTCATTTTCCTGATGGACTTCTCGTCCCTAAGACCCAGCTTGAACCTGATTGGGTGCAAATGTTTTAGAAACTTTAATGACGCCCGGCTGCATCCGTGAGACGCTCCGCGAAGAAATGCCGCCGAAGATTTCCACCATGCCCGCTGATCCGCTACCACTGCATTTGTACGTTTTGCAGAAGCAGGGCGGATGACCAATGCCGAGCTGTCGGAGCAGGTGAACCTGTCGCCCTCGGCCTGCCACCGCCGGGTGCAGCGGCTGGAGGCGGAGGGGTATATCGCGCGACTACGTGGCGCTTCTCGACGCGCGCAAGCTGGGCGTGCCGACAACGGTGTTTGTCGAGATCACGCTGTCGGGCCAGGCGGACGAGTTGCTCGAGGCGTTCGAGCGTGAGGTGCGGCGCGTGCCCGACGTGCTCGAATGTCACCTGATGGCGGGCATCGGCCGATTATCTGCTGAAGGTCATGGCCGAGGATACCGAGGATTTCGCCCGCATCCACCGCCAGTACCTCGCGCGACTGCCCGGCGTGCGGCAGATGCAATCCAGCTTCGCCTTGCGTACCGTGGTCAAAACCACTGCCCTCGCCGTTTAGCCCTTGTAAGCCACCAACACCGCGCCTGCGCCGATCAGGCAACCCTGACGCGACTTGTAATCCGCCACGGCTGCCTTGATAGCGTCCTCTGCCAGAATCGAGCAGTGAATTTTGACCGGCGGTAGCGCCAGTTCTTCGGCGATCTGGGTATTCTTGATTTCCAGCGCCTGATCCACCGTCTTGCCCTTGACCCATTCGGTCACCAAAGAGCTGGATGCGATTGCCGAACCGCAACCATAGGTTTTGAACTTGGCATCCTCAATGATACCGTCAGGCCCCACCTTGATTTGCAATTTCATCACGTCGCCGCAAGCCGGTGCACCGACCATACCGGTACCCAGACCCGCATCGTTCTTGTCGAATGAACCCACGTTGCGAGGATTTTCGTAATGATCCAATAACTTTTCGCTGTATGCCATTTTGATGCTCCTTTTTTCGCAGTGAAGGGTAAAGCGTGAAGGGAGAAGGGTAAAATCAGTGCAGCGCCCTTCCCTCTTCACCCTTCTCCCTTCTCCCTTCTTAGGTTTCTAGTGTGCTGCCCACTGCACAGTGTTCAAATCAATACCGTCCTGATACATTTCCCAAAGCGGCGACAAATCGCGCAACTTGCCGATCTTGGCCTTCATCAGATCGATCACGTAATCCACTTCTTCAACCGTCGTAAAACGGCCTACCGAAAAGCGGATCGAACTGTGCGCCAATTCATCGCTACGCCCCAGTGCGCGCAGTACGTAGGAAGGCTCAAGACTGGCCGAAGTGCAAGCCGAACCGCTCGACACCGCAACATCCTTGATTGCCATGATCAGCGATTCACCTTCAACGAAGTTGAAACTCAGGTTCAGGTTGTGTGGCACACGCTGTTCCATATCGCCGTTCAGATGCACCTCTTCCATGTCCATCAGGCCGTTATACAGGCGGTCGCGCAACGTGCGTACCCTTTCGTTTTCCGTTGCCATTTCGATTTGAGCCAGACGAAATGCCTCTCCCATGCCGACAATCTGGTGCGTTGGCAAAGTGCCCGAGCGCATACCGCGCTCGTGACCGCCACCATGCATCTGCGCTTCCAGACGCACGCGCGGCTTGCGACGTACATACAGCGCGCCGATCCCCTTGGGCCCATAAGTCTTGTGCGCCGAAAACGACATCAGATCGACTTTCAGCTGCTGTAAATCAATCGCCACCTTGCCGGTTGCCTGCGCAGCATCCACATGAAACAGAATGCCCTTTTCACGGCATATTTCACCGATCGCTGCAATATCCTGAATCACGCCGATTTCATTGTTGACCATCATGATCGATACCAGCACCGTATCAGGACGCAAAGCCGCTTTGAACACATCGAGATTCAGCAGGCCATTGGACTCCGGATCAAGATAGGTTGCAGTAAACCCCTCGCGTTCGAGTTCGCGCACCGTATCGATGACCGCCTTGTGTTCAATGCGCATCGTGACAATATGTTTCCCCTTGCCCTGATAGAAATGCGCCGCACCCTTGATAGCCAGGTTATTCGACTCAGTTGCACCGGATGTCCAGACAATTTCCTTCGGATCAGCATTAACCAGCGATGCAACCTGTTCACGCGCAGCTTCAACCGCAGTATCGGCTTCCCAGCCAAAAACATGAGAACGACTGGCCGCATTGCCGAATTTCTCGGTCAGATAGGGGATCATTTTCTCAGCAACGCGCGGATCAACGGGCGTAGTTGCCGAATAATCCATATAAATCGGTAATTTCATCATTTTCTTCCACCTAAAAATCTACATCCAACCACTAGCTATTAGCGGCCATTTTATCTGACGACATGCTTGTTGACCGAAATCGCCGTCATGCCGGTAACCGGTTTGGTTTGACCATCCACCATTTGCTGGAGATTGACCGAATCCAGATACGCATAAATCTTTTCATTCAGACACATCCACAGGTTGTGCGTCAAACAAGGATTCCCATCCCGGCAATCCCCCTTCTCAGCGCAATGAGTCGTGTCCAGCGGCTCATCTACCGCCATCACAATCTCGGAGATCCTGATTTTTTCAGCCACTTTTGCCAGATAATAACCACCACCCGGGCCGCGCACACTCTCAACCAGTTCATTACGGCGCAATTTGCCAAATAATTGCTCCAGATAGGAAAGTGAAATTTTTTGCCGCTCACTGATGGAGGCTAACGTGACCGGACCCCGTCCGCCCTGCATCGCCAAATCAACCATTGCTGTTACAGCAAAACGGCCCTTCGTAGTCAATCGCATTTTTTTCCAGCCTTTCAACAGTTCCTTGAAGTGGATGACATAATCTGCTCGCCATCCGTTAAGTGAATAATATAATACTTGAATTTTTTAATCAACTATTTCATTCAAATGATTGGGGTCAAATTTATCGGCGGTGGCGCGTTCTTCCGCAACGCTCACCCCCATCTTCTCAAGTTGCTGCAAAATAAAATCAATGCGTTGATCGACTGTCACGCTGTGACCCAGCAGGCCGTGAATGGCTTTGGCAACCGGATCGTTCTGGTCATTGCCAATACCATAAGCATTGAAACCTGAACTCATTTTTTTTTCTTCATCCAGAATCCGTGCAGGGATCCCAGCCGCCGTAGCACCTGCAGGCACATCCTTGACCACGACTGCGTTCGATCCGATTTTTGCTCCGGCACCGACTATGATAGGGCCGAGTATCTTGGCACCCGCCCCCACCACCACGCCGTTACCCAGTGTCGGATGCCGTTTGCCCTGCTGCCATGAAGTCCCGCCCAGCGTGACGCCGTGATAGAGCGTCACATCGTCACCAATGTGTGCCGTTTCACCGATCACCACCCCCATGCCGTGATCGATAAAAAAACGCCGCCCTATCGTCGCCCCCGGATGAATTTCGATACCCGTCAATGCGCGTGCCAGGTAGGACAAAAAGCGCGCAGGCCACTTAAGCCCACCATGCCAAAGCCGATTGGCAAGGCGGTGAATCACGCGCGCATGCAAGCCCGGATAGCAAGTCAACACCTCGAAGGTGGTTCGTGCAGCCGGATCGCGTTCGAATACGCTGGCGATATCCTCTTTTATATTCTTAAACATCGTTAACCTTAAACTCACTGGGTGATTCGTTTACTGCACGGCGGCAGTATTGCGAAAAATATAGCTGTGCATGGCCTGACATCAGGATGCATCCTTTTCGGGCTCATTCTCTTGCACATAACGCTCCCTCAGGCGCGCATTGTACTCGGTAGTCACGCTCAGAATACCGCGCAATATGTTAAGTTCGTCCGATTCAGGCCTAGCCCTTGCATAGAGACGGCGCAGCCGCTGCATCATGCGCGATGGATTCTGCGTCGTGAAAAAACCGATTTGCTGTAGCGTCTTTTCAAGATGCAGCAAAAATCCCTCCACCTGCTCATGGGGCGCAGGCGTGATTGGCTGCACAACCGGCTGAAAGTCTTGAGCAGCGACTGCCAATTCGTAGCTTATCACCTGCACGGCTGCTGCCAGATTGAGCGAAGAGAATTCAGGATTGGATGGAATATTCACCAGCAACTGGGCGCGGCTGGCCTCCTCGTTGGTCAACCCCGACATTTCCGTACCGAACAGCAGCGCAACCGGCAGGGTCGATGCTTGCACGACCTGTGGCATCGCCTCGCGTGGGGCCAATACCTGATTAGAAATATCGCGCACTCTGGCCGTCATGCCGACGGTAAACACCACGCCTTCCAGTGCCTCGTCCAGTGAGCTGCACACGACCGCATTTTGCAACACGTCATCCGCACCCGCCGCCATCGCGAATGCCTGCGGGTCCGGGTAGTGGCGCGGATTGATCAGATACAGATGTTGCAGCCCCATCGTCTTCATCGCGCGCGCCGCTGCACCGATATTTCCCGGATGACTGGTATGGCTGAGAACCACCCGGATATTTCTTGCATGATTTTGTTTATACAATGTTCAATTCCAACTAGAATACGCAACTGGAATCAATAGACTCCACTGCTCATTAAACTCGAATACCTACGCACGGCTATGATACGCGCAGCGGTTTCCATTAAAAAGGTCGTAAATTATGCATCCCATGCTCAACATCGCGGTGAAGGCCGCCCGTCGCGCCGGCAATCTGATTCATCGCAGCGCAGACAAAATCGATCACCTCACCATCACCAAGAAATCCCATGCTGATTTTGTCAGTGAAGTAGATCGCGCCGCAGAGCAAACCATCATCCAGACCCTTTTGGAAGCGTATCCAGACCATGCAATTCTAGCAGAAGAGAGCGGCGCTCACGGCGAATCCGATTTCCTGTGGATCATCGACCCGCTTGATGGCACGACCAATTTCCTGCACGGCTTCCCGCAATACTCTGTCTCCATTGCTTTGCAGCACAAGGGCATCCTCACCCAGGCCGTCATTTACGACCCGACCAAGAATGAACTGTTCACCGCCACGCGCGGACGCGGCGCCTTTCTCAATGACAAACGGCTGCGCGTCTCCAAGAGCATCCGCATGAGCGACGCACTGATCGGCACGGGATTTCCTTATACCAACTTCCAGCACATGGATGCCTATATGGGCATTTTCAAGGACTTGATGCAACAGACCTCAGGATTGCGTCGCCCAGGTTCCGCTGCGCTCGATCTGGCCTGGATGGCGGCGGGCCGTTACGACGGATTTTTCGAGACCGGCCTCAAAGCCTGGGACATCGCTGCGGGCGTCTTGCTGATCACCGAAGCGGGCGGCATGGTCAGCGACCTGCATGGCTCGGATAGTTTCCTCGCTACCGGACATCTCTGCGCAGGCAACCCCAACATACACCCGCAATTGCTACAGGTGATCGCACCTCACCTGACTCCCGCCCTGAAAGGCCAGGCTGCCTGACCCATGAGCACCAAAATCGCTCCCGCCATGACTGGCACGGAAAAGCATACGCCGATGATGCAGCAGTTCCTGCGCATCAAGGCAGACCATCCGGATAGTCTGCTGTTCTACCGGATGGGCGACTTTTACGAACTGTTCTTCGACGATGCGGTACAAGCCGCAAAACTGCTGGATATTACACTGACCCAGAGAGGCACCTCCAACGGGGTGCCCATCAGGATGGCGGGTGTGCCGTATCACGCCGCCGAACAGTACCTGGCCCGCTTGGTCAAAATGGGGCTTTCGGTGGCGATTTGCGAACAGGTCGGCGACCCTGCCACCAGCAAAGGGCCGGTCGAACGAAAAGTCATGCGCATCGTCACGCCGGGCACCATCACCGATGCGGCGTTGCTCGACGAAAAATGTGACAGTCTGTTGCTGTGCGTTCATCAACGCCACGGTCAAGCAGGCATGGCCTGGCTGAATCTGGCTTCAGGACAATTCCATGTTTGCGAAACAGCGATTGAAAATCTGCCAGCCGAACTGGAACGACTGCAGCCATCCGAAATCCTGTACGCGGAAAATTCAAACTTAACCCTCAAAGGAAAAACACTGCCGGTCTGGCATTTTGAACTGGATGCCGCGCGGCGCGCGCTTTGCCAGCAATTTTCTACGCTCGACCTGGCGGGCTACGGTTGCGATGAATTTACGGTAGGTCTGGAGGCGGCAGGCGCACTGCTTTACTATGCAAAGTTGACCCAGGGGCAGTCCATCAGCCATATCCGTAGCCTGCAGGTGTACCGCACCGATCACTATGTACGCATGGACGCCTCAACCCGACGCAATCTGGAACTCACCCGAACATTGAGAGGCGACCCCGCCCCCACACTGCTATCCTTGCTTGACACCTGCGCGACCAACATGGGCAGCCGCCTCTTGGCACTCTGGCTGCATCACCCGCTGCGCTGCCGTAAAACACTGCGCTGCCGCCATGATGCGGTGGAAAAACTGGGCGAGTTATATGCCGATGTAAACAAGCAGCTTAAACCCTGCGTGGATGTCGAGCGCATCACCGCACGCATCGCGCTAAAAAGCGCCAGACCGCGTGACCTGTCAGGCCTGCGCGACACACTGACCACCCTGCCGCAACTGCAGGCTGCACTGCTTTCATGCGAATCGCCGCTAATAGCACAGCTGGCCAATGCGCTACAGGCTGATGAACACTTGACGGGCCTGTTGCTATGCTCACTCAAAGCGGAGCCTTCCAGTGTGCTGCGTGAAGGCGGTGTGATCGCGGATGGCTTTGATAGCGAACTGGATGAATTGCGCGGTATCCAGACCAACTGCGGCGATTTTCTGCTGGCACTGGAAGCCAGGGAAAAGCATCGCACTGGCATTACCACACTGAAAGTCGAATATAACCGCGTGCATGGTTTTTATATCGAAGTATCCGCCGCGCAAAGTATCAACGTGCCGGATGATTACCGCCGCCGCCAGACACTAAAAAATGCCGAACGCTATATCACGCCGGAGCTCAAAGCCTTCGAGGACAAGGCACTTTCCGCCAACGAGCGTGCACTTGCACGTGAAAAAATGCTCTACGAACAGCTGCTGAACGGCCTGGCAATCTTTATTGCGCCATTGCAACGTATCGCTAGCACTCTCGCGGAACTGGACGTACTGGCAACCTTTGCCGAGCGCGCTGCCACACTGAATTTTTGCGCCCCAACATTTACCGATCAAACCGAAATCCGCATCGTGCAGGGACGCCATCCCGTGGTCGAAGCGCAGGTAGACAACTTCGTTCCTAATGGCACCGAACTTGCTGAATCACGCCGCATGCTGCTGATCACGGGCCCTAACATGGGTGGCAAATCGACCTACATGCGTCAGGTTGCCATCATCGCGCTGTTAGCCCACATCGGCTGTTTCGTGCCTGCGCAGGCAGCGACCCTGGGCGAAATAGACCAGATTTTCACCCGCATCGGCGCATCGGACGATCTGGCCAGCGGTCGCTCCACCTTTATGGTCGAAATGACCGAGGCGTCCAACATTCTGCATAATGCGACCGAAAAAAGCCTGGTACTGGTCGATGAAATCGGTCGCGGCACCTCAACCTTTGATGGTCTGGCGCTGGCCCATGCGATTGCCTGCCATCTGCTGGAAAATAACCAAAGTTACACGCTGTTTGCGACGCACTATTTCGAACTCACGCGCCTCAATGAAGCCTACGCACAACTTGCCAACGTACACCTGTCCGCCATCGAACACCAGCACAGCATCGTGTTCCTGCATTCGGTCAGCGAAGGAGCAGCCAGCCAAAGCTACGGCCTGCAAGTCGCGGCCCTGGCGGGCGTGCCCGCACAAGTCATCAGAACCGCCAAAAAACAGCTGCGCATTCTGGAACAAAACAGCGCTGTGCAAAGCCCGCAGGGCGATCTTTTTTCTGTCGTCCCGGATATTCCAGAAGCCGAAGCGCATCCGTTACTGGCCGCTTTACGCGATTTGCAACCGGATGATCTGAGCCCAAGAGAGGCGCTGGAAAAGCTGTATCAGCTCAAGAAGATGGTGTAGCGTTTCATCGGCAACGCAGCTTTTTCTTGCCTGTCCTCCGCGTAAACCGCGAGTTAAAACCGACCTGTCACGTGTGTCCCCGCAAGTAACGATGTGTCTGCATTTCGGCAAGACGACTGGTAATACGCGCGGACTCCCCGCTTAAACAATCGGCCTCGTATAGTTGATCCAGTGCAACTGCAAAACTTGCGACCAGTTTGATATGATTATCATAGAGCACATCAATCAGCCAGGTGAATCGTCTGGCCTCACTTGCCGTATCATTCGACAGGCGCGGCACGTCCGACAGAAAAACGGTGGGAAAATGATGTGCAATCTGTAGATAATCGGACTGATCGTGGTTGCCACCGCATAGCGTTTTAAAATCGAACCAGACGATTTCGCCAGCGATCCGCTTAACCTGAACGTGCCCGACTTCCCGTAGCACCCCCTCGGACGCCGCCTTACCTGCCGAGAGACGATGGAACAGTAATTCCATACGTTTTTCACTGTCACCAACCAGCATAAAAACCGGATCGCGCACCAGATGCAATAGGCGGTAGTCCCGGCTTCCTTCGAAGTGCAGCACTTTCAGTTCGTTCTTCAACAATTCGATGGCCGGCAGGAAATTCTGCCGTTGCAGCCCGTTGAGATAAAGCGCATCCGGCGCTGCATTGGATGTGGTCAGCAACACCACGCCACGCTTGAACAGCGCTGCAAGCAGGCGGCCCAGTATCATCGCATCGGCAATATCATCCACATGGAATTCATCCAGGCATAACAGGCGTGTGGCATGCGCAATGTTGTCGGCCAGCGCCATCAGGGGATCGGGTTCATGGCTTAACACTTTCATCTCGTGATGAACTTCAGCCATAAAATGGTGAAAATGAACCCGACGTTTGCGCTTGTAAGGCAGGCAGTGATAAAAACCATCCATTAAAAACGTCTTGCCGCGCCCCACGCCCCCCCACAAATACAGGCCGCTGGGCACTTCCGGACTTAACAGACTGCGACCCAGAAACTGATTACGCTTGTGTTTGAATTCAACCAGTTGTTGCCACAAGATTTCCAGTTCCTCAATCGCAGACGTCTGCGCCTCATCGCAAACAAAACCAGATTGATCGCATACCGCCTTATACCAGGCACGGGGGCTTAGATTGGTTTCATGCACTCAATTAACCTCGATAAATTCCAGTGCATTCTGATCCGGATCCCGGCAAAACAGCGCACGTCGACCTGACTGGCTGAGGGTATAGGCTATGCCTGCCCCATCTAGTTTTTCGATCAATTCAGACAAGTCCGTGACCGTCAGTGCCACATGACGATCACGCCCGCCGTGAACGGGCCGCTGCAAACCGGCTTCCACATCGGGTAGCGCCATCAGATGAAGCTGCTGACCGGGTGTGACGTCATACCAGATACCATCGAAACGCATATCCGGACGCATGTTGTCCTGCTGCAAACCCAGCAGCGCCTCGTAAAAAGTGCGTGAGCGTTGCAGATCAGATGTCAGAAAGGTTATATGATGAATGCCGGTAATCATGGCTTTACCGGCCTTACCCGACTGGCTGCAAGTTTGGCCCGGATTCTGGCCTGGTCCGTATCCACACCGGTTGCCAATGCCACACCCATGCGGCGTTTTGTATACGATTCCGGTTTGCCGAACAAGCGAAGATCGCTGCCCGGCACGGCAAGTGCATCTGCCACCCCCTCGAAAGCAATGCCCTTTTCATCCAACTGACCGTAAATAACTGCAGAAGCACCGGGGCTGCGCAACGTGGTGTCCACCGGCAGACCCAATATGGCGCGTGCATGCAGTTCAAACTCGTTCTGTAGCTGCGAGCACATCGTGACCATCCCCGTATCATGCGGGCGCGGACTGACTTCGGAAAACCACACCTCATCGCCCGTCACGAACAATTCGACCCCGAACAGGCCCAGTCCGCCCAGATCGCCGGTAACGCTACCGGCAATGTCGCGTGCACGTTGCAATGCCAGTGACGACATCGCCTGAGGCTGCCAGCTTTCCACATAGTCGCCCGCAACCTGCACATGACCGACCGGCTCACAAAAATAGGTTCGAACATGGCCATTTTCATCCTGCGCACGTACGGTCAGCAGGGTAATTTCGTAATCAAAATGAATCATCCCCTCGATGATCACCCGCCCCTGATTCACGCGACTGCCGCTGGCAGCATACGCCCAGGCGGCATCTACCTGTTCGGGCGTATCGATTTTGGATTGTCCCTTGCCGGAGGAGGACATCACCGGCTTGATAATGCAAGGATAGCCGATCTGCTCACAGGCAAGGCGCATTTCATCGAGACTATCGGCGAAGCGATAGGGCGAGGTTGGCAGACCCAGTGTTTCTGCGGCAAGCCGACGTATCCCTTCGCGATTCATGGTAAGACGCGTCGCACGCGCGGTGGGAATCACGCCGGCGCGTCCCTCACGTTCGATAATTTCCAGCATATCGGTCGCAATGGCCTCGATTTCCGGCACGATCAGATCAGGCTTTTCCTGTTCGATTAACGCCCGTAACGCGGCACCATCTGACATATTGATGACATGGGCGCGATGTGCGACCTGATGACCGGGCGCATTGGCATAGCGGTCCACCGCGATGGTTTCAACGCCAAGACGCTGCAGGGCAATGATCACTTCCTTGCCCAGCTCACCGCTACCGAGCAACATGACTTTGCAGGCGGTACCTGACAGGGGCGTACCGATTATAGTTTCATGAATAGACATTTTTCAGGATTTTTATATTGATTGGACGAAATTATACACCCGCCTCCAGCAGCACAACGCAACTCACGGCTGTTCGGAAAGTTCCGATTTAAAATAGGAATCACCCTATAAATTATTTATATATCAATGGTTTGTGACTATTAAAACAGGAGTAACATGCTATTTACTGCACACATTGAGGAGAAAAATCATGTCAAACATCGAACAATTGCTGGCCGATGAAGCCGATTATCTGTTGAGCCACCGTTGTATCGGCATACCCTGCGAATCGCTGCATCTGCCAGGTGCCGATTATATCGAACGGGTCGTGAGCATCAAGGACAGAAAACCCAGTGTACTGCGCAATTTGCAGGCGCTGTACGGTCATGGCAGACTGGCAAACACCGGTTATCTATCTTTGTTGCCGGTCGATCAGGGCGTGGAACATTCGGGTGGCGCCTCGTTCGCTCCCAATATCCAGTATTTTGATCCTGAAAATATCGCCAAACTTGCCATTGAGGGCGGATGCAACGGCGTGGCCTCCACGTTAGGCGTGCTCGCCTCCATTGCTCGACGCTACGCGCACCGGATTCCATTCATCGTCAAAATCAATCACAACGAACTGCTCACCTACCCCAATAAATTCGACCAGACACTGTTTGCCAACGTTGATCAAGCTTTCGATCTGGGCGCCGTCGCGGTCGGAGCGACCGTGTTTTATGGATCGGAACAGTCGCGTCGGCAGATACAGGAAATCTCCGAGGCGTTTGAACATGCGCACAATCTGGGCATGGTTACCGTGCTATGGGCTTATTTGCGTAATCCGGCATTCAAGCAAGACGGCATTGATTATCATATCTCAGCCGATCTGACAGGACAGGCCAATCACCTTGCTGCCACCATCAATGCGGACATCATCAAGCAGAAGATGGCGGAAAATAACGGCGGTTACAATGCCCTCAAATTTGGCAAAACCAGCCCGAAAGTTTACAGCGAACTGACCAGTGACCACCCCATCGATCTGGTGCGCTATCAGGTGGCCAACTGTTATATGGGGCGCGTGGGGATGATCAATTCGGGCGGCGCATCTGGCAAGGATGATTTGCATCAGGCAGTCAGAACGGCCGTCATCAACAAACGAGCCGGCGGTATGGGACTGATTTCAGGACGAAAAGCCTTCCAGAAACCAATGCGCGATGGCGTGATATTGCTGAACGCAATACAGGATGTCTATCTGGACAAATCCGTGACCATCGCCTAGGATACATTTACATCCATACAAAAACCATTTAATTTCCGATTCACCCGGAGGTGCGATTGTTCAAGCGATAAGGGTACGCATGCAAAAAAGGCATTGATCACCATTACCGTCCTGTTCATGCTTGCCGGTGCCAGCTATTACTACTGGCAACACCAGCCCATACCGCAAGCCATCATCGTAGCCCGCCGCCACCTGCGCCTACACCTGTCGTACGCCAGATAGTCGAACCCACCATCACCCTGTCCGCCCTGAGTGAGAGCGACAACTTCATGCTCGATGCATTGACGGTATTGCCCTTGCACCCTCGCAGATGACCAGCCACTTGCCCACAGGGCAATATCCCTGCCTGAATCATTTCATCATCAGGGGATGACATCGCTCCCCTGCCCGTTAGAGCATGATCCGTTACTTCAAACCGCGTCGTCTGGCAAAACTGCATTGTCAGTCAGGCGGGTTACATTATCTGCAGCGCGCCCCAATACCTTCAGGTACACGCGGCGATAGGCGCGCGCGCTGGTCGTCCAGCTAAAATCCTTGCTCATGCAATTTTTGCGCAGGACTTTCCACTTGCGTTGATCGTGGTATAGCGCAACAGCACGTTCAATCGTGTTGAACAGATTGTCAGTCGACATGCCGGAAAATACAAATCCGCTGGCTGTGCCATTCTTGAGTGTTTCGGGAGTACAATCCACCACCGAATCGGCTAGCCCCCCGGTATGATGCACGACAGGTGGCGTACCATAGCGCTGACTATAGAACTGGTTCAGGCCGCAGGGTTCGAAACGGGACGGCATGATAAAGATATCGGCACCGGCTTCAATCTGGTGCGACAGACCTTCATCAAAACCGATCATTGCCGCGATTTTTCCGGGATGATCCCGGCATAATTGTCTGGCCGCATCCTGCATAAATGACTCACCACTGCCCAGAATCACCAGTTGAACCGGCAACGCCATCAGGCGATGTGCGATTTCCAACAACAAATCCAGTCCTTTTTGATGCGTCAGGCGACTGACCACGGCGAGCAGGGGAATATTGGCATCAATTTCGAGCCCCATCCTGATCTGCAGCGCCTGTTTACATTGCGCCTTGCCCGCCATGCGCGAAAGACTGAAATGGCTGGGCAGATGCCGGTCTGTATCCGGATTCCATTCATCGGTGTCAATCCCGTTGAGTATGCCAGTGACATCTTCACGTCGTGAAGTCAGCAAGCCCTGCAAACCAAAACCGAGCGATTCGCCCTGGATTTCCATTGCATAATTCGGACTGACTGTGGTGATGTGATAGGCGTAAAACAGGCCTGCCTTGAGAAAAGACATGTTGCCATACAATTCGATCCCATTGATATTGAAACTCTCTGGAGGCAAACCCAGCACTTGCACTTTACGAGGACGGAAATTACCCTGAAAGGCCAAATTGTGGATGGTAATAATATTGGGTACCGCACCTTTGGCCACGCTAAGATAGACGCCTGCAAGGCCGGTTTGCCAATCATTGCCGTGTACCAGTTCAGGCCGCCAGCTAAGCGGCGATGCATCGCTACCCAGCACGGCGGCCATTTTCGACAGCAAACCGAAACGCAGCGGATTATCTACCCAGTCCTGACCGCCGGTGTCCGAATAAGGCCCGCCTTCACGTTGGTACAAATCGGGACAATCGAGCACCAGCAAGGGTACGCCATTTTTCATGATGGAAAAAATCAGCCTGGAAGGTGGAAAACCGGGAAGGTCGCCCTCGTCGAATCTGGCCACCACCTCATTCGGACCTAACTTTGCCAATACCTGCGGATAGCCCGGCACGAGCAGACGTACATCCACATCAATTTCACGCAAGGCCGCTGGCAAGGCACCGCTGACATCGGCAAGTCCACCGGTCTTGATTAACGGCGCAACTTCGGAAGTCACAAACAATACTTTAATTTCAGCCATTTCCTGCTCCTGATTTTTCCGGAAACAAATAATTACCCTGTTCCAATATGAACAATATGGCTTACAGCCAGCGCATCATGCCCATTTCAAACGGATGCGTTAATAACTCATGGAACGGATAAACACGAATACGGTATTCGAGATTACCACATTGATCCGGTTGCAGCTCGGTCACGAACTGTATTTCACCCGATTCATCGCTGCCACTGGCGGCTTCAAAGCGGTAATGCCGGGCAGATTCGAGCGAATCCCGACGGGTGTTATAACCCATCAATAATTCAACCACCACATCATCGGGATTCAGTCCATTGAGATTGACCGCCACTTCGAATTTCAGGCTATCCCCGTAATTGATTTGCGCCTTGACCTGATCAATGCGGCGCAACGCCACCCCCTCCCATGCATTGCAAACTCGGGCCTTCCACTGGGCGACCCGATGCGAATTTTCATGCTGGTTTTCAGTGTAATGCGAATGTTGCTGACTGGCGGGCAGGTAACACTTGGCCAGATACTCCCCGACCATGCGTTTGGAATTGAAACGCGGAATGATACTGGCCATCGAGCGCTTGGCCATTTTCACCCAGCTGGGCGAAAAGCCCATTTTTCCATAGTCATAATAGGAGGGCACCACCTGATCCTGCAACAACTCGTAAAGCGTACGAGTTTCCTCATGCGTACGTGTTTCCTCGCTTAGTGTTTCCGACACCGGCTTGATCGCCCAGCCATTTTTACCGTCATAGCTCTCCCCCCACCAGCCATCGAGTACAGACAGGTTGATGCAGCCATTCATGCCCGCCTTCATGCCCGAGGTGCCAGAGGCTTCCAGTGGATACAAAGGGTTGTTGAGCCACACGTCCACACCGGAAACCAATTTTCGCGACAGGGCCAGGTCATAACCTTCCACAATCAGAATCTTGCCGGTAAATTCGGTCATTTTGGAAATTTGCGTGATATGGCGGATCAGATCCTGGCCGGGAATATCGGCTGGATGCGCTTTTCCGGCGAAGATGAATACGACAGGATGTTCCGGATTGTGCAATATTTCGCGCAGCCAATCCAGATTATTGAACAGCATGGTGGCGCGCTTGTAGGTGGCAAAACGGCGCGCAAAGCCCACTGTCAGAATATTCGGGTTTTCCGGATTAACATACTTGAGCAGACGATCCAGATGGGCTTCGGAACCGTGATTGCGAAAATGCTGGGATTTGATACGTTGACTAACGGTATTGAGCATCTTGACCTTCAGCGTCTGATGCACACTCCAGAACACATGATCAGGAATATCATCCACCCCTTCCCACAATTTCAGGTCATTCATGCGCGCATTCCACTCCGACCCCAGATAGCGCTCCAGCACTTCGATCCACTCGGTGGCCAGAAAGGTCGGCGCATGCACACCATTAGTGACGTAAGTCATCGGATTTTCGCGCGACTCGATCTCGGGCCACATTGCGCCGCAAATTCGCGACGAAACCTCACCGTGTATGCGTGAGACACCATTATGAAAACGTGAGCCACGCAGCGCCAGCGCGGTCATATTAAAATCCAGACTGCCGCCGGTTCTACCCAGCGCCATGAACTGAGCATGATCCAGTTTAAGCACAGAATAGTAGTGCTCAAAATAGGCACGAATCATGCCTTCGTTGAAATGATCATGTCCTGCAGGCACCGGCGTATGTGTAGTGAAAATGGTGTTCGATGCTACATCTTCGAGCGCCGTGGAAAAGTCAAAACCCAACTGTCCGGTTTCCTGCATGATGCGTTCGAGCATCATGAAAGCGGCGTGTCCCTCGTTGATATGCCAGACGGTTGGTTGCAGGCCAATTTGTTGCAAGGCGCGCACGCCCCCCATGCCCAGCACGATCTCCTGCTCAATGCGCATCACCGTGTCGCCGCCATACAGTCGGTGGGTAATGTCACGATCATGTGCATTATTACTTTCGATATCGGTATCAAGCAGATACAGCCGGATGTGGCCCACCCTCGCCTGCCATATCTTGATATTAACCGTGCGTCCCGGAAGCTCCACCGAGGTGTAGGCATCGCTTCCGTCCGCGCACAAGGCAGGCGTGACCGGTAGATCATCGAAACTCGAATCGGTGTTGCTGGCAATCTGATTGCCCTCGCCGTCTATGGACTGATGAAAATAGCCCTGCCGATACAGCAGGCCGATGCCGACAAAGGGCAGTCGCAAGTCGCTCGCCGCTTTGCAGTGATCCCCCGCCAGGATACCCAGCCCGCCGGAATAGATCGGGAAGGACTCATGAAAACCGAACTCCGCACAGAAATAGGCGATCAGATCATGTTGTCCCAACCAGTCGAATCCGCCCGTGGGCGTGCGATAGTCATGGTAGGTGTCGTAATCGGCCAGTACACGATTGAAGTTGCCGAGAAATACCTGGTCTTCCGCCGCATCGAGCAACAGCTGCTCGTCCACACGCCGCAGGAATGCCTTCGGACTATGTCCGGTCGCTTTCCACAACTCCGGATGCAAACGCGCAAACAGGCGACGGGTAGGCCGATCCCATCCATACCAGAGATTATTAGCCAACTCTTCCAGACGTGCCAGTCGTTCGGGCACTCTGGGGCGAACTTGCAGGATGAAACCGGTACTATTGTTCACTGTCATTCCTCAACGTTAAGCAAGAAAATGCAAGTTCGATTATAGCGCAGCTATTGAGATAGAAGCACCCAACCCAAAAAGACGCCGATTTATTCGTCATCGCGAATAACATCGGATTTGTCAGGCAAAAAAAAACCACCCAAAATCGGGTGGTATTTTGACCAATAAGGCAATTATTCCTTATCGAATTTCACGCTCTTCACGTTCCACACCTGCTGGGCATATTCCAAAATGGTGCGATCGCTGGAAAACTTGCCCATATTTGCCACGTTCAGGATGACGCGACGTGTCCATTCCTCCTTGTCCTGATACAGCAGACTGACCATGTCCTGCGTGGCGATGTAACTGGCATAATCGGCCAGCAACAGGTAATGATCATTATTGTATGTCAGGTTGTCAAAAATCTGACGGTAGCGGCCCGGCTCTTCAACCGAGAAGAAGCCATTGCCTATCATGTCCAGCACCTGCTTCAACTCGGCATTACCGTGGTAATAATCCCATGCGCTGTAA
>CAWASY010000112.1:0-31608 GCA_963784505.1 uncultured beta proteobacterium | reverse complement strand
GTCTTGCTGGCAAGGCGTTCTGCCAGCCAGGGGAAAGTCTTCAAATTTTCCAGCGACACCAGTATGGCCCGTTGCTCACAGATTCGGCGACGCTGCGCATCGCTTGCATCGGCATAATCCCGTTCGACACTGACCCGCGCCGATTCAACCAGCCTCATCCAGTCATCGATAAATGAATCCGGATTGGTCTTTCCGCCATTTTGCATCAGAGACTGTATGCCGCCGCAATTCTGATGGCCCAGCACAATGATATGCTCGACGCCCAGGTCGCGCACCCCGTATTCGATCGCAGCGGTGGTTCCGTGGTGACCTACCCGTTCCTCATTAGGCGGCACGATGTTCGCTACGTTACGCACGACAAACAATTCGCCGGGCGCGCAATTGAATATGATCGCCGGATCCACTCTGGAATCACAGCACCCGACCACCAGAAATTTTGGCTTTTGCCCTTCTTCCAGCAAACGGGAATATTCTGCATCCTCACCGGGCGCATGACTTTGATGAAAGCGCATAAAGCCTTCAATCAGTGTTTGCGGCAAGGCGTCCAAATCTTCGGGGTGGACAGAGACTCGTTTCATGCCGCCATCAAACGTTTGAGTGCTTCATGATATTTGTCGGCCGTTTTTTGCAGCACCTGCTGCGGAATACGCGGCGCATCGCCCTGTTTGTCCCAGCCTGACGCCTCAAGCCAGTCGCGCACGAATTGCTTGTCGAAACTGGGTGGATTGCTGTCCACCTGATAGGATTCAGCAGGCCAGAAACGCGATGAATCCGGCGTCAGCGCTTCATCGATCAGATACAGCGTCCCTTCATCGTCTGTACCAAACTCGAACTTGGTATCGGCAATGATGATGCCACGACTAGCTGCAAAAGTGGCAGCCTCGACATACAGCGCAATCGCCGCATCGCGCACTTGTGCCGCACGGGCTTCCCCCAGCAACGCGACTGTTTGCGCAAAGGAGATGTTTTCATCGTGATCTCCTATCGCCGCCTTGGTGGAGGGGGTGAACAGGGGCTCGGGCAATTTCTCGGCTTCCCGTAAACCAACGGGCAACACCTGACCACAGATCGTGCCGGTCTTTTGATAATCCTTCCAGCCCGACCCCACCAGATAACCGCGCACGATGGCTTCAATAGGGAGCGGCTTGAGTTTGCGTGTCACGAAAGCGCGACCGCGCACCTGTTCCTGCTCGGCTGCACTCACTACGGATTCGGGCGCAATGCCACTCAGGTGATTCGGAATAATGTGCTGCAATTTTTCAAACCAGAAATTGGACAGCGTTGTGAGCACTTCGCCCTTACCCGGTATCGGGTCGGCCAGAATCACATCGAACGCCGACAGACGATCGGTCTGTACGATCAACAGATGCGCTGCATCGACTTCGTAGAGATCGCGCACTTTGCCACGGTGCAAAAAGGGCAGGCTGGTTAAACTGGATTCGTGAAGTGCTGACATGGTGCTTCCCTGGTGAACAGTGCCTTGCGGCTCCCGGATAATTATAAAGTGGGCAAGGTCGTTGCTGCGACAATTTCTGCCTGCTTCTGGCGGTATTGGGCCAAACGCTGTGCAAGCGCCAAGTCGTTCAATGCCAACATGGAAATCGCAAACAGACCGGCATTGGCCGCGCCTGCTTCGCCTATGGCAAAGGTCGCAACCGGTATGCCTTTGGGCATCTGCACGATGGACAAAAGCGAATCCATCCCTTTGAGATACTTGGATGGAATCGGCACACCCAATACCGGCAAAGTGGTCTTGCCTGCGATCACGCCTGCCAGATGCGCAGCACCGCCTGCACCGGCGATGAAGCATTGCACACCTTTTGCGGTGCTTTCTTTAATGTAATCGAACAGCAGGTCAGGGGAACGATGTGCGGAGATCACGCGTGCCTCGTACTCCACACCAAAATCCTTCAGCTGTTGCGCGGCCTGTTGCATGATTTCCCAATCATTGCTGCTGCCCATGATAATTGATACGAATGGTTTTGACATTTTATCTTCCTCGAATTCCGGACGTGATAAAGCCCCCTGACGGGGGCTTTACAGGATGTTACGCGCCCTTGTGGTAACCCACCAGACGATCTACTTCGTTTTTAGAACCCATGATAACAGGCACACGCTGGTGCAAACCAGTTGGTGTCAGTTCCATGATGCGTTCGCGACCAGTAGAACATACGCCACCCGCCTGCTCAACGATGAAGGACATCGGATTGGCTTCATACATCAAACGCAGCTTGCCGGCTTTGCCCTTTTCCTTGTTATCGAACGGATACATGAAGATACCGCCGCGTGTCAGGATGCGGTGAATTTCAGCCACCATGGAAGCGACCCAACGCATGTTGAAATTCTTCTCGCGGCCGCCGTCCGTACCCTTGATGCATTCTTCAACGTAACGCTGTACCGGCTCTTCCCAGTAACGGCGATTGGACATGTTGATGGCGAATTCCTGGGTATCGACAGGGATCTGCATATCCGGATGAGTCAGGAAGAAGTCGCCGACATCGCGATCCAGTGTAAAGCCGTTTACGCCATTGCCGGTGGTAATGACCATCATGGTGTTCGGGCCGTACAGGGCATAACCTGCACATACCTGCTGAGTGCCTGGCTGCATGAAATCGGCGGCAGTAGGGTTCGTCACCCCTTCCGGACAGCGCAGGATGGAAAAAATCGTACCGACTGAAATGTTCACGTCGATATTAGAAGAACCATCCAGCGGATCAAAGGTGATCAGGTATTTTCCGCGCGGATACTGCTTTGGAATTTCGTAGATGTCTTCCATTTCTTCGGAAGCCATCGCAGCCAGATGGCCGCCCCATTCGTTGGCCTTGATAAAGACTTCGTTGGTGATGATGTCCAGCTTCTTCTGTGTTTCGCCCTGCACGTTTTCACTTCCAGCGCTGCCCAGCACACCGATCAGTGCACCCTTGTTCACATCGTGAGCAATCTGCTTGCAAGCAGATACGATATCACTCAATAAACCAGTAAATTCACCACTGGCATTGGGAATATGGCGTTGTTCTTCAATGATGAATTGAATCAGACTTTTACTCATGTTTTCTCCTCTGTTATTAAAGTGAATCAGCTACGAATTATTAGACTGGTGATTCTACCGCTTTTCTACCCTGTTCTGCGCATCCAGCACACTTATTTGGTCAATGAAATGAAGAGTTGCGGCAGTTTTGCCGGCAAATCGGCTACTTTATCAATAATGGTGTACTGTTTGCCAAAAATATCCTTCACATACTCATCCGCTTTCGGATCCAGATTAATGCAATAGGCATAAATACCCTGTGCATCAAGCTCCCCCACCGCCTGACGCGCATCCTCAATCAGGATACGACCATCCTTGCTGTCAATATCGGCTGGCTCACCATCGGTCAGGATCAACATCAGCTTTTTGTCAGCCTGCTGTTTGTCCAGATAATGCGCCGCATGACGCATCGCCGCACCCATGCGGGTTGAATAACTTGCCTGCATGGCAGCCAGCCTGCCCTTCACCTCGTCATCCCATTTCTCGCTAAAACCCTTGATGTGCATGTATCGAACATCGTGACGCGTGTTGGAATGAAACCCGGCGATGGCAAACGGATCACCAAGCTGCTGCACGGCCCAAGCCAGCAGCGAGACCGCTTCCTGACTCAATTCCAGGATGGTCTGATCACTACCCGCCGCTTTTTCATTGAGCGATTGCGACAAATCCAGCAACACCGTCACGGCGATATTGCGCCCGTCGTTGCGGTGACTCATATTGATGCGTGGATCCGGTGCCGAACCGCCCTTGTAATCGATCAATGAACGCAATGCGACATCCAGATCCAGTTCACTGCCTTCTTCCTGATAGCGGATACGCACCTTGTTCTGCGGCTTGAGCAATTCGAGCATTTTCTTCAACTGCTTGGCAAGGCCCGCATGTTTCTCCAACAGTCTGTCGATATCAGCTGCATTCCCTTTGGGATGCAGGCTCTCGTACAAGCTCACCCAATCGGGGCGATAACTCTGGCTGTTATAATCCCACTCATGATAATGACGCGGCGGCAAACCCTTTAACTCTTCACCCGGCTCGATCTTGCGATCATCATCGAACATTTCCTCGTCATCGCTCTCCTCAATGAAGCGCCACAGATGGCGGTTATCATCGCGATAATCAACCACAGTATCTTTAAAATGCGATTTGGGAAGATTGTCGCTTTGTAGTCTGGTTCTGGCAATGAAAGAGATAGCCAGATCGGCCATTTCCTGTGTGCTGGATTCACTCTGCTGCATCAGTTCATGAAAACGTCGTGCAAATTCGATAATCTTGTCATTTTTGTACAGATGATCATCGTCAAGAATTGCGCGTGACAACATGGCCAGACGGTGGCGCAAGGTGGACTCGGCTGCAGGATCGCAGGCATCTTCATGAGGAGCAGGATGCAGCGCCATGAAAATACGGCGCAGGCCGGGATAATCCCGCATCACCAGATATTCCACCCGCGAGTCTTCCAGAAATTCAACCGCCATACGCTGAAACGGACTCATGTTGTCGGCAATTAACGCGCGCGTCCAGCGTTTGTGCCCCATCATATGGGCCAAAGTCACACGGTAGCGGTCTATTCCCGACACGCCTTTGCTGTCTCCATACACATCCGGCAGACGAATGCCCAGCTTGTCGTAATACGGTATGGGTTTGCGCAACTCGTCAAAGCCCAGCGAGTACGGCACCAGATAATCTTCGTATTTCCATAATCCACGCAGATAGATATCCAGGCGGCGCTCATTGTCCACCAGCAAAGTACCGTGCCGCTCGCGCTGCATAACCGCTTTACTGTCCGCCGATTGCAAACTGAAGTAGTCTATCTGCCGATCTGGATGGTCATTGTAATAACGCACACCATAATCGACCCAGTTCTTCAGGCCGGCAAGCGACAGTTGTGAGAGTAACTGCGCGGACTTTTTAAAAAGTTCCGGCAAACCCGGGCTCGGGAAGGTCTGATGTATGCCGTGTACTGATCCGGTGGTGCGCTCCATCATGCCAAGCACGATCGCCAGATAATCAAGCATTTGCTCCCGCGAATGCAATCTGCGTGATGCACCCGGCAAGGATTGCAAAAAAGGAATGATGGCCTTGCCGTTGGGTGACTTCCACATCTTATGGATGGAATCCATGACATCAGGCAACGCCGCTTCGCTGATGCGTTTTGCAATTTCCGGCCATTCTTCCAGAAAAATCAGAATCGGTTCAGCACCGCGTCCCATTTTACCCAGAAAACGCGCATTCTCAATGTAGGCATTCAGGCCCTGATTGGTCAGATGCGTCATAGCTGCCCGTATGCAATCCGCAAAAATCGGCTCAACGCGGGGAAAGCCGCAATCGAGCTGTTTCCAGTAAACCGCAAATTCCTCAGGTATCGTTGTGATTTCCATGATCTCTCAGTCGAATTTATTTGCAATGGGCTGTGTCACACACCACGACGATCAGGCAAACACTGCATCAATGGCGTGATCCAGCGTATCGCGTATATCCCGGTCATCCGTAATCGGTCGCACCAGTGCCATACGGCATGCCGCCTTCGGCTCGACGCCACCCTTAATCAGGGTAGCTGCGTATACCAGCAAACGCGTCGAGATCCCTTCGTCCAGACCGTGACCTTTCAGATTACGTGCTGCCGTACCGATTTTGACAAGCTTGGCGGCAATAGCTGTATCCATGCCGGTTTCCTTGGCCAGAATATCAGTCTCAACCGCAGCTGTCGGGTAATCAAAATCAAATGCGGTAAAGCGTTGCTTGGTAGACTGTTTCAGATCCTTCATCAGACTCTGGTAGCCCGGATTATAGGAAATCACCAACTGAAAATCAGGATGTGCCGAAATCAACTCGCCCTTTTTGTCCAGCGGCAACGTGCGCCTGTGATCAGTTAGCGGGTGGATCACCACCGTCGTATCCTGGCGCGCCTCGACAATTTCGTCAAGATAGCAGATCGCGCCAATTCTTGCTGCCGTGGTCAGCGGACCATCCAGCCAGCGTGTGCCGTTCGCATCGAGCAGATAGCGCCCAACCAGGTCACTAGCGGTCATATCTTCGTTACACGCCACCGTTATCAATGGCTTGTTCAACTTCCACGCCATGTATTCGATGAAACGCGATTTTCCGCATCCGGTTGGGCCTTTCACCATCACAGGCAGACGGGCCGCATAGGCCGCTTCATACAAGGTTACTTCATCGCCTTGCGCCTGATAAAAAGGCTCACTTTTTACTTTATATTGATCTTTATCTACAGTCATTGCCCACTCCTTCGAATAATCAAAAAATATGCAGGGGCGAGATCGCTCAATCTGCGAATCAAGCTCGCTGCTACACACCCATCAATCGGTATTTTTATTATTTAACGGTTTTATTTTCTGGAAAAAAACGCCCCCAGCAAGTGGGGGCGAGTTTTCACAACACACTTACCACCAGTCTTACTTGTGTACGCCCAATTTTTCGCGCCAGCCTGGGAAGATCTTGTCTGCATCGCCTGGGAAGGATTCGAATGCACGTGCGAATTCCTTGTGCTCCTTGGCGAATTCGATCGGATCTGCACCGGCTTTCCAGCACTCGTACGACTGACGCAACGAGATCGCGCCAGCTGCCGGAGAATCGATGTGGCCGTAGGAACCGCCGCCAGAGGTGTTGATCACGTTGCCGTGACCCAGATTTTCGAAGAAACCTGGCAAACGCAACGCGTTCATACCACCCGAGATGATTGGTGTCGTTGGCTTCATGCCATGCCATTCCTGATGGAAGTAAGGACCATCAGCAGAATCACGTTCGATCATGTAGGCGATGTTGCGGTCATCTGCACCGCCTTCCATCTTGCCGTAGCCCATTGTACCCACGTGGATACCGGAAGCACCTTGCAGACGGGACAGCTTAGCCAGTACAAACGCAGTGTAACCGCGAACTGCCGAAGGAGATGTGATCATACCGTGACCTGCGCGGTGATAGTGCAGGTACTGCTGAGGATACTGACGACGTGCTGTCGTGATCATGCCTGGACCACCGACAAAACCGTCAACCAGGAACGCAACTTTGTTTGCATCCGGCCCGAAGGTTTCCAGGATGTAATCGGCACGCGCCAGCATTTCGTAGTGGTCATCCGCCGTGATGTTTGCGGAGAACAATTTTGCATCGCCTGTTTCGTCCATGGCGCGCTTCATTGCGTCATAAACCAGCGGAATCACTTTCTTGGTTGGACAGAAAGTCTGATTACCCTGCGGCTCATCGTTCTTGATGAAGTCGCCACCCAACCAGAACTGGTAAGCAGCCTTAGCAAACGGCTCAGGACGCAGACCCAACTTAGGCTTGATGATGGTGCCGGAGATGTAACCACCATTAACGCGTGGACGACCCAGAATGTCCCACATATCGGAAATGTCGCGTGATGGGCCATCGAACAGGCGCAACATCGACCATGGCACGTAGAAATCCTGCATCTGCAGTTGCTTGACGTCGCCCATACCCTGATTGTTGCCGATAGCCAGTGTCAGGAAGGAGACGATCATTGCGCGACCATCGGTCACGTTGCGATCGAACAGCTCATTCGGGTAAGCCACCTTCATGATGCCCTTTACTTCATCAATGAAGTAAACCATCGCGTCCACGCCCTTGGTGAAGTCGTCGGTGGTGGAAACTTCAACGTTGGTGCCGGTGGAGGACTCAGCTGCGATGTGTGCCGCTACTTCCAGATATCCGTAGCCAGTTGCTGGCTGCATGTGATAAGCAACAAGAATGTGCTTATCGCCCTTAATCAGGTCTTCTTCTTTCAGACTCAGGTCTGCATAACGATTCGATTGATCCATAATTTACCTCTCCTGTGTGTGTTAACGATTTTTTTCACTAACTACCAACGACTTGCAACGGTTGTAACTATAGACTGACAACTCTATAAATGATAATCAATTGTTTTTATAAAAATCATAAGCAAAAGTTATAGTTTGTTATAATAAAGCCACCCGAAACCCTCCGTGCCCCTGACATGCTGCACTTTACCTTGCGTCAACTGCAGGTATTCGAGAAGGTGGCAAGCCACCTGAGCCACTCACGCGCTGCAGAGGAACTATACCTCTCGCAACCTGCAGTGTCCATGCAAATCAAGCAACTTGAGGGGCATATTGGCCTTGCCCTGTTCGAACAAATGGGCAAAAGGATTTATTTGACCGAAGCCGGTCGTGAACTGTTTCATTATGCACGCAACATTGCACAGCAATTGTCCGAAGTCGAAGCGGTGTTCGATGAGATGAAAGGTCTGGGCAGGGGCAAGCTTACGCTGTCGGTCGTTAATACCGCCAACTATTTCACGCCGCAACTGCTGGCCGGGTTTTGCCAACGTAACGCGAATATCAATGTGATCCTGCAAGTGGCCAATCGCGATGCCGTGCTCGGTCAACTAGCCGACAACAGTACCGATCTTGCCATTATGGGACAACCGCCCGAAGGATTGGACATACATGCCGAGGCTTTTCTGGACAACCCACTTGTTGTGATCGCCGATCCCGGACACCCCTTGGTCGGTGCCAAGCACATCCAGTTCAGCCAACTTGCCGACGAAACCTTCTTGTCACGTGAAAGGGGATCAGGTACGCGCAGTGCAATGGAGCGGATATTTGCCCGACAAGGGATCCAGCCTCGCATCAGTATGGAAATGGAAACCAACGAGGCGATCAAGCAGGCAGTGCGTGCCGGCATGGGACTAGGCATCCTGTCGCTACACAGCATCGAGCTGGAACTGGAAACGAAGCGGCTGGCCATACTGGATGTCGAGCACTTCCCGTTGCTGCGACACTGGTTTGTCGCTCACCGTTGCAACAAGCGACTTTCGGTCGCAGCACTTGCTTTCAAGGAGTTCCTGCTCACGGCCAATAGCCTCCCGCCACCCGCGTAGTCCCTGACCGCCACTGATTTCTGTACTCGACATACCGCTCGGCCCATCAAAACTGCCGAATGTCGGTTGCCAATTTACTTTACCAATCCCTTGAATTACATTCACAATAACTTAATCGGGAATGGCGATGAAAAACAAAAACAAACAGGCTGGTGTGACCATGATGGAGCTGATGATTGTCGTCGCGATCGCGGCCATTCTGGCGGCCATCGCACTTCCTGCGTTCGACAACTTCGTCAAGAATACCAAGCAGTCCTCGACCGTCTCACAATTGGTCAGCGATTTGGGTCGCGCAAAAAGCGAGGCGATCAAACGCAACACCCGCACCCTGCTTTGTGTGCGGAATACCGCTGGCACCGACTGCGGAACCAGCAGCAACTGGGCCAATGGCTGGCTAATTTGCTATACCAATGCGGCGGGTAGCTGCGACACGACTTCACCCAACGGCAATAATCCGGTCGTAGTCCACGGCGCACTGGATAGCAACCTGTCCGTAACCGGCCCCACCAATCCGGTCCAGTTCCGACCCAACGGCACGGCAGGTGCAGCAGCCACCCTTACGCTGACCGGTAGCTGGAACGGCGTGATGACCAAAACAGTCAGTGTCTCCGTTACCGGCAACATTTCCAGTCAGTAGAAGAGGCGAACATGCAAATTCACTCAAAGGGCAGACAACTCGGTTTTTCCATGATCGAGATTCTGGTAACACTGGTGATCATCGCCATTGCGCTGCTTGGCACGGTCGGATTGCAGTTATACGCAATGCGCGGCAATCAGAGCAGCCAGTTTCGCACCCAGGCGATTTTTCTGGCCTCAGACATGAGCGAACGCATGGAAGCCAACAAGGCGCAAGCCATCAACGGTGCTTATATACTTGCCCAGACTCAAGCGGCACCTACCTTGAGCACAGCCTGTTCGACGGGCATCTGCACTCCGTCAGCGCTCGCGACCTACGACCTTAACCAATGGGGAAATTCGGTCGCAAACCTGTTGCCCCAGGCAAGCTGGCAGATTACCCAAACCACGGCAGGCAATCCGAGCACCTATTCAATTCTCATTAGCTGGACTGAGCGCAGCACTGACAAGACCACACACGTAGCCGAGACTTTTTCCTATACAGCAACCCGAACCCTGAGCAACTGATGCCATGATTACGCTTACTCGACATAAAGGTTTCAGTTTGATCGAAATGATGATCTCGATCACCATCGGCCTGCTGATCGTCGCCGCCCTGGTCGCTGTGCTTTCAGGCAATTTACGCACCGCAAAAACCAATGATAAGACAACCGAGCTGCAGAGCAACGGACGATTTGCGATGGATCACTTAAGACGCGAAATCCGCCACGCGGGCTACCGGGGCTATTCCTGGGCCGACCCGAACGCACCCACCACCGCCTTAACCCCCATTACCAACGAATGTCTGTCAGTCGGCGCAGCGGCAGGCTCCTTTGTCGCCAACATCCGACAGGGCATATGGGGTGCGAACGACAGCAACCCATTTGCCGCCAGCTGCCTTGCCACTGGCTATTTGCGAGGCGACCTGCTGGCCATCCGACACGTCAATACTTCGCAACTGAACGGCAATACCACGTCAGGCAACTTTTACCTGCGTTCCAGTTATGCGGCAGCAGAAGTATTTAAAGGTACTGGTGCCGCGACGCTGGCTGGTGCGCCTATCATTTCCGGCCAACCTCAGGCGGATTTCCAGCTCATGGAATATGTCTATTACATCGGCAGCGACGACAACAATGCCGCGCTGCCCGCCTTGCGCCGAACATCCCTGACAGGTAGCGCCATGGTCGACGAAATGGTGGTCAGCGGCATCGAACAGATTCAGGTGCAATACGGCAGGCTCAATACCGCGTCGAATAGCCAGTATTTCAACGCCAACGCTATCACCGGCAGCCCCTCGGATTCACCCGCAACCAATACCCAATATGCCTGGGACGAGGTTAATACGGTGCGTATCTGGCTGTTATCGCGCGCGTCCAAACCAGAAACGGGCTATGTCAATACCAACAGTTACAGCATGGGCGACGTGAACTACGGGCCGATGAACGATAATTTCCGCCGCCAGCTGTTCACCGCAGTAATCGAACTACGCAATTAGGATGAAACAGATGAAAATTCATCAAAGCAGCCAAATCCAGCTACGTCACAGGGGCTCCACATTGATCATCAGTTTGATTATTCTGGTGCTGCTGATGCTGCTGGGCGTGACCGCGATGCGCGTGACCAACACCAACTTACAAATGGCGGGCAACATCCAGTTTGCGGATTCGGCGATGAATAATGCCGAAGCCACGATTGCTGTTGCAGAAAACTGGCTCAGAACCGGCACCAACTACAGATCGGCTGGCTTCATGACAGATAGCTGCAATGGGCGCAGCGTCAGTCAGCTCTATCCGCTTAGGACCACGTCCGTACCTGCTGTGCCCTGCATGCAAGGTTATACGGCGCCAGCCAACGATCCATTGACCATGAGCTGGGACGACACCAATTCGATTGTCGGCACCAACACCAGCCAGCGTTATCTGATTGAACTCATGTCGGTCAATGATCGGCTGACCGGTTCCAATCAAGCATTGGGCGGGCGTTCTAGCTCCGGCTGCAATCAGGTCAATACCTATCGTATTACCGCACGCGGCACCAGTGCGCGTGGCGCCATCAAATTTATTCAATCCTTTTTCAGCGTATTGAGCTGCTAATTCGAGGCCTATCATGACAACAACGAGTCCCCGCATCCAGAAATCCCAGATATTCGCCATGCTTGGCCTGTTAGGTATTGCACTGGCAGTCATCAAATTTTCGCTGGCTATCGCTGCCTTTACGCCAGCCAATCAGCCCATCGGATATGTCGCGCAGGACGATGTGACCAACTATGTGCTCAACAGTGGCAACGAAACCCTGTACCGGACTGAATACAAACGCGATTACTGGGGCGGCAATCTGTACGCTTACCCTGTCGATGCCGCCGGTAACGTGATGGGCGGCGCAGACCGCTGGAATGGCGGCGCGGCCGCGCATATTGATGCGCAAAACTGGAACACCGGCCGATTCATAGCGACACTCAACAGCACCGGCGCACCCATTCCCTTCCGTGCTGCCAATCTGTCTGCCGCACAACTGGCCACGCTGTCAGCAACCATCCAGACCGTCAGCTACAGCAGTACGCAGATTGCCAACTTCCTTCGAGGCGATCGCAGCAACGAAAGCGCTTCCGGTATGCGTCAACGCAGCACGGTACTCGGGGACATCGTCCATACCCGCCCTTATTATGTCAGTGATGCAACCAGCCCCACCGTCTTTGTCGGTTCGAATGATGGCATGGTACACGCCATCAACGCCACCGATGGCACCGAACGCTGGGCCTATGTGCCCTCCATGCTGATCGGCAAAATGAAGACCTTGGCCTACAGCCCGAGCGATGCATCACAGCCCTATGCCCACGACTACTTTGTCGACGGACAGCTCAATATTTCGACGCTAGCCAGCGCCAAACGCGTGCTGGTAGGCGGTCTCGGCTCTGGCGGCAAAGGTCTGTTTGCACTCAACATCAGCAACAGCGCAGGACTTGCTGCCACCAATGAAACCGAAGTAGCCAACAAGATCCTCTGGGAAATCACACCGACCGATATCAGCTTTGGCGGTGTCAAGACCAGCTCAACCGCCTACGCAAAACTGGGCTACACCTATGGTACACCGACCATCACCCGGATCAACAATGCCGGCACAGCCATGGATGTGGTCATCATCGGCAATGGTTATAACGATGCTGCAACGGGCGAATCCTATCTGTTTGTGATCAACGCCGAAAACGGGGCACTGGTCAAAGCCATACAGGCAGGCACGGCTGGCGGACTCAACCCAAATGGCCTGTCGACACCGGCTGCGATTGACAGCGACGCGAACGGTTTTGCTGATACGGTTTATGCGGGCGATCTGAATGGCACGATGTGGAAATTCGATCTTTCCAGCGCCACACCGGCTGCCTGGACAGCCAGCGCACTGCTGGTCACCAATCCGGCACGTTCGATCACCACCACCCCCGGTGTTGCCCTGCATCCCAATGGCGGATACATGGTCAGCTTCGGTACCGGACGTGTATTTTCCGGCAGCTACGCAACCAGCACGGCCGCTGCGACCGGCGATCTGGCTGATACCTCCATCAATTCTGTGTATGGCGTATGGGACGGCGCACCCGTTGCCAATACTGCTGGGCTTTCCCAGACACTAACCGAGCGCAGCTATACCGATCCGAATGGGGTCACCACCCGTGTGCGTCGCATAACCGCCAACCAACCCAACTGGGCCAGCGGCGGAACCAAATACTGGAAGGTGGATTTGCCAGCCGGTGAGCGCGTGATCGGCGAGGGTTCCTTTACCGAAAACGGACGCTTTTATTTTATCGGCTACAATCCAACCGTCGCCCCCTATGCCGTTTCGGGTACAACGACCCTGCTGTATGGCGAAAACTGGTTAATGGAACTTAACTATCTGACGGGGGGCAGCAGTGCAACCCCTTTCCTGGACATGAACGGCGATCTGCTACTCAATGACGCCGACCGCATTGTTTATGCGAGCGGCGACACCCTGCCTGCAGGCAAGCTTATGGGAGACCCCATTCTGACACCGAACCAGGACGGCATTCCCGTTGGCAAATGGATGTCACGCGGGGTACAGTCTCAACCCATACTGGTGCAGTTGCCCACGCTCAACACCACCTTGTTTAATACCAATCCGGATGTGGTATTTCCGCCCTCGACCGCTGTGTCGCGCGGCGTGGCAGGTGGTCACTTTGACGTGGATGACTTTAACGGCACCAACATGAATTGTTCGAATGTTGGCGCAGCCAGCGGCGGTGCAAATGCCAGCGGTTCGATCAATTTTAGCTATTCGAACTCAAAGAATCCCGGCACATTGACGCTTTCCATAGGTGCCATACAAATTGTCAGCGGCAGTCCGGGTAATCGTTCGGCAAGCAGTATGGAATCCTGGTTATCGAGTGCTATAAACAATACCAATAATTATTCGGCCTCGATCAATAACAATGTGCTTTATATTTCTGCTAATAATCCTGGTTCTCTCTACAACGGTGCGATCACACTGACCTATTCGAGCACGGCGCTGTCGAGTTCAGTGACCGGCATGACCGGCGGTGCAGACCCCACCACACCGCCCAAATCAACTTCCAGTACCAATTGCCAATACGTGCTGCACCATCACGAGTATGACGACGAATTCGACAAGACCGGCGTGAATTTTCTCAATGCCAGTGATTCGAATTACAACCTCGCCAATACCATCACCAGCAACAGCACTGGCTTCAAGGTGCTGATGATGAACCAGTATCTGAGTCCTGCGGTGAGTCTGCACATCGGCAATCCGGCCTATAATCCGGCCAGTGCAGCAGGCTATGTGAGCGTCAAGAACTACCAGACTGCCAGCAGCCTGGATATCACCACTGTGCCCAGTTACAACATGAGCACCATCGGCAGTCTTGCCATCAACATGCCGGTTAACGCCTTCTCCATCAAGGACTGGTGGGGAAACGGCGATGCGCGTGCCGGACTGCATTCAGTCAAATATTCCTGCGCCTGGAGCGGTAGCGGCGTGGATGCCGACATGTATCAGCCTGTCATCCCGCCTGCCAATGGTGTGGATGGTCCGGGCAGCAAAGTGACCGGGCAGGGGGCACGACACAATGGTGCGCTGAACATCCAGATCATCAAGGACACCACGCCCAATTCCGCCATCGAGCAAAATGTGCCCGGACGACCCGAATATGGTTACCGGGTCAATCAGGCTAATTTCTACCAGTATGTGCTGGCCGAATACATTGTTTACTGGCACCATCCTCGCAATATGTGCTATGACACGGCGGGCACCAAATGGGCAACGTCCAACAACAACGGCGATGCATGGAATACCACCGCACTGATGACAGGTTATGGCTGGACCAAAGCGCCGCCGGAGGACAATGCGGTATCTACCGCCAACAAACAGCCTGCTACGGGCTCCACCGACCCCAAGCTGGGCGTATTGGGCAGCACAGGGACCGTTTCATCCACCACTTCCACGGTCAATGGCAACGTCACGACGACCACTATCAACTATACGGATGGCACCAAGCAGATCATTAAAAAGACGGAAAATTCCAACGGTACGGTTTCCATTGTTTCCACCATGTATTCATCGAATGGAACCGTGACAGATACCACCACCGAGGTAATCGCCAATGCAGCAGGCTCTGTCAGAACCGGCGGCGACGAGCGAGGCCTTCAGGCCAGAACCGGTCGGGTTTCTTGGCACGAAATGATCAGGGATTAAGGGTAGTTAGTTTGAAGCAGGGAGTAGGCATTGTTGCCTGCGCCCTGTTTCCCATCACACAGGAAGAAGATTATGAAATTTCATCGCAACGCCGGCTTTTCACTTATCGAGTTGATGCTGGCCGTCGTCGTCGTCGGCATACTGGCAGCCGTCGCCATTCCAAGCTACAACAATTACATTGTGCGAGGGTCGCGCATCGCCGCACAAACCGAACTGCTTACCCTGGCCACCCTCGAAGAGAAAATCTATCTCAACGCCAACGCCTATAGCGCCAATGTCACCACGGCATACGATGGCACCAGTACCGGAGGATTGGGCGTTACATCCGGCATGAGCAGCGACGGAAAGTATACCTTCAGCCTGAATATAATCGCCCCGAGCCAGACTTATACACTGACCGCAACTCCTGTCGCCGGCAAGAGTCAGGCCAATGACGGGATTATGTCTATCAGTGAAAATGGCGCAAAAATCTGCGCCAGCAACGAATGCAAGAACGGCGTTTGGTAATCTTTTCATCAGACGAAAAAAAGCGACCCTTGGGTCGCTTTTTTATTGTTGTCGCAAAGCTTACTTGATGATCGCGTTCAGTTCACCCTTGGCATAACGTGCTGCCATTGAATCCAGTGAAATTGGCTTGATCTTGGATGCCTGGCCTGCACAACCGAATGCTTCGTAACGCGCCTTGCAGATGGCCTTCATCGCAACAGTCGTTGCAGCCAGGAACTTGCGTGGATCAAAGTCTTTGGTGTTTTGTGCCAAATAACGACGCGTCGCGCCAGTGGATGCCATACGCAGATCGGTGTCGATATTGACTTTACGCACGCCGTTCTTGATGCCTTCAACGATTTCTTCAACTGGCACACCGTAAGTTTCACCCATGGTGCCGCCGAACTCGTTAATGATCTTCAACCATTCTTGAGGAACAGAGGAAGAACCGTGCATCACCAGATGGGTGTTAGGCAGACGCGCATGAATTTCCTTGATGCGGTCGATACGCAACACCGCACCGGTAGGAGGGCGGGTAAACTTGTACGCGCCGTGTGATGTGCCGATGGCAATCGCCAGTGCGTCCACGCCAGTTTGACGAACAAATTCAGCCGCTTCTTCAGGATCAGTCAGCAATTGGTCGTGGCTCAAAACGCCTTCCGCGCCGTGACCGTCTTCCTTCTCACCTTCGCCGGACTCAAGGGAACCCAGACAACCCAGTTCGCCTTCTACAGAGACACCCACTGCATGAGACATTTCTGCCACACGACGGGAAATCGCAACGTTATATTCGAAAGAGGAGGGGGTCTTGCCGTCGGTCATCAACGAACCATCCATCATCACGCTGGAAAAACCGGAACGAATCGCGTTGATACAAACTGCTTCGGATGCACCGTGATCCTGATGCATAACGACGGGAATATGCGGGTACATTTCAACCGCAGCTTCGATCAAATGACGCAAGAATGGTTCGCCTGCGTATTTACGGGCACCAGCGGAGCCTTGCATGATGACCGGGCTGTTGCATTCGTCAGCCGCTTCCATGATCGCCTTAACCTGTTCCAGATTGTTGACGTTGAATGCTGGCAAACCATAATCATTTTCTGCTGCGTGATCGAGAAGTTGACGCAAGGATACTAAAGCCATTTTTATCTCCTGATTTAATTAGATTACAAACTCATCGCCCACCCGTTTAACGGTTGGGTTAAATACTATTCTTGTGATGATCGCCGATACGCACAATCTTCATGGTATTGGTGTGCCCCGATTTGCCTACGGCCTCACCAACGGTCACCACCACCAGATCGCCATCCTTGACATAGCCCAACTCAAGCAACTTCTGTTCAGCATCTATCAATTCCTGAGCAGTCTGTTTCTCACTTCTGCTTGGGAAAAAGACAGGATGTACACCACTGAACAGGGTCACCTTGGTCAAGGTTTGCAGGGTCGGCGTCATCGCAAAGATAGGCACGCCTGCATTAACACGGGACATCCAAAGAGCGGTTGAACCGGATTGCGTCAATGCCACAATCGCCTTCACGTGGAAATGTGAAGCGGCAAATAACGCGGACATGGCGATGGATTGGTCGATACGAGTAAACTTCTGGATTGGCCCGCGTCGATCAATATCATGATCCTCCGGCGTATGCTCGGCGTTCAGGCAAATACGCACCATCGCTTCTATGGTTTCCACCGGATAATCACCGACCGCTGTTTCCGCCGACAACATCACCGCATCCGTGCCATCCAGCACCGCATTCGCGACGTCGGATACTTCCGCACGAGTCGGAATTGGATTGGTAATCATGGATTCCATCATCTGCGTGGCCGTGATCACCAGACGATTCTTGGCGCGCGCCATTTTGATCATGCGTTTTTGCAGGCCGGGTACGGCGGCATCGCCCACTTCCACGCTCAAGTCACCCCGTGCAACCATGATGGCATCGGACGCGTCGATGATGTCGGCCAAAGCAGGAATGGCTTCCGCACGTTCGATCTTGGCCATCAACAGGCTCTCGCCACCCGCTTCGTGCATCAACTTGCGCGCAAAGCGCATATCATCGCCGCTACGCGGGAAAGAGATCGCCAGATAGTCAGCCTTGATCAGCGCCGCTGTCTTGATATCCTCCATGTCCTTCTCGGTCAGCGCCGGTGCCGTCAAGCCACCGCCCTTGCGATTGATACCCTTGTTGTTGGACAACACACCGCCGCGTACCACTTTGCAAATGACTTTTGAGCCGTCAACCGAGACCACGTCGAATTCCAGCATGCCGTCATTGAGCAACAATACCGAGCCCGTACTAACATCATTGGGTAATTCCTTGTAATCCAGTCCTACGACTTGCTGATTGCCCATGCCTTGGAGTTCGGCATCAAGAACAAAGATATCGCCCTTGTTGAGCACGATCTTATCGTTCTCGAATTTGCCGACGCGGATTTTCGGGCCCTGCAAATCGGCCAGAATACCCACGGTACGACCTACAGCTTTCGCCGCCGCACGCACCACTTCAGCACGCTTGACATGATCGTCAGCCGAACCATGGGAAAAATTCATACGAACCAGATCCACCCCGGCACGTATCATATCCTCAAGGACTTTTTGACTACTGGAGGCGGGCCCCAGCGTTGCAACTATTTTGGTTCTACGCAGCATGTGATTCCTAATTGATTATTGTTTGGCGCGTTCTTCCAGAATGGCCACCGCAGGCAAAGTCTTGCCTTCGAGGAATTCAAGAAATGCACCGCCTGCTGTTGAAATATACGACACTTTATCAAAAATATCATATTTCTGAATTGCTGCAATGGTGTCGCCGCCGCCAGCCAGGGTAAATGCCTTGGTGTTGGCAATCGCCATTGCAATTGTTTTGGTGCCTTCACCGAACTGGTCAAATTCAAACACGCCTACCGGACCGTTCCAGACCACGGTACCCGCATTCATGATAATGTCGGCGATTTCCTTCGCTGAATTTGGCCCGATATCAAAGATCATGTCTTCGTCGGCTACATCCTTGGCATCCTTCAAAATCGCAGGGGTATTTTCATTGCCCGGCAGGAAAGGTGCCGCAGTACCGACGACGACATCGGTCGCGATAGGAATGATTGCCCCACGCGCCGTCATCTTGGCGATCAATGCCTGTGCAGTTGGTACCAGATCGTTTTCGCACAACGATTTGCCGACCGGATGGCCGGTTGCTTTCAGGAAGGTATTGGCGATACCGCCACCAACCACCAGTTGTTCGCATTTCTCGGACAACGATTCAAGCACAGTCAGCTTGGTCGAAACCTTGGAGCCACCGACAATTGCAACCATCGGACGGGCAGGGCTGAGCAAGGCTTTGGTCAACGCTTCGAGTTCTTGCGTCAGCAGGATACCGGCAGCGGCGGTCGGTGCAAATTTAGCCACGCCGTGAGTCGAAGCTTCGGCACGGTGAGCGGTACCGAATGCGTCCATGACGAATACATCGCACAATGCGGCATATTTTTTCGCCAGTTCGTCGGTGCTTTTCTTCTCGCCCTTGTTAAAGCGGCAGTTTTCCAGCAATACCAGTTCACCTTCAGCCACATCAAAACCACCATCCACCCAGTCCTTGATCAAGCGGACAGGCTTGCCAATCTTGTTGGCGATGACATCAGCAACCGGTTTCAACGAATTTTCTTCGGAATACTCGCCTTCAACCGGGCGCCCCAGATGAGAGGTGACCATTACGCGCGCTCCGGCTGCAATCGCGGCATTAATAGTTGACATGGAAGCGGTGATACGGGCATCGGAAGTAACTTTGCCGTCTTTGACAGGCACATTCAAATCGGAGCGAATCAGGACGCGTTTACCCTTGAGATCAAGGTCGGTCATTTTAATTACAGACATTTTTTTTCCCTTTTTAACACTATAAAGGCAAAAGGGCTGGCACTGGCCAGCCCTTTGTCAAACAAACTACTGAGCGATGTGACGAACCAGACGCATCAGATTGCAGGTATAACCATATTCATTGTCATACCATGCGACCACTTTAACGAAGGTAGGGTCAAGCGCAATACCTGCTTCTGCATCGAAAATCGATGGCTGAGGGCAGCCACGGAAGTCGGTGGAAACCACTTTCTCTGTGGTGTAGCCCAACACGCCCTTCAACGGACCGTTTTCCGAAGCCGCTTTCATTGCAGCGCAGATCTCTGCGTATGTTGCTTCCTTGTTCAGTTCAACGGTCAGATCCACTACAGATACGTCGGATGTCGGCACGCGGAAAGCCATACCAGTCAACTTCTTGTTCAGCGCTGGAATAACCACGCCGACGGCCTTAGCTGCGCCAGTTGAGGATGGAATGATGTTTTCCAGGATACCGCGACCACCGCGCCAGTCCTTCATGGAAGGGCCGTCAACCGTCTTTTGCGTAGCCGTTGCTGCATGTACGGTCGTCATCAAACCACGCTTGATACCGAAAGTGTCGTTCAACACTTTGGCAACAGGCGCCAGCGCATTGGTTGTGCAGGAAGCGGCTGAAACGATCGCACTGCCGCTGTAGGTTTCATGGTTAACACCGTAGACGAACATCGGTGTGTTGTCCTTGCAAGGCGCAGACATCACGACCTTCTTGGCACCCGCTTCAATGTGCTTCTGGCAGCTTGCATCATCCAGGAAGAAACCTGTGCATTCGATAACGATATCCACACCCGCTTCATTCCACTTCAGATTTGCAGGATCGCGCTCTGCTGTCAGACGGATCGTCTTGCCATTCACAACCAGGTTGCTGCCACTCACAGACACATCGCCATTGAAACGACCATGTACTGAGTCATACTTCAGCATGTAAGCCAAGTAGTCAGGCTCAAGCAAGTCATTGATTGCAACAACTTCGATTTCAGGAAAGTCCTTGGTTGCAGCGCGAAACACCATACGACCAATACGACCGAATCCATTGATACCAACTTTAATTGCCATATCTTCTCTCCCTTTTAAGTTATTAAAAACCTGTCGTTACACTCTTTTGGCAGAACGGCGCCTTTGCGGCGCCGCCCGGTGCTAGGCTAAAACCTTTTTAACCGTTGCCACAACATTGGCTTCGGTAAAGCCGAAATGCTTGAACAGTTCCGGTGCCGGTGCGGATTCGCCGAAGCAATCCATACCCACAACCGCACCGTCCAGACCCACATACTTGTACCAACTGGAAGTCACACCCGCTTCAACGGAAACGCGCTTCACGCCACGAGGCAACACGCTATCCTTATATGCCTGATCCTGCTTGTCGAACACATTGGTCGACGGCATGGAGACGACACGGACGTTGATGCCGTCGCTTGCCAATGCGGCTTGCGACTTGATTGCCAAATCCACTTCGGAACCGGTCGCAATAATCACGGCATCCAGCTTACCCGCAGCTTCAGACAACACATACGCGCCTTTACGGATATTCGCGATTTGCGCTTCATCGCGTTTCTGGAATTGCAGGTTCTGACGGCTGAAAATCAGACTGGACGGGCCATCCTTGCGCTCAACTGCAGCAACCCATGACACGATGGATTCAACGGTGTCACATGGACGCCACACTTCCATGTTCGGAATGTGACGCAGCGTTGCAGTTTGCTCAACTGGCTGGTGTGTCGGACCGTCTTCGCCCAGACCAATGGAGTCATGGGTGAACACATAGATCACACGCTGCTTCATCAAGGCGGACATACGCAGTGCATTGCGCGCATATTCGGAGAACATCAGGAAAGTACCGCCAAATGGCAACAGCCCGCCATGTAACGCCATACCGTTCATGATGTGCGACATGCCGAATTCACGCACGCCGTAGCTGATGTAGTTGCCGGTGCTCTTGCCGTGTACGTGCTTACAACCGACCCAGTTGGTCAGATTGGAGCCGGTCAGATCGGCTGAACCGCCCAAAAACTCAGGCAAGGCCGATGCCAAGGCATTGATCGCGTTTTGCGAAGCCTTGCGTGTGGCAATGGTTTCACCTTTTGCATTGGTTGCAGCAATCGCTGCGGCGGCGTGCTCTGCCCAGTTTGCCGGCAATTCATTCTTGGTGCGACGCTCGAATTCAGCAGCTTCAGCAGGAAAAGCTGCGCGATATTCCGCAAACTTGTTATTCCACAGCTTTTCCAGGCCTTCGCCCTTAACGCGTGCATCCCATGCTTCATACACATGCGTCGGGATTTCGAAAGGAGGGTAGTTCCAGCCGATGTGCGCGCGGGTTGCAGCTACTTCGGCATCGCCCAATGCTGCGCCGTGCACGTCGTGCGTCCCTTCCTTATTCGGCGAACCCGCACCGATGACCGTCTTGCAGCAGATCAGGGTAGGCTTGTCCGTTACCAGCTTGCCCGCTTCAATCGCGGCATTGATGGCTTCAGGATCATGACCCTGCACATTGGCAATAACGTGCCAGCCGTAAGCTTCAAAACGCTTGGGCGTATCATCCGTGTACCAGCCGCTAATGTGACCGTCGATGGAGATATCATTGTCATCCCAGAAAGCGGTTAGCTTGCCCAGACCCCAAGTACCAGCCAGTGCACAGGCTTCATGCGAGATACCTTCCATCATGCAACCATCGCCCATAAAGACGTAAGTACGGTGATCGACGATTTCGTGACCCGGCTTGTTAAACTCTGCAGCGAGCAATTTTTCTGCCATCGCCATGCCGACTGCACACCAACGACAGCGGCGATGACAACTGGAAACAACGCAGCTTTGATCTGACTGACCTCGCCGGCCAGACCTTCGTCCTCTACTTCAATCTCTACAACAATGGTAGCGGCACCCCGTTGGTTGCCTATCTGGATGAGATCTCACTCCAACTTTGTGACAACACAGTACCGCCGACAGAGCACCTCACTCCCTACCGACACGCCCACCACAACCCCCGTTAGCACGCCAGCCCCTGTACGGGTACGAGCGGGAACAACGCAAGCAACCACTGGCGCAACCACCGTCACAGTACCGCTAGATCTGGTGATCCTCACCGACCGTGTGAATGTGGGCGTATTGAGCCTGGATCTACACTATAATGCGACGCTCTCTCAAAGCGACCGACTGCACCATCAGCCAGGCGATCGATTTGCTGCTCTGCAACATCGCGACCAGGACGGATTCAGTTGGCCGGCGTTTCCGCACGTGGCATTCGCAGCGAAATAAATCTCGCCCACCTGACGTTTGAACTGTTACAAACCGTCGATCGCACCGTGCCGCTCACCATCCAGGCCAAACTCACAGGCAATGTTGATGGCGCAGCAGTCAGCACCGATGGCGAGAATGGCACAGTCACTTTGCTCTGTCCACCAAACGCCGAAGATTGTAACGGCATCAACGTCTATTTGCCGTTGGTCAACCGGTAAGAGGAGCGACACAATGACAAATTTTTCCCGAAACACTTTCGCTTGGCTCTTAGTTTTCCTTGGTAGTACGCTAGCCCTGCTGATTTTTATGATGACGCAAGCTGTCATGCCCGCCGCTGCCAGCCTCAACGGGCGTGTCGGCTTTTCCGGCAATCCTGCCACCAACAGTGGACAGAATTGTACCGCCTGCCACGCCGTTGGGGCAATAGTCCCCACGGTATCGCTGCAAGGGCCGACGGGTGTAGTCGCCGGCACCACCAATCTCTATACCGTTACGATGAGCGGTGGCCCGGCACAGACTGCTGGCCTCAATGTCTCGACCAGCAATGGCCGTGGCACCTTGCTCCCCACGGGCTCAGATACACAGGCCCTTCTTGGCGAACTTACCCATAGCGCGCCCAAACCATTTAATGGCAACCAAGCCCAGTTCACTTTTGCGTGGACAGCACCGACCTTCAACGATAGCGTGACTATCTATGTCGCGGGCAACTCGAGTGATGGGCAACAAAGTTTAACCGGTGATGGTATTGCAGCTACATCTTTTACGGTGCAAGTTACCGGGGGCAACGGCGGTCCACCAACGGTTAGCCCCACCCCGCCGGCTGCCACCCTGGGTCTCAGTCTGTTGGTCAGTGGGCTCAGTCAACCAACCGAATTGACCCATGCCGGCGATGCCCGGCTCTACGTGACGCAGAAACCGGGGCAGATTGTAATTATTGAGAGTGGGAGCCTTTTACCTACCCCTTTTCTTGATATCTCTGCCCGAGTCACGGCCGGCGGTGGTAATGCAGAAACGGGATTGCTGGGATCGACCTTTCATCCGGACTATACCACCAATGGTTACTTTTTTGTAAACTACACGACCGGTAGTAGTTCGAGCACAGCAGATCCGTTGCGCACAAGGGTATCACGCTTTAGCCGCAGCAGCGCCAATGCCAACTTGGCCAGCGAAATAAATCCGTTTCTGCAAACCTCCGAAGTAGCGGACTTTGTGCGCAAACTTCCGCAGGCAATGCAGGAAAAAGGAATGGAGATCCGAATTCTGGTGCCCAGTTTTGGGATTATTAATGAGCGAAAGAACAGGCTACATGAAGTGGTACGCCTGTCGGGAATTAATATTGCGGTCGGTGATGAGGAAAAGCCTCTGATCATCAAAGTGGCCTCCATTCCGAATGCCAAACTGCAGGTGTATTTCATTGATAACGAAGACTATTTCCACCGCAAGTCAGTTTTTCACGATAAGGAAAACAAATTCTATGAAGACAATGATGAGCGCGCTATTTTCTTCTGCAAAGGTGTGATTGAAACTGTTCGCAAACTCGGATGGGCGCCTGACGTCGTGCATTGCAACGACTGGATTACCAGTTTCATTCCGTTGTACCTGAAGACCACGTACAAGAACGATCCGCTGTTCAAAAACGCAAAAACAGTTTTCACGATCTACAATAATTCAGTTCTACCCAAAGTTTAAAGGCGATATTATGGGACAAGGTGAAGATGATCGACATTGAAGATAACATGCTGGGTAATCTGAAAACGGCTGATTTTGAAGGGTTTCATTAAACTGGGTATGGAATTTTCCGATGCTGTAATCGTTGCCGGTGAAAACAAGAAACTGGAAGGACTCTTCAAGAAGAATAAAGAGAAGAAAGTTGAAAACTTCGATAATGACGAAAACTCAACCGAATCGTATTACAACCTATATAATGAACTTATGGGCTAACCGCGTAGGGCAACTGGCAGTGCTGGCAGTTGCCCTATTTTTTTTCTCGTGTCAGGATGAAACCAGCATCCTTGGATTTAAAAATCCAAACAGAAATTCAAAGTCTCTTACGTTGAAATTCCCATCGAAAGCAGCGTCTTACCTGCGCGATTCTTTGCGCACGTCAAATTTTTCCTACAGTGGCGAAGTAAACCGTTTTCTCGTCGGTAATTATGTCGATGACGCTTTCGGCGATATCACCGCCTCAGCGGTTAGTCAGTTTTATACTACGGTCTTTACGAAGGTGGGAAGTACCGCGGAATTTGATTCTGTATCCCTTGAACTCCGTTTTGATTTATATCACTACGGCGCGGCGCGGGGATGCGATACCCGTCTTCGATCAGGGCGCAGCTGTCCCACGCCCGCCAGGCCGATTCGTCCTCACCCAGGTAAGCGCTGAAGGCACCCAGTGACCAGTCGGCCGCGGACGGATTGGCAATGGGCGCAAAGGCCGAACAGCTGCGATAGCGACCCGGATTCTTGAGCGCCAGAGTGATCGCACCGTGCCCGCCCATGGAGTGACCGAAGATCGACTGCCGATCCAGATTCAGATTAGAAGTGCTTGTCGAGCACCGCCGGCAACTCCGCCAGCACGTAGCTGGCCATTTGATAGTGGCCGGACCAGGGCCGTCAGGCAGATCGTCGGCTCGTTCAAGGCGATCAGCATCGAAGGCGGTTTCAAGATCCGCAACCTGATGGGCATCAGACCGAAGGCCGGCCGGTCAGCGTCATCAGGGCGGTCATCGACCTCGACTTCGTCCCGGCCCGGCGGCCACCGCGCGTCGGACGATGTCATCGAACTGAGCTAGGCCTTGCGCCCGCGCGGCTTCGCGCTGACTTCCTTCGCATAGGTTTCCGGCTTGAACCCGACCAGCAGTTTGCCGCCGAGATCGAGCACCGGCCGCTTGATCATCGAAGGCTGCGCCAGCATCAAGGCCAGCGCCTTGCGCTCGTTGAGATCCTCCTTGTCGCCATCGGGCAGCTTGCGAAACGTGGTGCCGGCGCGATTGAGCAGCGTTTCCCAGCCGAGCGCGTCGCTCCAGCCTTTCAATTTGTCCTTGGCGATACCGGCGGTCTTGTAGTCGTGAAAGTCGTAGGCGACGCCGTGGCTGTCGAGCCAGGCGCGCGCCTTCTTCATGGTGTCGCAGTTCTTGATGCCGTAAATGGTGATGGGCATTTTCGATTCTTTCCGAATGGGCCGTTCGGCCGGTCGATAGCTGACGCCCAGTGACTGGGCATCCTTGCATCCGGGGCCAACCATGGAATTCACCGTACTCTTCTCGCCGTCACCATCGTGATGCTGGTGGCCTGGCTCGGCCGGCGAACCCTGGCATTGGCCCTGTTCGGGGTGGTGCTCGTCGGCCTCGTCGCAACCTACCTGCACCACGCGACCGATACGCTGAAACTGTCGTTCTGAGGGATCAACATGTCTGAGGGATCGCCATGAAGGGATCGCCATGACCCGCGCATACGCCGTCACCCTCAATGCGCTCAGCCTCTACGCGGTGGCGCTGGTGCTGGCCGCGGCGTTTGCGGCGCAGCTCATACTGCACGAACTGCCCTGCCCGCTGTGCCTGCTGCAGCGCCTGCAGTTCGCCGTGCTCGCAATCGGTCCGATCCTGAACATCCGCTACGGTCCGCGCCCCAGCCACTATGCGCTGTCGCTGCTGGCTGCCGTCGCGGGGGCCGCCTTTCGACCCGCCAGGTGCTGCTGCACATCATGCCCGGCGACCCCGGCTACGGCACCGCCCTGCTCGGCTATCACTATTATACCTGGGCCCTGATCGGCTTTGCCGCGGCGATCGTCCTGCTCTCGGCCATCCTGCTGTTCGATCGTCAGTTCGAGGAGGACAGCAGAATCGCGCGCAATCGGACGATGGCGGCGATGAAGCCGATTAGGCCCACGTATAATAGTGATAGCCGAGCAGCGCCGCAGCCGGCGTCGCCGGGCATGATGTGCAGAAACACCCGCCGGGTCGACGCCACCGCGCCTGCGACCGCCGCCAGCAGCGACATCGCATAGTGGCTGGGGCGCGGTCCGAAGCGGATATTGCCAGAGTCGGACCGACGGCCAGCGCTGCGAACAGGATGCGCTGCAGCAGGCGAGCGGGCAGGGCAGTTCCTGAAGGATGACCTGCGCCGCATAGGCCGCCGCCAGCACCAGCGCCACCGCGTAGAGGCTGAGTGCATTCAGCATAATGGTGCGTGGGTCATGCGCAGCTCAGAACGACAGTTTCAGCGTGTCGGTCGCGTGCATAGGTGCACGCACGCGAGCAAGGACGGCCCCGAACAGCCCCAGCGCCAGTGGACGTTGACCGCGCCACGATCACGATGGCCGTGGCCAAAACAATACGGTGAATTCCATCGTCTGGTCCCGGCGAAGAAGGCTGCGCCAGTCTATGATAGATTCGCCGATCTGCTTAACTCAATCCGGTCCGACAGGACCAATAACGCCAGTCCGGAATGCAACGAAAGTTCCATCACCATCTACGGCATGAGAAGCTGCTGACACATGAAGAAGGCGCGCGCCTGGCTCGACGATCACGGCGTGGCTTACGACTTTCACGACTACAAGCTTGCCGGCGTCGCCAAGGAAAAGCTCAAGCAATGGGTCGATGGAAACGCTGCTTAACCGCGCCGGCACCACAAGCTGCCCGACAGCGACAGAGAGGGCTTGAACGAGCGCAAGGCGCTGGCGCTGATGTGGCACAGCCCTCGATGATCAAGCGGCCGGTGCTCGATCTCAACGTCACATCGCTTCAAGCCGGAAATCTACGCGAAGGAAGTAGCATTGAAGCCGCGCGGACGTAAGGCCTAATCGAGTTCGATGAGTTCAAGTCGTCGGGTGAATGTGCGCGGCCCGGGGTCGGCGCACGAAGGCGCGGTCGATGATCGCCCTCACCAGCGGCTCGGCCTTCGGCCTCAGCCATCAGGTTGCTGATCTGAAACCGCCTTCGACATGCTCTTGAATGAGCCGACGATCTGCCTGACGGCCCTGGTCCGGCCACTATCGAATGGCGGGCGTGTGGCCGCTGCCGGCGGTGCTCGACAAGCACTTCAATCTGAATCTGGATCGGCAGCGATTGCTCGGTCACTCCATGGGCGGGCACGGTGCGATCACTCTGGCGCTCAAGAATCCGGGTCGCTATCGCAGCTGTTCGGCCTTTGCGCCATCCGTCCGCGGCCGACTGGTCGCGGTGCCCCTCGCTTACCTGGGTGAGGACGAATCGGCCTGGCGGGCGTCGGACGGCTGCGCCCTGATCGAAGAGAGTATCGCATCCCCCGCGCCGCGCGGTCATGATATGAATGAAAACGGAGTTCAAGGGATACAGAATCAAATTCCGCGGTCTCCGTAGTATAAAACTGACTCAACCTCAGGCGGTGATATCGCCGAAAGCGTCATCGACGATCCCCGACGAAAACAAAACGGTTTACTTCGCCACTGTAAGAAAAACTTCGACGTGCGCAGCGAATCGCGCAGGTAAGATACTGCTTTCTATGGGAATTTCAACATATACTTTGAATTTACTGTTTGGATTTTAAACCCGAGGACGCTGGTTTCATCTCGACACGAGAAAAAAAATCAGGCAACTGCCAACATTGCCAGTTGCCCTACGCGTTTAGCCCATAAGTTCATTATATAGGTTATAATACGATTCTGTTGAGTTTTCGTCATTATCGAAATTTTCGACATTTCTTTCTGTTCTTCTTCTTGAACAATTCCTTCCAGTTTCTTGTTCTCACCCGCAACGATTACGCATCGGAGAATTCCATGCCAAGTTTAATAAATCCTTCAAAATCGGCCGTTTCTAAATTACCAAGCATATTATCTTCAATGTCAATCATCTTGACCTTGTCCATAATATCTCCTTTAAACTTATGGCTGAATGAATTATTGTAGATTTGAAAACTGTTTTTGCATTTTTAAACGACGGATTAAGTGGTCTTCAGGTACAAAGAATCGAACTGGTAATCCAGTCATTACAATGCACAACATCCGGGGCCGCTGTTTCAATTACGCCTTTGCAAAAGAAGATGGCGCGCTCATCATTGTCCTCATAGAAATTATTTTCTTTATCATGAAAACCGACTTGTTGTCGATGAAATACACCTGCAGCTTAGCGACTTTTTGGAATGGAGGCAACTTTTACAATCAACGGCTTTCCTCATCACCTACGGCTATATTGATTCCGAGAGCCGCACCACTTTATGTAACCAATTCTTACGCTCATTGATTATCCAAAATCTTGCACCAGATCCTACTTCCATGCCCCTTCCTGCACGGCCTGTGGAAGTTGCAGCACAAGAATTCCCCTACTTCTGAGGTTTGCAGGGAACGGGTTTATTTCGCTGGCCAAGTTGGCATTGGCGCTGCTGCGGCTAAAGCGGGATACGGTGCGCAACAAATATGCTGTGCTCGAACTACTACCGGTGGTGTAGTTTCAAAAAAGTAACCATTGGTGGTATAGTCCGGATGAAAGGTGAATCCCGGCAATTGCCGTTTCTGCATTACCACCGCCGGCAATTCGTTTCGGGCAGAGATATCAAGAAAAGAGGTAGGTAAAAGGCTCCCACTCTCAATAATTACAATGTCCCCCGGTTTCTGCGTCACGTAAGACCGGGCATCGCCGGCATGGGTTATTCAGGATTTTGGCTGACTGAGCCCACTGACCGACGGACTGAAGCCCCAGCGGCGGGTACCGGCGGGTGGGGCTAACCGTTGGTGGACCGCCGTTGCCCCCGGTGACTTGCACCGTAAAAGATGTAGCTGCAATACCATCACCGGTTAAACTTTGTTGCCCATCACTCGAGTTGCCGGCGACATAGATAGTCGCGCTTGAAGGTCGGTGCTGTCCACGCAAAAGTGAACTGGGCTTGGTTTGCCATTAAATGGTTTGGGCGCGCTATGGGTAAGTTCGCCAAGAAGGGCCTGTGTATCTGAGCCCGTGGGGAGCAAGGTGCCACGGCCATTGCTGGTCGACATTGAGGCCAGCAGTTGCTGGGCCACTGCTCAGCGTAACGGTATAGAGATTGGTGGTGCCGCGACTACATTCGTCGGCCTTGCAGCGATACCGTGGGGACTATTCCCCCAACGGCGTGGCAGGCCGTACAATTCTGCTCGCTGTTGGTGGCAGGATTGCCGGTAAGAGGCTGGCAACGGCGGGCATGACAGCTTGCGTTATCATAAAAAATCGGCCCCAGGCTAGCGTACTACCAAGGAAAAGTAAGAGCCAAGCGAAAGTATTCCGTGAAAAAGTTTGCTCATTGTGCCGCTCCTCTTACCGGTTGACCAACGGCAAATAGACGTTGATGCCGTTGCTTTTTCGGCGCTTGGTGGACGGGCCCAAAGTGACTGTGCCATTCTCGCCATCGGTGCTGAGCTGCTGCGCGGCACGTCTCCTGGGCCATGTTGCGGCCCTGAACGGTGAGTGGCACGGTGCAATCGACGGTTTGTAACGAATCGAAGCGCAGATTGGCGAGATTCACTTCGCTGCGAATGCCACGGGCTGAAACGCCGGCCAACTGAATCCATCCTGGCTCAGCGAGACGTCCCGAGTCACAGGATGCGGGCCCACCGCTAGCCGGTACAATCGGTGGCTTTGAGATAGGCCGCATTATAGTGCAGATTTAGGCTCACTACCCTATATTGACACGATGGGTGGAGGGGTACGGTTAGGATCAAATGTCACGGTACTGTGACACGACGTTGCGCCATTGGTTGCTTGCGTTGTCCCTGCCCCAGTACCCGTACAGGTGCCCGTGTGCTAATGGGGGTTGCCGTGGGCGTGTCGGTAGGGAGTGAGGTGCTTGTCGGTGCGGCACGGTGTCACAAAGCTGGAGTGAAATATCATGAGATATAGGCAACCAACAGGATGTCCGTCGTTAAAGATGAAGTAGAGGATAAAGGTCTGCCGGCGAGGTCAGTCGAATCAAAGCTGCGCTGTTTCCAGTTGTCATCGCCGCTGTCGTTGGTGTGCAGTCGGCATGGCGATGGCAGAATTTGCTCGCTGCAGACGGCGATTTTCCGGGTCAGCGAATGCGTCGATCACCGTACTTATTATGGGCGATCGTACATGATGGAAGGTATCTGGCATGAAGGCGCACTGGCTGGTACTTGGGGTCTGGGCAAGCTAACCGCTTTCTGGGATGACAATGATATCTCCATCGACGGTCCTAGCGGCTCGTACACCGGATGACATGGCCAAGCCTCTATTGCCAATGTGCAGGGTAGTGATCTAGAAGCCATGGAATTCCGCGATTGAAGGGCAAGCTGGTAACGGACAAGCCTACCCTGATCTGCTGCAAGACGGTCATCGGTGCGGGTTCGCCGAATAAGGAAGGGACGCACGACGTGCACGGCGCACATTGGCGATCCGAAGTAGCCGCAACCCGCGCGCACATCGGCTTGGAACCCTGCGTTCGAAATCCCGACGCATGTGTATGAAGCATGGGATGCGCGCGCTAAGGGCGAAGGCCTGGAAAAGCTGTGGAACAACAAGTTCGCCGAATATCGCGCAGCGTTCCCCCGCTGAAGCCGCAGAATTCGAGCGCCGCACCAAGATGAATTGCCGGCAGATTGGGCAGCGCACGCCGCCGCAGTCGCAGCAACCAATGCAAAAGGCGAAACCATTGCCACACGCAAGGCTTCGCAGAACGCGATCAATGCCTTGGCATCGGCCTTGCCTGAGTTTTTGGGCGGTTCGGCCCAATCTGACCGGCTCCAATCTGACCAACTGGGTCGGTTGTAACCACGTACACGGCAAGAGCACCGTACATCAGCTACGAGCGTCAATTCGGCATGTCGCA